>JAIYAV010000167.1 GCA_027488855.1 Saprospiraceae bacterium
CAATTCAGCATTTTTTCTACATCGTATTGGGTGTTGAGTTCGGCATTCATTTTGGCCGCTACATAGGTTCCGTAGGGCAATTGCAGCTCGTAAGAAGGGTTGTCGGGCCAGCCGTTGAGGAATTCCAGGCACCACTCCGCGCCCTGGAGGTATTTTTTGTCGCCCGTTTTTTTGTATGCGTGGTACAAAATCCAGGCAAAAGCTCCGGCTGCTTCGGGTTCTTTGACGCCAGCCACCAGCGGTTTCATTTGGGCAAAATTCCAGGCGCGGTAATTCATATATGCACTCGTCCAGGGAGCAGTGCTGCCGCCCATGGCTTTGGTCGCTTCCAGCAGTCGATCGGCAATGGTGGTAAACTGGAGTTTGGATTCCCCAAACCCTTGGGGGTACAGGTCGGTCAATTGATAAAAATACAGGTTGGGCATCATGTCATACCACCAATCCTGGCCGCTGCGGGAACTGGCATTGTTGAGGTAGAGCTTTTCGCCGTTGGCTTTGTTGTAAAAATCTTGCGCCAGCAGCAACCAGTTGCGGCCAAATTGCTTTTGTTTGTCGATGCCAACCAAACTCGCGCCTACGAGGGAAGGCAAGACATTGATGGCTTCATTGCCGGGCGGGGGATTTGAGCCCACGTAAGTTGTCAGGCCAAAAACGGGTGCTGCCGGATAGTTGATGCCTGCATTTTTGAAAAAAACCAGGGGCAGGTAAGCTCCGGTTTTGGTCGCGTCGTATACAAAGGAGTCGTACTTCAGGGCGACCTGCGCCCAGTTGCGGATGTTGAAGGGGCTGGGTTGGTTGGGCATTTGTTCAATGCGGGAAATGGCGGTTTGGCCAGCTTGGGCGAAGGCGAGAATGCCGATGCTCCAGAAGGAGAGGAAAAGTGATGTTCGAAACTTGATGACGCTGATGCTCATATACAAATGATTGTTTTTTGGGGAATCGTCGATACTGTCTAGCTAAGGTGCCCCCTAAGGTGTCTAAGGTGCCTAAGGTGGTTAAGAAAAAATATGACTCTTGCGCGCAAGCGCGAAGAGTTTTTATTTGAACCACCTTAGGCACCTTAGCACACCTTAGGGGAGGCACCTTAGAAAGTATGATGCTAAAATTTCACCAATGCTCAATACCCCGGATTTTGCACCAATTTTGAATTCAAATCCAACTCCGTTTGTGGCAATGGCCACAACTCGTGTTTGCCCACCTTGAAGTTGGACAAGTATTTGGTCGCCAAGCCCCAGCGCACCAGATCAAAGAAGCGGTGCATCTCGAAGGCCAGTTCTACCTGTCGCTCGTGGCGGATGGCTTCCAACACCATAGCCTGGTCTGTCGCGCTGATTGGAGGCAAGGTCGTGGCGGGTGTAGCGGCTTGTGCCCTGGCCCGCGCCCGGACTGCTTCCAGCGGGATTTTTGCCTCGGGTATTTTGTTGAGTTGGGCTTGAGCTTCGGCTTCCCAAAGCAAAACTTCCGCGTAGCGAATCGCGGTGTAGTTGATGTCGCCATCGGCTTTTTGCGTTGCTTCCTTGTCGGATTGCAGGTACTTAAGCGGGCTGTATTGGGTGGAGGAAAAAGAGGCAAAATAGACCACACCGAAATAATCGTCGCGATTGCGGGCGACGGTGAATTTGAGCCGGGGATCACCCGTTTCAAAAGCGTCCACCAACTCTTTGGTCACTTCCGCAAAGCCGTAACCGCCGCCGTATTTTTTGGAAGCCCACCATTGATTGAGCGAATTGCCGACACCGAGTTGCAGGTTGCTGTGCTGGATTTCCCAGACCGATTCGCTGTTGTTTTGGGTGTTTTTGCGAAAATTGTCGCGGAAATCGGGCACTAGTTTGTAGATTCCAAGGGCCTTGATTTTTTGAATGTAGTCCAAAGCACCCGCCCAATCTTTTTGGTAAATTTTGGTTTTCGCCGCCAAAGCCAGTGCCGCACCCTTGGTTGCCCGCCCTTGTGAAGTGGCAGAATAACTCAGGGGCAATACCGCTGCCGCGCTTTCACAATCCAGTATAATTTGCGCTTGTACTTCGCGCAGCGGTGTACGGGGGATTTTGATTTCAGCAGGTGGAAGCAGTTTCGTAATCAACGGAACATCGCCAAAAACCTGCGTCAGGATGAAGTAATAATAGGCCCGCAAAAACTGCGCCTCGGCTAAAATGCGGCTTTTTAAGGCAGCATCCATCTCTATGGCGGGCACCTTATCGAGTACGGTATTGCATTGGGTAATGCCCTTGTAATTGAGTTTCCACAAGTCGTTGAGCTCCTGAGTACGGGGAGTATGGATCAAAAAATCAAATTCGCTCAACCCTGGCCGTGAACCGTCGCCACCCACTACGGCTTCGTCCGAGGCGATGACGCCCAGGCCCCAGTAAAAATTGTTGTTTTCGTTGTTGAACAGCAGGGCGTTGTAAGCGGCATTCACGGCTTGTTCGGCATCCTGGGCAGTTTTAAAAAAAGAACCGGTGTCCAAAATACCGATGGGTTCTTTGTCCAGGATGTCGGCACAGGCAGTGCAAACGAAAAACAAACTTATGCCAAATACTTGTTTCCAAAATCTCATAAAGCATTGATTAGGAATTCGGAGCGACGTTTACTAAACTTTTAAAGTTTAGTAAACGTGACCCGTAAAAATCAGAAGTCGAGGTGAAAGCCCAGGATGAAAGTCCGTGGGGCGGGCACCGTTCCCCAGTCGATGCCTACGGCAAGGTCGGAGGATACATTGTAGCCACGGGTATCGTTGGCATTGGCCTGAATTTCCGGGTCAAGGCCGCTGTAACGGGTGATGGTCAGTGCGTTTTGGGCGCTGAGGTACAAGCGAGCTGAGCCGACGCCCGGCCAGTTCAGGCTCTTTTTTAGGTCATAACCCAGGGTGATGTTTTTGATCCGCAGGTATGAGCCGTCTTCCAAAAAGCGGGTGGAAATGCGGCGATTGCCATTGCGGTCGTCTACACTGACTTTGGGGATGTTGGTGTCGGTGTTCGTAGGTGTCCAGCGGTCCAAAATCTCGCGGTAGGAATTGAATCCACGCGATTGGGTTTCGTAGGCAAAATTCCCGTAGAGGAAATACACGTCGTTGCCTTGTACGCCCTGGGCCAGTATGGAAAGGTCAAAACTTTTGTATTGCACATTGAGGTTGAGGCCGTAGATGAAATTGGGGAAGGGGCTGCCCAGGTGGCTGCGGTCTTTGTCGTCGATGGTGCCATCCTGATTCAAATCGGCGAATTTGACATCGCCGGGGCGAGTATCCAGCGTTTGAAAGGGGCTGGCCGCGATTTCTTCCTGGGTTTGAAAGATGCCATCCATTTGATACAGGAAAAAAGAACCAATCGGATAGCCAGGTTCGGTTTTGGTGATGGGGCCATCGGAGAGGCCAAATCCACCCAAAATGGGTTCGGAGTCTGCCACGGAAAGTACTTCGTTGCGCACCAGGGAAAGGTTGCCCGTAATGCTGTAACTCCCATCTTTGAAGCGCGCCCGGTAGTTCAGGTTCAGGTCGATGCCTTTGTTTTCTACCTTGCCCGCATTGACATATGGTGGATTGGAACCGCCACCCGCCTGCGGAACCGGCACCCGCACGATGATGTCGCTAGTGATTTTTTTGTACAAATCGACGGTAAAGTTGAGGCGGTCTTTCCACAAACTCAGGTCGACGCCCAGGTTGAATTGCGCGGTGGTTTCCCACTTGATCTTGCTGTTGCCCGTTTCAATCAGTCGTGCTCCGGTAGCTACTTCGCCGCCAAAAGAGTAGACCCGTTGACCCGTTTGCACCAGTGAACTATAGGGGTATAGACCAATTTCCTGGTTCCCCAATTCACCATAAGAAGCTCTGATTTTTAGGCCGGAAATGATTTTACTGTCCGAAAAAAATGCCTCATTGGACACATTCCAGGCGGCTGACAGCGAAGGGAAATACCCATAGCGATTGCCCTCGCCAAAACGGGAAGAGCCATCCCGCCGCAGCGAAGCATTCAGCACATAACGACCCGCGTAACTATAATTGGCCTGGCCAAAAAAGGAATATAAACTCCATTCGGTGCTGATGCCGGAAGCGCCAAGATTGGTCAAAATCTGCGGCACGGAGTTGTTGATGTTGCGAAAAAGGGGATCGGTGCGCGAAAAATTATTGGCTGAGGCACCGAGGTAATTCGTGCGGTTCACGATGGCTTCCATACCCAATAAGATGGAGACTTTGTGTTGGCCTGTTTTGAGGTTGTAATCGAGGGAGTTGTTCCAGACCAGGTTTTGTTCAAATACCCGCGATTCGTTGAGTGAGGTCGGAGAATAAATCGCTGGTGAGAGCCTTTCTTTGAACAGTTTTTCGTTGGTAAACAAAAAGTCGCCACCCAGGTTGGTGCGGAAATGCAGGTTTTTTAAGGGCTGTATTTCGGCAAAAACATTGCCAAAAACCCGGTAACGTTTGATGTTCCAATCAGTGGCTTCGTTGAAAGCCAGCGGGTTGGCGTTGCCGTCGCCGTATAAGGTAGGATCACCCAATTCCGAACTGGTTTTGTAATACGTCCCATCTGCCCGCGACACCGGGAAAACGGGTGCGGCAATCAAGGCGTAACGGATGCCGCTCAGCTCATTGCCAGGGCCTCCACCATCGCCGGAACTGCCGATCAACTTACGGTCCGAAATAGAAAAAGAAAGGTTGTTGCCCAGTTTTAGCCAGGAATTGCCGATTTCGCTGTTCATCCTGACTGAGTATTTTTTAAAACCTTGTCCGGTATAGATGCCCTGTTGATCCAGGTATTCGCCCATCAAATAATACGATCCGTTGGGCCCGCCGCCCGTTGCACTCAGGTAGTAGCGGCTCATAGGTGCGGTGCTGAAGACCTTGTCGAGCCAATTGTTGTCGGGCAGCGTATCCAGAATTTTGGGATCGTAACCCGTGAGTTGCCTACGCGGATCCCGCAGGGCATTGGCGTTTTGAATGGCTTCGTTGCGGATGGTGAGGTATTCTGCGGAATTCAGCAATTCGGGTAAATTGCTGGCTTGTTGCAAACCCTGGTATACGTCAAAAGAAAAGGAAGGTTTGCCCGATTTGCCTTTTTTGGTCGTGATCAAAACCACCCCATTGGCAGCGCGGGCACCGTAAATGGCTGCAGCCGCGCCATCTTTGAGCACTTCGATGGATTCGATGTCGTTGGTGGAAAACATGTTGATGCTGCCCGTAGTGGGCACGCCGTCGATGATGAACAGCGGATTGTTGTTGCCCAGGGTGTTGACTCCACGGATGCGGATCGAAATGCCGTCGCCGGGTGCGCCCGTGGCTTGGGTGACTTGTACTCCGGCCACCTGGCCTTGCAGGGCTTGATCGAGGCCCAGAACGGGCAGTTTGGCGATGTCTTTGGCCTTTACGGAACTGATGGCCGAGGCCACCTCGGAGCGAAACTCCCGTTTGTAGCCCACCACCACCATGTCTTGTAGGAGTTGCGTTTCGGTTTCCAATTGAATCACCAGCGGAGTGGCGTCCTGAATGGTGCGTTCGAGGGAAGTATAGCCCAAAAAACTAAAGATGAGGGTGCTGCCTTTGCTCAGTTCGAGGCTAAAAGCACCTGCTAAATCGGTGACCGCGCCCGTTTGGGTTCCCTTCACTTGAATGTTCACGCCGATCAGGGCTTCCCGAGTGGCGGCGTCCAATACGGTCCCTTTGAGTTGGAATGTTTCCGTGCTTTGCCCACATAAACTGTTGAGTCCGTATAAGAACAGGACCAAAAAGGGTAAAAATTGCTTCATATCGTCGAGTGCGCTGCGAAGTCGACTCAGAAGATACCTTCGTCACTTTGCCAACTCTTGCAAAATTACTAGGAGAATACCTGGAATTATGGCACTTTCCAGCAAATCAATGGTACCTTTAGGAAATCTTTAAAAAGTTTTTCTCCCTATTCCAAAATAAAATTTTACGATGGAAGTTTTTCTCGAAATAACTCCTCTAAAAGAGTCGGATGTATTTGTGGTATTGGATGCGGTTAATAATAAATTTGCTTACCCCCTGCACAACCATGCTGAATTGGAGCTCAATTTGGTCAGTGGCATCTCGGGCACCCGAACGGTGGGAGACTCTACCCAGAGTTATGAGGAAAACGATCTGGTGTTTTTAGGCCCCTACCTCTACCACAAGTGGGATGGCGCAGTGGCGGCTCAGCCCAAAGGCAAAAATTACCGGGTGATTACCATTCAGTTTGGGGCCGACCTCTTTACGGCGCAATTGTTGCAAAAAGAGCCTTACCACAAAATCAGAAAGCTCCTGCAACGCTGCGGACGTGGCATCCGTTTTTACGGAAAAACCTACGAGGATGCCTTCCTACGCATGCAAGAACTGACTACCGATAAGGGCATGGACAGCGTGCTGGAGTTTTTTAAACTGCTGGATGTGCTCTCGCGCTCTACTGAGTTTGAATACCTGAACAGTGAGGGCCTGGCAACTTCAAAATCCGACAGTCGCCGCATCCAGGTGGCCTATACTTATATTTTAGAGAATTTCGCCAACCACCAGATGAAAGTATCCGACCTGGCGGGCTTGATGAACATGAGTGATTCGGCTTTCAGTCATTTTTTTCGGAAACATGCGCACCACAGCTTCAAGCAGTTTTTGATCGACATTCGGATGCGTTTTGCTTGTAAGTTGCTGCTGGATTCGGAGGAAACGATTACGGAGATTTGCTTTCATTCGGGTTTTAATAACGTGACCAATTTTAATCGTTTGTTCATGAAGTACAGGCATTGTGCGCCGCTGCAATACCGGAAATCCCATGAGGAGAATCCTGATTTTGATTGGTCGGGGCAGGTGACGGAGAATCGGTTTGTACCGGCGGGGGGAACGGACAGGGTCGATCAGTTCTAGATTTGGAAGTAGGCCTTGCATCACGCGCTCTGCGCTTTAACGCTTTCGGTAGCCATTCGTCGTGCTCGTCGTGGTTCAAAGCTGTCTTACCCGATTATTTTAGTCTTATTTCAATGATTTTGTCCGGCTCAGGGTAGTTCCCCATTTTGATAAACTTTGAACATGAGCCAAAAGCCCCACCGCTGGTACAAGTTTGGAGACATTGTACACGCGTTGCGTCTTGGAGATTAAAGGGTAAGACTTGGCCTAGCGGATAAAGGAGAGAATACTTGTAATAGCAAACTACCTCAATCATTTACAAAACCAACCAATGCTCATCGAAAAATACACCTCAGATTGGGTGAACCAATTCAACAACATCAAAAGTCAACTTGAAGCCGTTCTAAGCGGACTTGAATGCAGCATTGAACACGTGGGCAGTACCTCAGTACCCCTTTTGGATTCCAAACCCATCATTGACATTGACATTGTATACGTTGTAAAACAAGACTTTGGAAAAATAAAGCAGGGGCTTGAAAAAATCGGCTATTGCCACAATGGAAACCAAGGGATTGAAGGCCGGGAGGTGTTCAAAAGGGGTGGCAAATTGATCAATACAGTATTAGACACGGTAAAGCACCATCTTTATGTTTGCCCAATTGACAGTCAAGCGCTGGAAAGGCACCTTTTATCGCGCAACCATTTGAGGAAAAATGAGTGGGCCAGGGTCAAATACCAGCAAATGAAATATGAATTGGCGGAACAATCCAATCAGGATCGAAAAAAATACCAGGAATTGAAAGAACTCTTGGTGAATGATTTTATTGATTCAATGATAGCAGCGGAAAAAAACGCTGGTACGGCAAAGTAGCCAAAAGTAGAGGCTTTTAATTGATCAAGGTACCCGCTGAAAAGGAGCTGTGCCGTTGCAAATGCTCGCAGTAGCTTTGACTCTAGCTGCATTTTGCGCTTTGCCCAGAAAAAATAAATTCCCCAAAATTCCACCCGATCATCTTGCATGAAGTTTACCTTTGCACCCTCAAAGCACAAACATGCAAACAGTTCAAAAAAACTCCGTAGTAACCATCAGCTACAAGATTCAGGAAATAGGTGGCGAAGTTTTGGAAGAAGGCCAGGAAGGTCTTCCCTACCTCCACGGTGGGTACGAAAACATTTTTCCCAAAGTAGAAGATGTGTTTGAAGGAAAAACAGTGGGGACTAAAATTGAAGTCGACCTCGCCCCAGCAGATGCCTACGGGGAGCGCGACCTCAATCTTGTGCGGGTAGAATCTTTGTCCGAGTTGAGCATTCCTGGCCTGAAATTAGGCGATATGCTGGAAGAGGATGATGAAGAAACGGGTGAAACCATCATCTGGCGCGTGATAGCGATCAAAGATGACAAAGTGATGTTGGATCACAATCATCCGCTGGCGGGTATGGGAATTCGTTTTTCTGGCGAGATTCTGAGCATTCGTGGGGCTACTGCTGCGGAGATCGAGCATGGGCATGTACACGATGAGCATGATTCGCATGGCAATTAAGCGCAGCTTCGCTGCTTGTTTTTTCACCATCTAAGACATCTAAGGGCACCTCAGGGGCATTAGATGTCTTAGATGTCCCTGAGATGTCTTAGATGGTTCAATTTAAAATGGCTAATTCTCTCCAATCACGCCGTAGGCGGGATTAAAATCCGTTCTAATCCGCCCAAATTTGTGTCATCGTTTTCCCATTGATGTCGCTTTTGTACCCTGATGCGAAGCCTCCCCCCTGCACCAGGGTCGATTGGTTCTAATTTTAA
>JAIYAV010000405.1 GCA_027488855.1 Saprospiraceae bacterium
GGATGGAAAAATTCCGTGCGCTGATGCAGTTTGCCCGCAAAGAAGGCAATGCCCTGCGCCTCAACAAAAGCCAATACACACTGGTGGATGAATTGGGCATCGCCCAAAAATCGGGTGCCGAAGACGAGGCCACTGACCTCGCCGATTATGTGCCCGGCAAGAAGCTCAAAGCCGACCTGCGCCCTTACCAACTCGAAGGAGTACGCTGGCTGATCAAATTGTACCGCAATGGCCTGGGCGCTTGTTTGGCCGACGACATGGGTTTGGGAAAAACCCTGCAAACCATCTCGGTGCTGCTTTACGCTAAGGAACAAAAAGCAGCTGCCCCGAACCCAGCTGCAACGGGCAATCAAATGGATTTGTTTGCCACCAGTGCCGGAGATGAGGAATTTTTGCAAGCGCTCAATGCCCTGATTGTGCTGCCCGCTTCCTTGGTGTTCAACTGGGAAGCTGAGATCAAAAAATTTGCGCCTACACTCAGCATTTACAAACACGTGGGCCAACGGCGCTACACCGATATCCGCTTGTTGCGGCGCTTCGACGTGATTTTGACAACGTACCAAACCGCCCTACGCGACGAGGAGTTGTTAGGCCAAATGGAGTTCGAATACATCATCCTCGACGAAAGCCAGCAGATCAAAAACCGGGAGAGCAAAATCTTCCAGTCGGTTCACGATTTGCGGGGCAAACACCGGGTCTCCCTTTCCGGTACCCCCATCGAAAACTCCCTGAGTGACCTCTGGGCCCAAATGCAGTTCATCAACCCGGATTTGTTGGGCAATTATTCTTTTTTCAAACGGGAATTCATCACCCCGATTGAAAGACACCAGGTAGACGACAAAAAAGTGCGGCTGCGGAACCTGGTCGCACCGTATATGTTGCGGCGCACCAAGGAGGAGGTAGCCAAAGACCTACCGCCGCTTACCACCCAGGTTTTCTACTCGGAAATGACCCCGGAGCAGAAGAAGTTGTACGAGCGGGAAAAAAGCGCGGCGCGGAATTTTTTATTGGAAAACTACGATGCCAACAGCCCGCAGTACCGCATTCTGGTGCTGCAATCCTTGACCAAATTGCGCCAATTGGTGAACCACCCACGTTTGGTTTCGGAGGAATACACCAAGGAAAGTGGCAAGTTCAACGACATCCTGGAACAATGGGACACCATTCGCCGCAGTAACCACAAGGCGCTGTTTTTTAGCTCCTTTGTGCAATACCTCAGCCTTTTTCGCGAGGAATTTGAGCAGCGAAAACAGCAGTTCTCCTGGCTCACCGGCGACTTGACAGCCAACAAACGGGTGGAAGAAATCAAAAAATTTGAGGCAAACCCCGAAGTACAATCCTTCCTGATCTCCATCAAATCGGGCGGCACCGGCCTCAACCTCACTGCCGCCGATTACGTCTTCATCCTCGACCC
This sequence comes from Saprospiraceae bacterium, assembly GCA_027488855.1. Taxonomy (GTDB): domain Bacteria; phylum Bacteroidota; class Bacteroidia; order Chitinophagales; family Saprospiraceae; genus Haliscomenobacter. The sequence continues at coordinate 1,415 of JAIYAV010000405.1, forward strand.
CTGGTGGAACCCCACCACCGAGCAACAGGCAATAGCCCGCGCTCACCGGATCGGTCAGGAAAAAAGTGTAATCGCCATCAAGTTCATCACCAAAGACAGCATCGAGGAAAAAATCCTGAAATTGCAGGATAAAAAATCGAAACTGGCGGAGGATATTATTGAAAATGTGAATCGGGCGGAGTTTTCGAGAGGGGATATTGAGTTTTTGTTGGAGTAGGGGGGCTATTTTGGAGGATGAAGCCCTGCCATTTTTAACAATTTCCGCAAATTGAGGTTGCTTTCACGATTGACTTGAAGCAACTCGATGGTCGCTCTTCCAATCGGGGTTATCCCTAGTATTAGCGAATCATCTTCGCTCCAAGTAAAATGATCTGCCCATAAATGTTGTCTTGGATGGAAAAGCCTGGATATCGTCCCTATTAATGGATCAATGAAATGTGTTTTATTGTGTTTGTGCCCATTACATCCTCCACAGGAATAAGCAAGATTTTCTAACTCTGAAACGCCTCCTAAACTGATGGGAATAATATGGTCAAGCTGGAAAGAGTCTGGCGAAAATGATGAAGGGCAAAAGCAATATTCGCAATACCCATTGGCAAGCGCTTTTACTTTGCGCTGAAGAATCAAAGAAACCTTGTCTGCCATTTATCCCTAGATTAGCCCCATTTGCTCCATCAATTCAAGCACGCCGACATCGGTAAGTTGAGCAAGCTCAATTAAGTATTTCAAACGTGCATTGCGCAATTCTTCATCCTTTTCGGTTAAAGCAATAAACTCTGGGTGTTCGTCCGCTGAAATGGTCTCGTTTTCCAGTTTTTCAGCTAACATTAAATACCGAACGCGTTGGTCAGCATCCAGAACCGTTTGGTTGATTTGCCGGATAAGCTCCCTTTCCTTTATATTTTTGTCCAAATTTTTTTTCCGCACAATTACTGCATCAAGCTCGCGGACTAGCCTTTCCAATTCGCTCAATTGCAAATTGGCTGCGCCTAGAATGAGTGCATCAGTATCAATCGTGGTTTGGACTTGTATTTTTGACATACTTTCATCTTGATTGAATACAAAAATAAGGATTCTTGATCAATGTTGCACACCTATTGGAGCAACGGTAAAAAGAATGAGCAAACAAAAAATGAGCTGCTTCATAAAATTTTATTGCAATCCTATAAATTCTTTTCTGAACCGATACACTAAAGTTTCCAGGTTTGCATCTGCTAAATCCTCTACGTAGATCTTGATGACTTGACCTTATTGTTCCAATTGAGCTTTTTGCAATAATGGTAGGGAAAATAGCACAGACTAAGCGAAAGGCATAGAGTAAACTAAGGCTCTATGCCTTTCATTGTTCCTTATGCTGAAAAATTTTAGGCTGTCACTCAATTCAGTTTCACTTTCCAATGTTCATCATCATCATCATCAAAATCGCCAATTTCATCAACCCCTGAATTTTTGTGTTCTTCCATGAACTTGGCCATGTATGCATCTCTTTCTGCCTTGCTTTCCTGCAAAATTGCCAAAGACTGGGGACTCGCTGAAACATACGGTTTCAGTTCATCAATCAGAGCCATTTTCCCCGCTTCCTCATCCTCTGTCCAACAATTTTCCTGCCCTGAACTACACCACGGACGCTGCATACATCCTGGACAATAACCACTACAACCATCAAAAACCCAGCCTCCTGAACCAGAGCCAGTCAGTTCAAACTCCTCTCCGACCCACTCCAGTATCGCTTTGTATACCAATCGTGCGGGAGTGCCTTCACAGAGCGAAATGCCATATCCAGCTTGATCAACAGCATCTTGAAGTTTTTCCAATTCTTGATCTATCTCTGCTTCGGGAATTTCATCAGGATTTTTGATTTTGAAGGTTTGGGGCAATTGTTCGGAAATGGTTTTCCGGGTAGGTTGATTTAGGAGCCAAAGTTCAAAGCGATACCAATCACTTTCCGGCGAAATCCCTGGAAAAATCGGTGGATAGCAAAATCGGCCTTCTTCCAGTTCCATCAATGCTTGGCTGCCATACTGCTGATACTTCAGGGTGAAGTTCAGTAAATTCTCCAACCGCCGATTTTCCAAATCCAAATCCATGGGGGTGAACTGAAACACTTCGGCAAGGTTTACGCCTAAGTCTTCAAAAGCCTGCTTGTACTGCAAGTTTTGGCGGTAGGGTTCAAGATCTTGTTTTGACATGTTGTTTCGCTTTAAAAAATGGAAAAATGCAGGGTGATTAGCAAAACAAACATCGGTTTCAAAAATAAACAGGATTTTATTTTTTTCCAAATGAAATCAAAACAAATATTAGCATTTAGTCAAAATATTTGTAGCAGTTTGAACTATTATCCCGCAGGATAGCCCAAACTCCCCTTAATCCTTCTCACCTGCTCTTGATGCCTCCTTGCATGAAAACGCAAGAACTCCAGCCTTTGCCGCGCATCCATGGGGCCAGAAATGGGGTGTGGGAAAATGATCAATTCCAAATCCAGGCCTTCCAGTTCCTGCACCAAATCCTGGAGCATATGCCGCTGAGCCCGGCACATCGCCAGCCAAAAATTGAGGGAACCTCCCCATTGTGGCGCGGCAATGGGCGGCACTTTTTCTTTGGTTTGCCAGGTCCGTTCGACAATTTCTTCTATATGCAAGCCGCGATTAACGGGGTCACCCTGCCAAATGGGCTCAGCTCGTTTGAACCCATCCAGGGCTTTCCAGAGGCCGCTGATGCCGCTTTGTTCCGCGCGCACGATGTGCTCCACGTTGTCGAGAATGGACCAGGATTCGGGATCTGGTTTGAAATTCACCTGCGCTGGGGATAGTCCTTCGCATTCCGCGATGAAGTCACGGCGAGCAGATTCAACACTTTCCAGCAGGATTTGTAAACTTGTCATTCGGTGGGAAGTTTGAGTTTTGGTGATTTTTATTCAAAAATAGATAATTCATTTAAATAGTCAGTCTTATTAACCCTTTCTAATGAATAAGGGACGGAAATGAAATAAAGTTACAAAGTTGCCTTGGCTATTTTTTGATTTGGCAAGGCACGACGAAGGCGCATAGCAAGTCTACGCAACTGAGGAGTAACGCAGCAAAATCGAAAAAGAGCCGGGCAGATTGTAACTTTATTTTATTTCCGTCCCTAATGTCAATTGACGTCATCCCTGCGCCAATTGACATTACTCCCATACCGTTTCATTGCTGCTTTTTCAGCCAGCCCAAGATATAATCTGCGATTTCCTCCCAGCCTTGTTCACCACACAAAAAGTGGCTTCTCCCCGCAAATGCTTTAAAATCGGTAACGCTGTTTTTGTCCCGATAAGCTCTGGCTATTTTTTGGGTGAATTGTGCCGAAAAAATGTTGTCGTTTTCACCACCAATAAAGAGCAGTGGTTGGTGTGGCTTTTTAAAATCAATCTTAGCAAAATTGGACAACAGTGGATCGCGGGCGACTTTCCGGCTTTCCGGCACGGCGAAGGTTTCATAAAGTTTGTCACTTTCCGCTCTGGAATAGTTGTTAAAAAATGCGTGATGGTACCAGTCTTTACTGCCCAAAAACGGTTTCCTACCTTTGAAAAAATTCAGCACGGGCAATACAACTTTTATGGTGGCAAATGGCGCAAGCACGTTTTTTGGGGGCGCGCCATCAATGCTGATGCCAGCTACAGCTTTGTCCATTGCAATGAGTTTTTGCACCACCAAACCCGCGAGTGAATGGCCAATCACGATGGGTTTTTCGGGCAGGGTATCGATCAACTTGACGATGTTCATCACCACATCTTCAAACCCGGTTTGGGTCAATTGGGGATGGATATTGGCTCTAAGTTGAGTGGGGTCACCTTCATGCCCAGGATTAGCGGGCATATAAACGGTGTAGCCTTGAGCTTCAAAATAAGTTTTCCACTGGTTCCAGCTGATATTGTTCAAGAACAAGCCATGAATCAATACAATTGTCATTGTTTTCATCAATTTGAATTTTATGACACAAAGTTGCTGGCGCTGTGGGAAAATAATTTTAACCCAAGTTAAAATCGAATTATTTTCCAGAAATTCTTTTGCGGATTCGACTCAAAGATGGCCCTTGAATGCCCAAATACGAGGAAATGTGGTAAAGCGGGACGCTGTTAAAAATATCCGGGTGTTGTTGGATCAAGTCCAGGTAACGCTCCTCTGGCGTTTTGAACATAAAGCCTTCAATCCGGGTCATGGTCACATTAAAGGCTTCCTGGGCCAGGATCCTGCCAAATTTTTCCCACTGGTGAGAGCGTTGATAAAGCGACTGTAAATCAATGATGTTGATAAAAATGACCGAGGCATCCGTCATCGCCTGGGTATAATAATCGCAGGGTGTCTGATTGATGAAACTTTTGAAGGAGACCACAAATCCATTCGTAGAGTACAAAAAGACGTTTTTTTCTTCACCCGTTTTTTCATCAATGATGTAGGATCGAAAAACGCCTTTGGTGATGAATCCTAGATTTTTACAAATGTTCCGGTGTTCATTGTAAAATTCCCCCTTTTGGTAATTTTTGGTTTGCCAAAAGGGGGCGGATAACTGAAAATCATTTGCATTGAGGCCAGCGAAGCCTTCTAAAGTGGCAGCAAGTTTTTCCATTTCACTCATTGAGGGTATACTTTATTTGGTTTGCCCTACTCCGCCCAAATCATCGCCAAATGTACAATCGTCTCCACGGCCTTCTGCATGTCCTGTACAGAGACCCATTCCTGCTTGGAGTGAAAAGCGTGTTCTCCCGCAAAAATGTTCGGACAAGGCAAGCCCATAAAAGACAAGCGTGAACCATCCGTACCACCCCGAATGCTGGAATGAATCGGCTCCAAACCTGCTCGGCGAATGGCTTCCAGTGCATTGGTACTCACTTGTGGATGTTGATCCACGATTTTTTTCATATTTCGGTACTGCTCGTGTACGCGCAATTCGTAACGAGAGTTAGGATAGTTTTGCATCACTTCCTCCACCACATTTTTCAAAAACAGCTCATGCTCAAACAGCTTTTCATCCGTAAAATCACGGATGATGAAGTGTACTGCGGCTTTTTCTGCTTGGCCTTCTACTGTCACTGGGTGGATGAACCCTTCCCGGCCATCTACTGCTTCAGGAGTGAGGTGATCCTTGGGCAATTTGGCAATGATGTCACAAACAATTTTAACCGCACTTTCCATCTTTCCCTTGGCAAAACCCGGGTGCGCACTCACCCCGTCAATGGTCAATGTAACCGCATCGGCGCTAAAGGTTTCGTCTTCAAAAGAGCCTCGGCGTTCACCGTCGATGGTGTACCCGTAATCGGCGCCCAATTTTTTGAGGTCAACTTTTTCTACTCCACGGCCTACTTCTTCATCGGGGGTAAAGAGGATTTTGATGGTTCCGTGTGGAAGTTCCGGATGCTGCATAAAATACTGCGCGGCGTCCATGATTTCGGCTACACCTGCTTTATTGTCCGCGCCCAGCAAGGTGAGGCCACTGGCGGTAACGATGTCGTTGCCCATTTGTTCGCCCAGGTTGGGGTGATCCTGCAAGTGGATGACCACGTTGGGATCGTCGGGCAACACCAGATCGCGACCGTCGTAATTGCGGTGGATCATAGGTTTGACATTGGTGCCACTGCTATCTGGCGAAGTATCCATGTGCGAGCAAAAACAAATAACAGGGACGGCTTTATCAACCGTGGCGGGGATAGTAGCGTACACGTAGCCGTGCTCGTCCATGTGGGCGTCAGTTACCCCCAAGTCCTGGAGTTCCTGTGCTAGGACCTGGGCGAGGTCTTTCTGCTTTTCAGTAGTCGGAAAAGTTTGGGAAAAAGGGTCGGATTGGGTATCGATTTGCACGTAGCGCAAAAAACGTTCCAGTACGCTGTGTTGAATGGGTGCTAGCATGTTGTTTTGTAAGTTTAGGATTGATGTTGTATGGCCTGTGGCAACATGAGCAAAAAAGGCAAACTACGCTGATAGTCTACAGTTTCGTAGTCAAAGCCAAGGTGCACGTTGCGGTAATAGGCGCTTAGGTTTTGGTAATAAAATTGTTCGCTGGGGATATTCCAGGCTTCTGGCCCTAGCTGGCTGGCTAAAAACCATTTTTCAAGCAAACGGGCCATTCGCCCATTTCCATCTTCGAAAGGGTGGATTTTGAGCAAAGCCAAATACAGCATAGCCGCATAATACAAGGTCTCAGCAAAGGATAGTTTCGTTTTCACCAACACCTTCAAGTCCTTAAAGAATTTTTCCATCTCTAAAGCCACAATGCCAGCATCGGCAGCCACGTATTCAATTTGCTCCTGACTATTGATGATGAATTCTTGCTTGCTGCGGAAACTATCGCTGGTAAAGCTTATCTTAGGGAAGTTTTTGGCATACTCAGTCCAATCAATAAGTGGCAACTGCTCCACAAATTCGGGCAGGAGTGCAGCATTAATGAGAGACAAGGAGTTACTTTTGGCCATGAGTACAATTCTGAATTCCCAAAAGTCGGAAAATTCCTGCTTCCGATGCAACTTAAAAAATGACCTAAATCGAAATAACCCTAACTTTCCACCCTGTTTTTTACATCACCCATCGAAAAATTGCGTCCTTAGCCTGACTTTTTTGGTCTAAGAAACACATTAGTTACAACCACCAAAACCTGACACGAGTGATGAAAAATCAATCCCTATTGCTACTGGCCTTGGTAGCACTCATTTCCTGGAGTTGCGGCACCAGTTCTACCCTCCTGGAAGTGTTGCAACCTTCTCAAATTGTATTGCCTGATGACATCAAAGTGGTAGCCCTGATCGACCGCAGCAAACCGGAAAAAGGGTTCGCCAACTTTCTGGAAGGTGCCATTTCCGGTGAAGATATTGGACAAGACCGCGAAGGTCGCCGTATGGCCATGCAAAACCTCACCACCACCCTCACCCGTACCCCTACCCTACAGGTCAAAGGAACCGGGCTGGAATACAATGGTTTAAAAAATGGCAAACAAATGTTGCCGCCGATGAATTGGAACGAGGTGCAATCCATTTGTAGCAAATACGGCGCAGATGCCATGATTGCGCTGGAGTCCTTTGACTCTTCTTCTGACGTTTCATATAGCCAATCCAGCTACAAATCCAAACAAAAGGACGGTACCGAAATCATCAAATACACCCACACTGCCCGCCGCAATGTGCGGGTATACATGGGCTGGCGCGTATACGATGCCAAAAAACGAGTAGTAGTAGATGAAAACACCGTCAGTCAATACGATGAAGATTCGGCAACGGGTGACACCCAAGACCGAGCCCGGACCAACTTGCGTTCTCAATTGACCGCAGTGCGAGATCTCGCCGCCAAAGCCGGAGACGCTTACGGCAAACGTATTGCCCCGGTTTGGGTCAACGTAAGCCGCACCTATTATACCACTGCCAAAGGAGCAGACAAGAGCCCCATGGAAGAAGCGCACCGCCTCACTCAGGCCAACAAATGGGAAGATGCCGCCGAAATCTGGCACGACCTGCTCAGCTCAGCCCGCGATCCCAAAACCAAAGGTAAAGCCGCCCACAACCTGGCTCTAGCCCTGGAGCGCAATGGCAACCTGAAAGAAGCCGAAGACTGGGCCAGCAAAGCCTTCACCCAGTATGGCAACAAAACATCACAGAGCTACGTCTACGCGATTCAACAACGCATTTCAGATCAGGAGCGCCTGGATTATCAACTTAAAAAGGTAAAACCCTAGAATTTGTCCCTTTTTTGCCCGGGTTCGTCCCAAATTTAGATGGTACCCGATGAAAAGGGTTTTCTTTGCCCCAATCATCTGACTGTTTATGAAGGGATTATTCTACGATTTTTTTGTATGGAGTGCAGGTTCGGACCGGGAAATCCTGGACCGAACCGGGCGCTCTGAGCACGTCAAACACGCCGGTTATGGGGGTTTGGTGCTGGTACCAGCGGTACTCGGCTTGTTCTCCATGATGTATGCTGTTTCTACTTTGACCAATAAGCCCTTTGTTTACATCGGGGCTGGAATCATTTGGGCTTGCATCGTTTTTACCTTCGACCGCTTCATTGTTTCCACTTTCCGCAAGTCTGATAGCGCCCGCAAAGACTTGTTTTCCTTTTTGTTCCTGAGTCGTTTGTTGTTTTCGATTGGCATTGGGGTACTTGTTTCGCACCCGATTGTACTGCTCGTGTTCGACGATAGTTTGGAGCAGGAGCTTTTTGCAATGAAAGAAGAAGGGGAAAAAGCCATTTATGCCCAATACGAAAATACCATCGACGTGGTGCGCAACCGCGATTCCACGCTTAAAGGAGAGGTAGAACTCAAATTGGCTGAACGTGCCTGCAAGGAAAAACTGCTGCTGTTTGAAATGAGCGGCAAGGATACCACTATGAATTGTGGTACTACCTCGGGGATGAAGCAATACGGCCCCCGTGCCAATGAAATCAAGGAAGAAATTGGTTACCTCAATGAGGAGATTGCCGCTTTGCGCAATAAGAATGATGTGAAAATTGGCGACAACACCAAAGAGATCAGCAAGCTGCAAGCCGAGCGGGAAGCAAAACTCAAGGGTTTCCAAGACCAGTTCAGCTACAACTACCTCGCTCGTGAAGTTGCCCTGGAGCGCTTGGAAGCCAAGCCAGTCGGAGGAACCTCGGTGAAATGGACCAAGTGGTTTTTGATCGTCTTTTTTGTATTGGTCGACATTTTACCCGTCTTTTTCAAAGCCTCTACCAAGCAGGGCGAGTACGACCGTTTGATGGACAAGGAAAGCGAGAGCACCGCCAATTCCTTCCCTGCCTATGAGCGCGCTCAGGAAGACCTGGTGCGCAAGGCCTATGTGGATCAATTGGCCAAACACCGCCTGGAAGAAGTCACCCGCACCATCAAAGACAATACGGCGCCTTTTCCCGCCCTAAAAAGTGAGCTCAGCCAATACATCAATGTCAATACACCCTTCGATTATGGCAAAACTGCCGATGGCCAGCCCGATCCGGTGCAAAAGCTCTGGACTCGAAATGGGCTCGATTGGTTGCGCTATAGCTTCTACTCGATCGGCCAATCGGGCTTTCTAGTTGCTTTCACGCGTGATTGGGCGTACCTTACGGGAGGAATTTGGGTGTTCTTTTTGCTCAATCTGCTGATTGGGTATGTCGTTAAACGTACTGTGTAAAAAGTTTAAAAGTGAACAACATGTCGGAAAACCAGCCAAATCAAACGTATACTTTTGCCAGGCAGTTTCTCATTTTTTTAGTGGTGCTCAATCTTGGGGTGCTTTTTGCCCTTGGTTCACTCTACCTCAAAGTGGACAAACAAAGAATCGCGCTGGATGAACGCCAGACC
>JAIYAV010000058.1 GCA_027488855.1 Saprospiraceae bacterium
ACCCTGAGCCCCAAAGAGCGTTACGATTTGATGAACGAGATTTTTCCCAATATCCACAATCGGGTTCCTCAACACATGATCGCTTCTTACCTGGGCATGACTCCAGTTCATTTGAGTCGACTCAAAAGTCAAAGTTCAATTCCATAAAAAGCCTTAACATTTGTTATCGTTTTGTACCTGATCAAAGGTTCATCTTTGCACTGAATTAAAAGGCATATCCAAAATGAATCTACCCAATCAAGAAAAACTAAGGCTGAAAAACAAATATGGCGACTGGGCCATCGTAACGGGCGCATCATCGGGAATTGGTTTGGAATTGGCAACACAGTTGGCCACCGCAGGCTTCAACCTCATCATCAACGCCAGAAATGAGGAGCGTTTGCTCAAAGTTGCACAACAACTAAAAAGCCACAACATCGAAGTGAAATCGGTAGTTGCCGATCTGTCGGATAAAGAAGGAGTGGAAAAAATCATCCAGGCTGCCCAAGGTTTGAAAGTTGGCTTGCTCATCAACAATGCAGGTTACGGCAATTCGGGCTTGTTTGTGGATGCTTCACTGGATTCGGAAATCAACTTGCTGCGGGTCAATTGTGAGGCGGTGATTGCGCTCAGCCATTTTTTTGGTAAACAATTTAAACAGCAGGGTAGGGGAGGAATCATTTTTCTGAGCTCTTTGGTCGCATTTCAGGGTGTACCCTATGCTGCTAACTACGCCGCCTCCAAAGCCTACATTCAATCATTTGCGGAAGCCTTGGCGGTAGAGTTGAAGCCATTTGGCGTGGATGTGTTGGCCGTGGCACCTGGGCCAGTGGAAACTGGATTCGGGCAAAGGGCTAACATGATCATGGACAATGCCATGATGCCCGAACAACTGGGTGTCCCCATCCTTACTGCCTTGGGCAAACAAACCAATATCGTTCCCGGGCTGCTCTCAAAAGTATTGACTTATGCACTGAGCACAGCTCCGCGTTTTATGAAGGTAAAAATTATGGAAAAGGTCATGGGCGGGTTTACGAAACACCAGAGATCGGGAAGGGGTTAACCTCGCTGCATTTAGAAAAGTTTGGGGAAACAATTTCGCTTTGCAACATTATTTTTAGAATTTCGCGAAGCTGCAGCGTGTTTGCGGTAATTTTTCCAGACCGCTCACTTATGACCGAAAACAAAGACATCTGGATCAAAACGGGGTACGAAATTTTTGCCTTATCCGGCGAAAATGGATTAAAAGTTGAAGTACTCGCTAAAAAAGTAGGCATTAGCAAGTCTTCCTTTTACCATCACTTTGCCGACCTGGAAATTTTCAGGGGGTTTCTTTTTACATTTCATCTGCATCAGGCTCAGGTGATGGCGGAGAAGGAAAAAAATGCCAAAAACATTGATCCCGAATTGATCAACATTTTAGTAGCACACAAAATAGATCTGCTGTTTAACCGGCAGTTGCGGATCAACCAACAGCAGCAACACTACAAAGAAACACTGGACAAATCCAATCAAATTATTGGAAACGAATTTGTCAAACTTTGGGCAAAAGACTTGAACCTCAACCTGAACCAAGGGCAGTTAGAAAGTTTATTCGAGTTGGCTTTGGAAAATTTCTACCTGCAAATCAACGCTGAAAACCTCAACCCTGCCTGGCTTTCCGCCTATTTCAACAACCTGAAACGGATCGCCCGAAATTTTGGTTAGCTCATTGTACGCTAGCGTCTACAATTGCCCCGCAGTGGCCATTACTTTTGCTCAAAATCACATCGAAATGAGCAATCTTATGACCCAACAATCGCACAAATCCTATCTGAAAATCACCGCTTTTGTGGTCGGTTCTTTTGGCCCCATCTTCTTTTTAGGCACCATGCTGGCCACTTCCGAGCCAGCCAGGTGGACCCTCGACTTTTTGAGCTTTCCCCTTGATGGCGTACAAAATTATGAGGCAGCTACCACCCGGTTTCTTTCTGCACTTACGGGTGGTTTCCTCGTGGGCTGGGGAGTGTGTATTTGGTGCTTGCAAAAATGGGTCTACGACCTCGCCCCCGAAGGCGTTAGAAAAGCGGTACTCTGCGGAATTTTGGCCTGGTTTGTTTTCGACAGTACTGGCTCTATCGCTTCGGGCAACGCTTCCAATGCCTTGTTTAACGTGATTGTGCTTTTGCTTGCGGTAGGTCCACTATGGAAACAGGCCAAAGCTCATCATCATAACCTTTGAGCCAGCTCCAGCAACAACTGATCCAATTCCTGATGAATTTGGAAAGGGCTCTCGCGAAATAGGGCTTTCATGCGCAGTTGAATCTCATCACTGACTTGGTACCGCCGCTCTTCAACCAGGTTTTTTACTTGAGCGCTGAAGTGTGCATTAAAAAGCAGGTTTTCAGGATTTACCCACCCTTGTTGGACCATAACTTTGGCTTTTTTAGGGCAACGGCAGGGATTTTGAGGGTCTACCAACCCACATCGACCTGCCACAAACTGCAATAAGTCCGCTTTGGCCCGATGCAATTTAACCCGATAATTGGCCGGACTGAGTTCGAACAAGGCCGCGCCCAGTTGATGATCAGCACCGAAAATCTCACCAATAATGTACAGCAAACGTTGTTCACGAGTGAGACACATCAGCATGGCGGTGGAGCACATTAGGCGTACTTCCTCCACGACAGTTTCATCCTGTATTTCATCCTCTGTAAACCCGCCTAGTCCCTTTGCCGGATACTCCAGTAGCAGCTCCATTTTCTTTTTTGGGGCATTTAGAAAATGATTGACCGCAATGCGGTACAGCCAGGTGCGAAACTGGCTTTTGCGCTGGAAAGATTGTAGCTTGTTGAGCACTTTAATCCATACTTCCTGGGTTGCATCCAGCGCATCTTCAGGGTTCAGGAATAAGCGTAGGGATACATTGTAAAGGAAGTGCTGGTGTTTGCTCACCAACACTTCCAGTGCCTTTCGGTCGCCCGCCAAAGCTGCATTGAGCAGACTTTCATCAGATTCGACTTCGTATGTTTTAGAAAAAATCATCGCGATTCATCGTGATTTATTTCCATTCCTAAGCGAATGGGAGTATCAAAATATTCATTTTTTTGGAATTTCCCTTCCAGTTGCAGGGCTTCTTTTTTATTGCTCCAAAGGCTAAGGTAGCAAGTTTTGCCTTGTTCATCCTTTAGTTCCATGAATTGAAGCAAACCGGATGCCCCAGGAATAAAAGCCGGTGCTGAAATCGGAGACGCACTCAATACTGCCCAAAAATGACTTGAATCTTTAGGTATTTTTGAAACCGTCTTGCTGCTGGAAATACTGAAATATTGCACTTCGCCTCTTTTACCGTATTTCTGCTCGGTGCGCTCAAACCACTTTTGATTGAACCATTGTTCTGCTTCTTTGCGGTTTTGCCATTGGTAGATTCCACCAAAATACTGCAGATCAG
>JAIYAV010000327.1 GCA_027488855.1 Saprospiraceae bacterium
AAGGTTTCAAAACCCGCGATAAGAATAAGTCTTCCAACAAGCTTATTATTTCTCGGAGAAAAACCAAAAATCCTTAATCATGGCAAATGAAAAATGAAAAACTAAAAATGAAAAATTAAGGCAATCGCCATTTTCATTTTTCACTTTTCATTTTTCGTTTTTCATTCTCACTGACAATGGCAAGATCAATCAAAAAGGGACCATACGTGTTCCATAGACTATTGGAAAAGGTTCTTGCATCTAAGGATGCAAAGAAGAAGGGTGTCATCAAAACTTGGTCTCGGGCCTCGATGATTATCCCTGATATGGTGGGTGAAACCATCGCCGTTCACAATGGCAAAACTTTCGTACCTGTTTTCGTTACTGAAAACATGGTAGGTCACAAGTTGGGCGAATTTTCCCCAACCCGTAATTACAAAGGTCACTCTGGCAACCGTAAGAAATAAAAAGACATGCAAGCTGTAGCAAAACTCAAAAATGTTACGATGTCGGCCCGCAAGATGCGTCTTGTGGTTGACAACATCCGCGGGCAGAAGGTGGAAGATGCCATCAACATCCTGCGCTTTACCAAGAAAGAAGCTGCGGTGTGGTTGGAAAAATTAGTTCGTAGTGCGGTTGCCAACTGGGAGTACAAGCTGGAAGGTAACGAAAGTGCCGACGAATATAACCTCTACATCAAGACGGCTTTTGTTGATGGTGGTACCATCGTTAAGCGTTTCCGCCCAGCCCCACACGGCCGTGCGCACCGCATTCGCAAACGTACCAACCACGTAACGATCATAGTGGAAAACCGCATCGCGGTTCCTGGTGTCGATGATCAAGCGGTGGTGGTAGAAGAAGTAACTAACTAAAAATTCAACTACACCATCATATGGGTCAGAAGACAAATCCAATCGGCAATCGCCTGGGAATCATCAGAGGTTGGGAATCCAACTGGTTCGGAGGCAAGGATTACGCTGCAAAAGTAGTTGAGGACGAAAAAATCCGCAATTACCTCAATGCACGGGTAAACAAAGGTGGCATCGCTCGGATCGTAATCGAGCGCACGCTCAAGCGCGTCACCGTAACCATTCACACTTCCCGCCCCGGTATCATCATCGGTAAAGGTGGCCAGGAAGTTGATCGCATCCGCGAAGAGTTGAAAAAATTGACGAGCAAAGACGTTCAGATCAACATTACGGAGATCCGTAAGCCAGAACTGGATGCCAATATCGTTGCAGAATCCATTGCAAAGCAATTGGAGGCACGCATCAACTACCGCCGTGCCATCAAAATGGCAATCCAATCTACCATCCGCGCAGGAGGAGAAGGAATCAAAGTACGTATCTCTGGCCGTTTGAACGGTGCGGAAATGGCACGTACAGAAGAATACAAAGAAGGCCGTACACCATTGCATACTTTCCGTGCAGATATTGACTACTCTTGGAAAGAAGCATTGACTGTATACGGTAAAATCGGCATCAAGTGCTGGATTTGCAAAGGTGAAGTATTGGGCAAGCGTGAGCTGACTCCATCATCTGCACCTTCCAATACGACACAAGCTGGTGGACAAGGCCAGGGCCAGAATCGTCGTGATGGCGGTGGCGGCGGACGTGGTCGTGGTGGCGAACGTGGCGAAGGCCGTGGCAACAACGATAGAAATCGTGGTGGCGGCGGTGGTGGTGGCGATCGTCGGCGCGGTGGCGGCGGCGGTGGTGGCAACACTGGCGGCGGCGGCGGCAACCGCGGTGGCGGCGGAGCAGGTGGCCCACGCAAACGTTAAGCAATAAGCAAATGCTTTAAATTTTTTTTCGCGGGGAGTTAAAACTTACTGCGAAAAAAAATTTAAAGCTGGGCTTAGAATATTTCAATCCAAAGCAGTACCTTTGCCAGACTTTTTCAAAAAGCTGGCAGGTTTTGGCTATTTTACTGAAATTCTGCTAAATACATAAACAATGTTACAGCCAAAGAGAACGAAATACCGCAAGCAGCAGAAGGGCAGAATGAAAGGTCTGGCCATCAAAGGCGGTACAATCGCGTTTGGGACTTTTGGTCTTAAGGCAATTACTGGCGCACGGCTTACCAACCGTCAGATCGAATCGGCTCGTATTGCGATGACTCGTTCTATGAAACGTGAAGGTAAAGTGTGGATTCGCATTTTCCCAGACAAACCGATCACCAAGAAGCCTCAAGAAGTGCGGATGGGTAAAGGTAAAGGTGCCGTGGATCATTGGGTAGCACAGGTGAAACCAGGTCGGATCATGTTTGAGCTTGATGGCGTTACGGCTGAAGTAGCTGAAGCAGCACTGCGTCTTGCTGCGCAAAAATTGCCAGTATTGACCAAGATCGTGACTCGTCCCGATGCTACCGTTTAATGCATTACGCATTTAGATAGTTGTCAGATATTAGTTTTGGCACAATACAAATTGTGTTGGTGCGGAAACCCAATCTGGCAGCGATGCTTTATATCAAAATTAATTTTTTAAGCCAATGGCAAACAACAAGTTAACAGGGCTAAAAGAGTTGACTGAGGAGGTTTTGCAAGATGAACTTGACAACTCTGAGTCACTTTACCGTAAAATGAAGTTTGAGCATGCCATCAAAGGGTTGGCAAACCCGATGGAACTGCGCGATCTTCGCCGTAATATTGCCCGGCTCAACAATGAGCTACGTAGTCGGCAGGTTGCTACAATGAGTGCGGATGAGTTGGCACTACGTTCTAAAATTCGTGCAAGACGTCGTAAAAAGTAAGGAAGATGGAAAGGAATCTGAGAAAAACGCGTGTCGGCGTCGTGACAAGCAACAAAATGAACAAAACCGTTGCTGTAACTGTAGAGCGTAAGCTACGCCACCCTATTTACGGTAAATTCGTGAAGAAGACCAAGAGTTTCATGGCCCACGATGAGAACAATGATTGCAGCATCGGCGATGTTGTCAAAATCATGGAAACTCGTCCCCTGAGCAAACTCAAGCGCTGGCGCTTGGTCGAAATCATCGAAAGAGCGAAGTAAACCCGCGAATTCATTCGTGGGCAGATCAACGACCCACAATGTTTCGGTGAGGTATTATCCGTGTGTTTACGATTTATGCTTCCTGCAAAGGAGATAAATCCTCTAAAACCAGACGTCAACCATGATCCAACAGGAATCCAGACTCAAAGTAGCCGACAATAGCGGAGCCAAAGAAGTGCTCTGCATCCGTGTACTCGGTGGTTCAGGCCGCCGCTATGCGTCAGTAGGCGATAAAATCGTCGTTGCCGTGAAAGATGCTTCCCCAGGAGGTGTCAAAAAAGGTAGCGTTTCCAAAGCTGTTATCGTTCGTACCAAAAAGGAAATTCGCCGTAAAGACGGTTCCTATATCCGTTTCGACGACAACGCTTGCGTATTGTTGAACAACCAAGACGAGCCACGTGGAACCCGTATTTTCGGCCCAGTAGCTCGTGAGTTGCGCGAGAAGGAGTATATGCGTATTGTATCTCTTGCTCCTGAGGTACTTTAACCCAAGCGTCGCAAGCGCTATCAATTCGTCGAACAATGGCAGATAAAAAAACAAATACAAAAAGACATACTCCCAAGCTGAAGATCAAGAAGGGAGACATGGTCTTTGTGATCGCTGGCGCCTATAAGAATCTAACCGAGTCTAGAGAGGTGCTAGAAGTGTATCCGGCTGAAAACCGTGCACTGATCAAGGATGTTAACGTGCGCATGAAACACCGCAAAGCTACGCAAGACGCAGCCGGCGGGATCGAAGAAATGCTGGCACCCATCCACATCTCCAACCTCATGATTGTAGACCCGAAAGAAGGCAAACCTTCTCGTGTAGGACGTAAAGAGGTTGATGGCAAGTTGGTTCGTTATTCTAAAAAATCAGGCGAAATCATTAAGTGATGAGTTACTTTCCTAGACTGAAGAAAAAATACAATGAGGAGGTGATCAGTGCCTTGATGGAACAGTTCCAATACAGCTCCATCATGGAAGTACCTCGCTTGGTTAAGATTTCGATCAACCAAGGTATCGGCGCTGCTACTCAGGACAAAAAGATGGTTGACAATGCGATCGAAGAAATGACGCGTATTGCTGGCCAAAAAGCAGTTCCTACCAGAGCCAAGACCTCCATTTCTAACTTTAAACTGCGTGAAGGCATGCCAATCGGCGCTCGGGTTACCCTGCGCAACATCCGCATGTACGAGTTCCTGGATCGTTTGATCTCTGCTGCTCTTCCTCGCGTACGTGACTTCCGTGGCATCAACGACAAAAGTTTCGACGGTCGTGGCAACTATTCAATGGGTATTACCGAGCAGATCATCTTCCCGGAAATCGACATTGAAAAGATCACCCGTATGGCTGGTTTCGACATTACGTTCGTAACTACTGCCAAAACCGATGCTGAAGCATTGGCATTGCTGAAACTGTTGGGTCTTCCATTCAAGAACCAGAAATCAAACTAATATACCGTGGCAAAGAAGTCAATTATCGCTCGGGAAGTAAAAAGAGCCAAGTTGGTTGCTAAATACGCAGATTTGCGCAAGCAACTGAAGGAAGAAGGCAACTGGGAAGAACTGGATAAACTGCCCCGCAACTCTAACCCTATTCGGATGCACAACCGTTGTCAGTTGACCGGTCGTCCAAAGGGTTACATGCGCCAGTTTGGTCTTTGCCGGGTTAAATTCCGCGAAATGGCCCTTTATGGCAAAATTCCCGGTATAACCAAAAGCAGTTGGTAAACAGCAATTTATTAACAGTTGGTCAGGTTCCGCGTTTATGGATAACTTGTTGAAAAACAGGTTTAGAGAACGGAAAACCGGCTAGCGAAACATCATAACGATGGCATTTTCAGATCCTATCGCAGATTATCTGACGCGCATTCGCAACGCGCAGCAAGCGGGACACCGCATCGTAGATATTCCTGCTTCTAAGTTGAAAAAAGCAATCACCGAGATTCTTTACGAGCAAGGTTATATCCTGAAATACAAATTTGAGGACAACGTAGGTAAAGGTGGTCAGGGGTTGATCAAAGTCGCATTGAAGTATGATCCGATTACCCGCAAGCCGGTGATTCGTGAGTTAGGCCGCATTTCTAAGCCTGGTTTGCGTAAGTACGCTAAAGCTGACGGGCTTCCTCGGATTATCAATGGTCTTGGTTTGGCAATTGTTTCTACTTCGCAAGGCGTGATGTCTGACAAGAAAGCACGCGAGTTGAACGTAGGTGGCGAATTGCTCTGCTACATTTATTAATTAACCACTCAAATCAACTAAGATGTCTCGAGTAGGTAGAGCTCCGATCGAACTTCCCAAGGGGATAGAAATAAATGTCAGCAAGGGCAATCTGGTTACAGTAAAGGGCCCTAAAGGTCAATTACAACAACAAATTGATCCAGATCTGACGCTTGAAATTGGCGATGGCTCATTGGAAGTTAAACGTCCAACTGACCAAAAACGCCACCGTGAAGTACATGGTTTGTACCGCGCGTTGATCAACAACATGGTTAATGGTGTTTCCACTGGCTATGTGAAAGAAATGGAAATTTTTGGGGTAGGTTTCCGTGCTTCCAGTAATGGACAGTGGTTGGAACTGAGCTTGGGTTTTTCTCACCCCATCATCTTTCTTATTCCACAGGAAATTAAGGTAGAAACCCGCCAGGATAAAGGTCAGAACCCAATCATCAAATTGGAGGGCATTGACAAAGAACTTCTGGGCCAGGTATGTGCCAAAATCCGGGGCTTCCGTAAACCAGAGCCTTACAAAGGCAAAGGTATTCGTTTTGTCGGTGAAGCAATTCGCCGCAAAGCTGGTAAGACCAGTGGTAAAAAGTAAGGGTAACCCTGCGTGGTTACCCTTGGGTGCTCATATGGGCAACCACATAGGGTTGCCCCAACAGGATCGCCCAAACGAAAACGAAAACAGGACCTTGGGTTTGGCTGCATAGCCCTACACTAAGGTTATAAACCAAAAGTGATATGAAACTCACTAAAGAAAATAAAAGACGGCGGATTCACAACCGCGTTCGTAAAAAAATTACGGGCACGCCAGCAAGACCACGTCTTTCTGTATACCGCAGCAACAAGTCAATTTATGCCCAGATCATCGACGATTTGACGGGCCATACGCTGACTTCTGCTTCCTCAGTCGAAGAGGCAGTGGAAAAAACTGTGAATAAATCTGAGCAAGCGAAAGCGGTGGGCAAAATCCTAGCTGAACGCGCCACTCAGTTGAACATCAGCGCCGTAGTATTTGACCGCGGCGGTTATCTGTACCATGGTCGGGTGAAAGCGTTAGCCGATGGCGCACGCGAAGCCGGATTATCTTTCTAAAAACCATTAACCATACAAGATAATGGCTAAACAGAGTGCACACAGGGTAGCTCCTGCCGAAACAGAACTCAAAGAAAAGCTGGTACAGCTCAACCGCGTAGCGAAGGTTACCAAAGGTGGTCGTACATTTAGCTTTGCTGCAATTGTTGTAGTAGGTGATGGAAAAGGAACAGTTGGTCACGGCTTAGGTAAAGCCCGCGACGTTTCTGAAGCCATCGCCAAAGCTGTAGACGATGCCAAGAAAAACTTGGTTCGTGTACCCATATACAAAGGAACAATTCCTCATGAAGTAAAAGGTAAATTCAAAGCTGGTAGCGTTTTGATCAGACCTGCTTCTGATGGTACTGGTGTAATCGCTGGTGGTGCTATGCGCGCCGTACTGGAGATTGCCGGAGTCCACAATGTATTGGCAAAATCTCAAGGTTCGTCTAACCCACACAACGTGGTTAAAGCAACCATCACTGCACTTTCACTGCTGCGTGATCCAGGGGTAATTGCCAAGCAACGGAATATTTCTCTGGATAAAATGTTCAATGGTTGATCGGGCGCCATGTCCGCATCGTTTTGTTCATGTTTTAAAACAAGAAGATCATGGCTAAGATCAAAATTACCAAGGTCAAAAGCACGATCGATCGTCCTAAAAATCAGAAACTTACCATGACTGCCCTCGGGTTGAACAAGGTAAGCTCAAGTGTGGTGCACGAAGTTACACCACAGATTTTAGGGATGGTACGTGTGGTAGCCCACCTCGTGAAGGTGGAAGATGTGAAGGAATAATTTCTTTGACGAATAGCAACTCTCGGTGGGGAACCATTATTTTTTATAACTTGCGTGTTCACCGCTGATTTGCTCAAAACATAATGCAATGGAATTGCATAATTTGAAACCTGCACAAGGTTCTAACAAAAGTAGAAAACGCATCGCACGTGGCCAGGGTTCTGGTCATGGTGGTACTTCTACTCGTGGTCACAAGGGGGATGGGTCTCGTTCTGGTCACTACACCAAGCGCAACTTTGAAGGTGGTCAAATGCCCCTACAAATGCGTTTGCCAAAGGTCGGATTTAAGAACCCGAACCGTGTAAGCTACGTTCCATTTAACTTGGGTCAAATTCAGGAAATTGCCGAGAAACACGGCGTGGATACCATTAGCGCGGAATTTTTACTTGAAAAAGGCTACACCAGCCGGACTGAGAAAGTAAAGATTCTGGGTGCAGGTGAACTGACCACTAAATTGAATGTAAGTGCTCACGCGTGTTCTGCAACTGCCAAGGAAGCCATCGAGAAACTCGGCGGAAGTGTAAACATCGCTTAATTCTGAACGATGAAAAGGTTTTTTACCACTCTTCGTAACATTTGGGAGATCAAGGAATTGCGTACGCGCATTTTGTTCACACTCGGAATGATCTTGATCTTCCGCGTTGGCTCCTTTATCGTACTCCCAGGCGTGCTTCCTTCGGTTTTGGAAGCGCAATCTCAAAGTGACGACAACTCGCTTTTGGGTTTGATCAACGCTTTCACGGGTGGCGCCTTTAGCCAAGCCTCGGTTTTCGCGCTGGGTATTATGCCCTACATTACCGCTTCGATCATCATTCAGTTGTTGGGCTTTGCTGTTCCTTACTTCCAACGTTTGCAAACCAAAGAAGGGGAATCTGGCCGTAAAAAACTGACTTCGATCACCCGTTTGTTGACGGTAGCCATTACTTTGGTACAAGGTGGCGGCTACCTGCGCTACTTGTTCTTCTTGAAAGCAGTAGATCCCAATATTCCTCAAGGTATTTTTTGGTTCTCCAACATCATCATCCTGGCTGCTGGTACGGTATTCGCGATGTGGTTGGGTGAAAAAATTACCGATCGGGGTTTGGGCAACGGTACTTCTTTGATCATCATGGCGGGTATCATAGCACGTCTTCCTTTTGCCTTGGGCTTTGAATTCCAATCTCAGTTGGACAGCAATGGTTTGTTGTTCTTTGTAGTGGAAATGGCGCTCTGGTTTGGGGTAGTTTTGCTCTCGATCATGATCATTCAAGCGGTGCGGCGAATACCCATCCAAATGGCCAAAAAGGCGGTTGGGCGAAACGATGGTACTGGTATGCGCTCTGAGCAAGATTACATCCCGCTCAAACTGAACGCTTCCGGAGTTATGCCCATCATCTTTGCACAGGCTTTGATGTTTTTGCCTACTACGGCAGCTCAATTCAGTGCAACGGGTGGTACCTCAACTACTGGTATCCTGGCTGCTTTAAACGATTTTACTAGTGTGCCCTACAACGTAATCTACTTTCTGTTGATCGTTGTTTTCACCTATGTATACACCGCCTTGATCGTCAACCCGCAAAACTATGCGGAATACCTCAAGCGCAACAACGCTTTCATTCCTTCGGTAAAACCAGGGCAACCCACTGCTGATTACATCGATGCCATTACTTCCCGCATTACCCTGCCTGGTGCAGTATTTCTGGGAATCATTGCGATTCTGCCTGCGTTTGCAGCTGGAATTGGCATCAACCGTAACTTCGCTGTGTTCTTTGGCGGTACTTCTTTGCTGATCATGATCTCCGTTATTCTGGATACCCTGCAGCAAATTGAAAGCCATTTGTTGATGCGCAAATACGAAGGTTTGACTAAGTCTGGACGGATTCAAGGCCGTGCCACACAAAGCCGCCTCCAAGGTATTGGCGACTCAATCTAGACGAGTTTTACCCAAAACTTTGCTTAATTAAAGGCGGTTGGTAAATAAGCCAGTCGCCTTTAATTGCTAGTGATCGAGTGCGATTGGTCATTTTTTACTGTTGACCATACTCAATAATGACTCTATGGTATATTACAAAACTGACGAAGAGGTAGAATACATCCGCAAAAGTTGTCTCCTGGTTTGTGACGCTTTAGCTCACGTTGCATCTATCATTCGTCCGGGTATTACCGCCAAAGAGATCGATACGGCTGCCGAAACATTGATTCGTGATCACGGTGCAGTACCTGCATTTAAAGGATATCGTGGCTTTCCAGCCACCCTTTGTGTTTCCATCAATGAGCAGGTAGTACACGGCATTCCTACAGGATCCATCATTTTTAACGATGGCGACATCGTTTCGGTGGATTGTGGTGTGCAATGGAACGGTTTTTTTGGTGATGCCGCCTATACTTTTCCGCTGGGCAATGTCAGTGAAAAAGTAATGGAATTATGCCGGATAACCAAAACTTCGCTTTACAAAGGGATTGAACAGGCTGTTGTTGGCCACCGGGTAGGTGACATCAGTTTTGCCATTCAAAATTACGTAGAGAAAGGTTTTAATCTCGGTATTGTACGGGAATTGGTTGGACATGGGGTTGGTCGCAATTTGCACGAAGAACCTGAAGTTCCCAATTATGGCAAACGAGGCAAAGGCATAAAAATGCTGGACGGCTTGGTCATTGCGATTGAACCGATGGTGAACCTGGGAAAAAAAGAAGTAATGACGGCCAAAGATGGTTGGACGGTTGCCGCTAAGGACCGCCTGCCTTCGGCTCACTACGAACATACCGTGGTAGTCCGCCGTCAAAAAGCAGACATTCTTTCCAGTCACATACCTATTGAGGCTGCAATTGCCAAAAATAGTGAAGTAAGGGAGGTAAGTTTAAAGGGTGTAGGGGTGTTACAACCCGCCTAAATGGACTTATTGCCCATTAACTGTAATTTTTTTCAAGGAATGAGGAGAAAGATCAACAAACATGTTTATCTTTGCACTCCGAAATCGGACCATGGCTAAAAAAGATTTGATCAAACAAGACGGAATTATTGAAGAAGCACTCTCTAACGCAATGTTCAGAGTGCGTCTCGAAAATGATCACCAGATCATTGCCACCATTTCCGGGAAAATGCGTATGAACTACATTCGTATCCTCCCAGGTGACAAAGTTTCGGTGGAAATGTCACCCTACGATTTGTCGCGGGGGCGCATCATTTATCGCTACAAGTAATCACCGTCCGCTGTTTGGAATACCTGATAAACAACTCGAACCATGAAAGTTAGAGCATCTGTTAAGAAACGATCCGTAGATTGTAAGATCGTACGCAGGAAGGGCAAGGTTTACATCATTAACAAGAAAAATCCTAAGCTTAAGCAGCGCCAGGGTTAATCCCCGTTGCTGCCAGGATCATTAAAAGCACACGAAGATGGCTCGTATCGCAGGTATCGATCTACCCAGACACAAGCGTGGCGTTATTGCCCTTACTTATATCTTTGGCGTTGGTGCAACCACCGCTAGTAAAGTATTGGCTGAGGCTGGTGTAAGTGAAGACACGAAGGTAGAAGCTTGGACTGACGACAACATTCGCGAGATCTCTCGCATTGTCACTTCCCAGTACAAGACCGAAGGTGAACTGAAAACAGAAGTTACGATGAGCATTAAGCGCTTGCAGGATATCGCCTGCTACCGCGGATTGCGTCACCGTAAAGGACTACCTCTGCGTGGACAACGCACTCGTACAAATGCTCGTACGCGTAAAGGACCACGTAAAACGGTGGCTAACAAGAAGAAAGCAACCAAGTAATATCGGCATAAAAGAAGTCGAAGCTTTTGGTTCACCTCCCACGATCAAAACTGTGGGTCGGATAGTGTTCCAGAATACCTTCAGCGTTCTTTTATGTGCCTGATTCAAAAACATTTTTATTAAATGGCAAAGGCGAACAAGAAAGTTAAAAAGCGCAATGTAAAAGTTGAATCCGAAGGGTACGCATTCGTACAAGCGACATTCAACAACATCATTGTCTCGTTAACTAACAAAACTGGCCAGGTGATATCCTGGTCTTCAGCAGGTAAGTCGGGGTTCAAAGGTTCTAAAAAGAACACCCCTTATGCCGCTCAGGTGGCTGCGACAGATGCAGGTAAGGTAGCTTACGATGCAGGAATGCGTGTTGCTGAAGTTTTCGTTAAAGGTCCGGGCTCTGGCCGTGAAGCCGCTATCCGCGCGCTTGACCAAGCTGGCATCCGTGTTACGAAAATTAAAGATGTAACGCCGGTACCCCATAATGGCTGCCGCCCTCCGAAACGTAGACGTGTATAATCCTTAAAAGCAATTTATCACAATGGCAAGATATACGGGTCCAAAGACCAAGAAAGCAAGATCGTTCGGAGAAGCCATTTACGGTCCTGATAAGTACTTTGAACGGCGCAAGTTCCCTCCTGGGCAGCACGGCACAAGTCGCAAGCGCAAACAGCGCTCTGATTACGCAGTTCAGTTAACTGAAAAGCAAAAAGCTAAATATATCTATGGTGTTTTGGAGCGTCAGTTCCGCGGCACCTTTGAAAGAGCGACTGCCAAGCACGGGGTAACCGGTGAATGGTTGCTCAAATTGCTTGAAGCTCGTTTGGATAACGTGGTTTACCGCATCGGTTTGGCACGTACCCGCAGCGGTGCGCGTCAATTGGTTAGCCACAAACACATCCTGGTAAACGGTATTGTTTCCAACAGTCCTTCTCATCAGCTTCGCCCTGGCGACGTGATTTCCGTACGCGGAAAATCTCAAAGCATGGATGTGATCAAAGACAGTGTTGCCAACCGTAGCCCTGAGTCACGCCGGTTTACCTGGTTGGAGTTCAGCCCCGACAAACTCGAAGGACGTTTCATCGAGTATCCTACTCGCGACGTAATTCCTGAAAAGATCAACGAACAGCTGATCGTCGAATTGTACTCTAAGTAATCGCAACGTTTAGGTGCTTAAAGGTTTTATTTTATAGCTGGAGAATGAACAATTCGAGGGTATAAAATAAAGCCTTTAGGCGCTTCAACATACTTTGTTTGAAGTATCAACGTTGGAAGACGTTCTGACGTGTAGAGACCGGTCAATTCATCCTTCTCAAAGTCCATTATCCGCATATGAGCATTCTTAATTTCCAGAAGCCGGACAAGATCGTAATGCAAAAAGCCAACGATTTTGAAGGTCTTTTTGAGTTTAAACCCCTTGAACCAGGCTTCGGTCAAACTGTAGGTAACTCCCTTCGCCGGGTGTTGCTCTCTTCCCTGGAAGGCTATGCAATTTCTGCAGTGCGCGTCGCTGGTGTCGACCATGAGTTTGGTACCATCCGTGGCGTTGTAGAAGATGTAGTGGAGATCATCCTGAACCTCAAGCAAGTTCGCCTGAAGAAAGTGATGGGTGATGACGATATCAACACCGAAAAAGTCTACCTCACCATCAACGGTAAGGAAGAGTTTCGCGCTGGTGACATCGAAGACCACACCAACGTTTTCCGGGTGATGAACCCTGAGTTGTTGTTGTGCACCATGGAGCCATTCGTGAACCTGGAGGTGGAACTAACCATCACTAAGGGCCGTGGCTACGTTCCTGCCGACGACAATTTGCCTAAAGATGCACCAATCGGCGTAATTCCAGTTGACGCTATCTATACCCCGATCAAAAATGTGGCTTACCGCATCGAGAACACCCGGGTAGGGCAACGTACCGACTACGAAAAGTTGACCATTGAGGTAAAAACGGACGGAACCATCCACCCCGAAGACGCCATCAAGGAAGCTTCTCGTATCATGATCCAGCACCTGATGCTGATCACCGACGAAAACATCACCTTCGATGACGCTTCCAGCCGCGAAGACAACATTGTGGACGAGCACATCCTCCACATGCGCAAGCTGCTGAAAACTTCACTCGAAGATCTAGACCTGTCCGTTCGTGCGTACAACTGTCTCAAAGCAGCCAAGATCAACACCTTGGCCGAATTGGTACATTACGACACACACGAGCTACTCAAGTTCCGCAACTTTGGTAAGAAGTCTTTGGTGGAAATCGAAGAACTCCTCCAGGAAAAGGGACTTACCTTCGGCATGGACTTGTCCAAGTACAAACTCGACGAAGAATAAAGAAAGTGTGTGTGTTTGGGTGTGATCGTGTGGGTGTGAGCCCCCGCTACCCGAGTTACTACCTTCGACCTTAAACTTTGGCAACCCACGGTTTTAACCGTGGGAGCCCACATACGATACAACCCATGGCTTTAGCCGTGGGAGACCAGCGTGGGAGCCTCCATATATCATCACCAACCCGGGACTATAGTCTTGGGCACCTTGCAATAACCGTCGCTTCCCGCGATAGTGTTGCGAAGACAAGAACTCAATAAAATGAGACACGGAAAAAAACACAACCACCTTGGCCGTAAAGCCGAGCACCGCCAGGCGCTTCTGATGAACCTGAGCATTGCGCTGATCACACACAAGCGCATTACCACAACTTTGGCCAAGGCAAAAGCACTGCGCGTGCATTTGGAGCCGCTGGTAACCAAAGCCAAAGACGACTCCACTCACAATCGCCGCGTGGCGTTCAGCTACCTCCAGAACAAGGAGGCGATCAAGGAGTTGTTTGATGTAGTTGGACCAAAGGTTGGAGATCGCCCCGGTGGTTACCTGCGCATCATCAAGATTGGTTTCCGTCGTAGTGACGCATCAGACATGGCGATGATCGAGTTCGTAGACTTCAACGACTTGTACAACCAAGGTGCAGAAACTAAAACGGATAACAAACGCCGTCGTCGTGGCCGTGGTGGAAAGACAAAAACTGAAGGTACTGCTGCTCCTGCAACAACTGCTGCCGAAGTTGTCGAAACAACTGAAGAAACTGCTACTGAAGCGGAAGATAAGGAATAGACCAATACGGATTATTCAGAAAGAGGCGATGCTGGGGAGACCTGGTGTCGCCTTTTTTGTTCATAAGTGTAATTAGCCACCGCACCCCCGAAAAAAAAATCCTCAATCTTTCATTTTTCCTCCCCTTTTTCCCCATCAATCATTAATTTTGCACCCAAATTAAAGCAATGGAAGAGAAGTTCAGTAAAGAACCCAACTATACCCCCGCGATTCTATTACTGGAAGATGGTACCGTTTACCACGGGAAGGCTGCCGGAAAGATTGGCACCACCACCGGCGAAATCTGCTTCAACACCGGAATGACGGGCTACCAGGAAATTTTTACAGATCCTTCCTACTTCGGTCAATTGTTGGTGACTACCAATGCGCACATTGGCAACTACGGCACCAAATCCAGTGAGGTAGAGTCAGGCAGCATCAAGATTGCCGGTCTCATTTGCAAAAACTTCACCGTTCAATATTCGCGCGAACAAGCCGACGACGATATCCAGGATTATTTCGAAAAAGAAGGCCTCGTAGGCATCTCCGATGTGGATACCCGTGCAATAGTGCGGCACATCCGCCACAAAGGTGCCATGAATGCCATTATTTCTTCCGAAATTTTGGATATTGTGGAATTGAAAAAAGTGTTGGCAAAAGTGCCTTCCATGGATGGACTGGAACTGGCATCCAAAGTGAGTACCACTGAGCCTTACTACATTGGTGATCCAAATGCCAAGCACAAGGTGGCGGTACTGGATTTTGGCACCAAACGCAATATCCTGGAGTGCATGTCCGAACGCGGCTGCTACCTCAAGGTATTCCCGGCCAAAACCACTTTGCCAGAACTGCAGGAATTCAATCCAGACGGCTTCTTCTTTTCCAATGGCCCTGGCGACCCCGCTGCAATGGACTACGCAATCAGCACAGCCAAGGAAATCCTGAAGCAGGAAAAACCCATTTTCGGGATTTGTTTGGGGCACCAATTGTTGGCCTTGGCACTGGATATTCCAACCTACAAAATGTTCAACGGCCACCGGGGCATCAACCACCCGGTGAAAAACCTGTTGACCGGACATTGTGAGATCACTAGCCAAAACCACGGTTTTGGGGTTGATCCACAAGCCATTCGAGACATGGAAGCCACCGTAGAAGTTACCCACATCAACCTCAACGATGACACCATCGAAGGGATTCGAGTGAAGGGCAAAAAAGCTTTTTCGGTACAATACCACCCGGAGGCAGCTCCTGGGCCGCACGACGCACGTTACCTCTTTGACGACTTTGTCAAACTGATGGAATAGACGATATAAACACAAACACCTGCCGACATTGAAGTCGTTTTTTTATTTGAACAACTCCAGTTTTCGGCAAACCTTTTTCACCAAACAACACAAGGACTTATGAGTACCATTGTTGATGTTCACGCCCGGCAGATTCTCGACTCCCGCGGCAACCCAACGGTAGAAGTGGAAGTAACCACCGAAGACGGTTATTTTGGCCGTGCTGCCGTACCATCCGGTGCTTCAACGGGCAAACACGAAGCAGTAGAGCTTCGCGACAATGACAAAAGCCAGTACCTCGGCAAAGGTGTAAACAAGGCAGTAAGCAACGTAATTGAAGAAATTGCGGATGAACTGATTGGCTTGGATGCAACGGAGCAAGTTTACATCGATAAACTGCTCATCGAGCTGGATGGTACCGAAAATAAAAGCAAATTGGGTGCAAATGCCATTTTGGGCGTTTCCCTAGCGGTTGCCAAAGCCGCAGCTGAAGCTTGTGGCCAACCTTTATACCGCTACATCGGTGGTGTAAACGCCGCCACGCTGCCGGTACCGATGATGAACATCCTCAACGGTGGTTCTCACGCGGACAACAGCATCGACTTCCAGGAGTTCATGATCATGCCGATTGGGGCACCTACTTTCTCTGAGGCGTTGCGTTGGGGAGCGGAAGTGTTCCACAACCTGAAATCGGTGCTCAAGAAAAACGGCTACTCTACCAACGTAGGTGATGAAGGTGGTTTTGCCCCCAACATCAAGTCGAACGAAGAAGCCATCGAAATCGTTCTGAAATCCATCGAAGTAGCTGGCTACCGCCCTGGCGAGGACATCGTAATTGCGATGGACGCTGCTGCTTCTGAGTTCTACAACGAAGAAGAAAAAGTATACCATTTCCATAAATCCAGCGGCGACAAGTTGACTTCATCCGAAATGGTGAGTTACTGGAAAAGCTGGGTGGACAAATATCCGATTGTATCCATTGAAGATGGTTTGGCCGAAGACGATTGGGATACCTGGGTAGAAATGACCAGAGTATTGGGTAGCCGCCTGCAAATTGTAGGTGACGACTTCTTTGTAACCAACACCAAGCGCCTGCGCGAAGGGATTGCCAGAAATGCAGCCAACTCGATTTTGATCAAAGTAAACCAGATTGGTTCTTTGACTGAAACCATCCAGGCGGTTGATTTGGCGACCCGTAATGCTTATACTTCCGTCATGAGCCACCGCTCTGGCGAAACCGAAGATACGACCATTGCTGATTTGGCCGTTGCATTGAATACCGGACAAATCAAAACGGGCTCGATGTCGCGCTCTGACCGGGTCGCTAAATACAACCAACTCCTGCGCATTGAGGAGGAATTGGCTGAGGCAGCGGTCTATCCGGGTGCGGGCATTTTCCGCTGGCGGAAATAAATCTTGTGATCATGTAGGCTGGTGTGCCGCACCACACCCACACGATCACACACAAACCCACACCCATTCTTATGAGTACCAATCCAATCCAACCCTTCATCAATCTGATTCCGGGTCCATTTCGGAATCGCTACGTTTTGGTGTTGACGGTTTTTTTCTTTTGGATGATCTTCATCGACAAACACGATGTGATCACACAATGGCGATTGCAAAAAACCAAGGACAAGTTGGAGCAGGACAAAGAGTACTACGCCAAAAAAATTCAGGAGGCCGAGCGGCAACGCAAAAACCTCCAGAAAAATGGCGAACAGTTTGCCCGGGAAAAGTATTACATGAAGAAGGAAGGGGAGGATGTGTTCATTATTGAAGAAGAAAAATAAATAGCAAGGGATAAAGTGCTCTAGCTTCACCCTCATCGGCACTTCGGGTTCGCTCAGTGACCAATGACGGTGAAGCTAGAACATTTTACCCCCCAAACACTTAATCATATGTCGGTTCTCGTTAATAAGAATTCCCGGATCATTGTACAGGGGTTCACTGGCAAGGAGGGCACCTTCCACGCCACACAAATGTTGGAGTACAAGACCAACCTGATCGGTGGGGTTACTCCAGGTAAAGGTGGAACAACACATTTGGACAAACCAGTTTGGGATACCGTTGAACAAGCGGTAACACAAGGCGGAGCCGACGTATCGGTGATTTTTGTACCACCTGCATTTGCGGCGGATGCCATTATGGAAGCTGCTGACGCGGGCATCAAAGTTATCATCTGCATCACCGAAGGTATTCCAGTACAGGATATGGTGAAGGTGAAGGCTTACATCGCCAACCACGATTGCCGCCTGATCGGACCAAACTGCCCTGGGGTGATCACTCCAGATGAAGCCAAGTGTGGCATCATGCCCGGCTTTATCCACAAAAAAGGGACAATTGGCATCGTTTCCCGTTCTGGTACATTGACCTACGAAGCGGTAGATCAAGTCACCAAAGCTGGCTTGGGCCAATCCACTTGTATTGGTATCGGTGGCGACCCCATCGTAGGTACTTCTACCAAAGAGGCGGTTGAACTGCTGATGAACGATCCCGAAACCGAAGCCATCATCATGATCGGTGAGATTGGTGGGGGTATGGAAGCTGAAGCAGCCCGTTACGTGCAAGCACATGGCACCAAGCCTGTAGTTGGATTCATCGCGGGCCAAACTGCACCAAAAGGCCGTAAAATGGGCCACGCGGGCGCCATCATCGGTGGTGATGAAGATACTGCTGAAGCCAAGATGAAAATTATGGAAGAGTGTGGTATTCACGTGGTGCATTCTCCAGCGGATCTGGGAAGTACTGTGTTGAAGGCACTGGGAAGATAATTACTACCGGTATAGACAAATAAAAGGGTAAAGTCTCATGCAAGACTTTACCCTTTTATTTTTAAGTCACCTTTACCCCTCCAGTTTCAAAGGAATGCGGTTCAATCTTTTGCCCGTCAATTGAAACACAGCATTGGCAATCGCCGCTCCGATGGGGCCAATGGGCGGTTCGCCCATTCCACGAGGATTTTCGCCACTGGATAGCAATACCACTTCAATTTCAGGGGCA
The DNA here is from genome assembly GCA_027488855.1 of Saprospiraceae bacterium. GTDB lineage: Bacteria > Bacteroidota > Bacteroidia > Chitinophagales > Saprospiraceae > Haliscomenobacter. Next base: position 18,189 of record JAIYAV010000327.1, read on the forward strand.
TCCCGGATGAAGGCCATTTGATAATAACCAAAGGTATTGGGTTGCATTTTGCCGTCTTTGATGGTAATCTCTTCAAACATACTGGCGCTCATGCCCATGATGATGGCTCCTTCCGTTTGGGCTTTAACCCCGTCGGGATTGATGATCAATCCTGGATCGATGGCACATATCACCTTGTTGACCTTGATTTTTCCATCTTTGATTTCTACCTCAGCGATTTGGGCAACTGGAGTGCCAACATCGATAGAGCAGGCAATTCCACGAGCTTTTCCAGCTGGAAGAGGCTTGTCCCATTCGGCTTGTTGTGCGGCGGCTTTCAGTACGCTTTTCAATAATTTACCCTTTTCGTTGTCGGCGAGGTGTTTTAGGCGAAACGCCAAGGGATCTTGCTTCGTTTCATGGGCCAATTCATCCATAAAGGATTCGATGGCAAAAGTGTTGGACAAAAGCCCCAGTCCGCGCCACCAACTGGTTTTGAAGGGGAGTTCAGCATGCCAGGCCACCGTTTTGTAGTTGGGAATCGCCTTGTATTGGATCATTCCGCCTCGCCAGGCCCCAAAGTCGGCACCTACCACCGCTTTGGCAACATCATTGCTCATCGGTTTTAAAAAAACAGAGATAAGTGAGCTATCAAAAGCCACATCGCTACTGGCAGTATGGTGTTCGATGGATTCGATATTGCCGTCTTTGGTCAACTTTGCCTTGAGCACGTTGTGGGAAGGTGGGCGTAAAATGCCATTTTGAAACTCTTCGGTGCGTTCAAAAAACACATGAACGGGTTTGCCCACCGCTTTGGAGAGAAGTGCTGCTTCAACGGCATGAGGCGTTTCCAAGCGGCGACCAAATCCTCCACCCAGGTATTGGGGCTGTACATCAACGTCATCTTCCTTAATGTTCAGTGCATTGGCAACTTCTTTGCGGGTGAGGTTGGCCACCTGAGTGCTGAGTTTTACGGTGACTTTGCCATTTTGGTAATGCGCCGAAGCACCGTTGGGCTCAATGTGTCCGTGTGCCCCCATTGGAGTGAAGTATTCTCTGATAAAAACGTTTTCACCCGTTAACGCTACACTTCCTTCGGTTTGAATGACCACATCATTGCCAGCGCCTACTTTGATCAGCGCATCCACATCGGCCTGTTGAAGCAATTTTTCTGGCATCTGCCATTTGACGTCCACTTGGTGTTTGGCGTCTTCGGCTTGAACGCGGGATTCGGCCACCACGCCGATAAAATCCTTTTCAATAACCACTTTGATCACTCCAGGCATCTGTGCAGCCTTACCGGGAGTTGCACTGATGAATTTTGCTCCCACCACTGGTGGACGCAGCACCGAGCCATAAAGCATATCCGGAAAAGAACCGTCGATGCCAAAAATTGGCTCTCCTTTTACTTTGGCGACCAGATCAATTCTAGGCAAGGCTTTGCCAATAAACTTAAACTGGCTTTTCGATTTCAGGGTTGGTTGGTCAATTTTGAAGTCCCAGTTGCTGGCTTTTTCAGCAACTTCACCATAGGTCATTTTTTTGCCTCCCCCCACTATCTCGCCATTTTTCACCGAAAGCGCATTTACAGAAACCCCCATCAACTCAGCAGCGTTGACTTTTAGCATTTCACGCATGGTTGCAGCCAAGGCGCGCAGGGGTTCGTAAAGACCAGTGATAGATAAGCTACCGCCAGTAGAAACAAAGTCAATAGGTCCTTGAGCCGTATTGGCGTGTACGACGGTAATTGTTTCCCAGTCTACTTCTAATTCTTCAGCGGCAATTTGCGCCAAAGCGGTAAAAATCCCTTGACCCATTTCGACCTTGGGCGAGCGCAAAATAATTTGATTGTCGGGCTTGATTTCAAACCAGAGATAAGCATCAAACTTATTGTCAAAAGGCAGAATGGTTTCTTCGGCGGTTTGGGCCAACATTCTTCTCAGGGGCCCACGTCCGAGCAAGCCAACGCCAAAAAGTACCCCTAAACCAACCCCAGAACGGATGATAAACTTACGACGATTGAATGTTTTCTTTGCCATGATTGGATGCGGGTTAAAGGTTGTTTTTCAAAGCGGCAGCCCGATGAATGGCTTTGCGCATGCGGTAATAAGTACCGCAACGGCACAGGTTGGTGATGTTGTCGTCGATGTCTTCGTCACTTGGATTCGGGATTTTGTCCAGCAGGTTGGCTACAGCCATCATAAAACCTGGCTGGCAATACCCGCACTGCGGTACAACTTCATCGATCCAGGCTTGTTGCACTGGATGCAGACTGCCTTCTGGAGCAAGTCCTTCAATGGTAGTGATGTTTTTGCCTTGAGCGTATTGAGCGGAATAAGAGCAAGAGCGCACGGCATCCCCGTCGATGTGTAAGGTACAAGCGCCACACATGGCTTTGCCGCAACCAAATTTGGTTCCTTTCAGGTTCAATACGTCCCTGACTACCCACAAAAGGGGCATGTTTTCAGGTACATCTACCGATTGGGGGGTACCATTAAGGGTGAATTCTATTTTCATGTGTTGTCGAAAATTTGAAGGAATGATCACTTATTTTACCCCACTACTTAGGCACTACCGCTCCGTTATCAATCCAGGTTTTAACAGCCTTGGCAAATTCTTGTTGTGAAAGGGGTGGTTTTTCGCGGTTTTTACCGGGATTCCATGCCCAAAGCACCAGTGGATCTTTCGTCATGTGGTGAAGGAGATCTGACAAACTGCGGCCACCATTTTTGGACTTATTCAACAGCACTTCCCCAATCTGAGCGTCGCTCAAACCTTGCCAACCCATGCTTTTGGCGGGAAGTTGCCAATGTGGCGCACCCGGTACATTAGAGTAAGGGTTGTTTTCTTTTTGATGACAGGTGTTGCAGCGCATGGTGGGCAGCCCCTGGTTGTCTTTGCCACGTTGTACATTGAAAAGGTGTAAGTGCGCATCGTCTCCCTGGCGTGGATGATCATCGGATGGGTGACAATTCATGCAGCGATTGTGTTTGATTACGGTCAACATTTTTTGGAAAGCCTGGAGTGATTCTTCTGCTTTGTCGGGAGAAGTAGTAGCCTGATTGCCATCTACAAATCCCAATGCGATGATTTGAAAAACAATTAAGCCAAATACAGCAATTTTTTTCATGTGTGCGGGTGTTTGATATTTCTTTGTGGTTACAGCCTAAAATTAAAACGGTTTTGTGATAATTTTGCCCCCGATAACCTAAAGGATAGCAGCAATGGATCAGGGTGCCGAGGATTTGTTCAGTAAAATCAAGTACATTCAGGATACACTTTTTGTCATTAGTGGCAAATGGAAGCTTCCCATTTTGGTTTCGATGTATGCTGGAACAAACCGTTTTAGAGAAATTCAACGCAATGTGCCTGGGCTTTCTTCGCGTGTACTGTCCAGAGAACTGAAGACCCTGGAAGAAAATAACTTGATTACCCGCACCGTCGTTAGTACTTCTCCGATGATCGTTGAATATGAGTTGACGGAATACAGTTGCACGCTGGAACCTCTGGCTGAGATAATGGCCGATTGGGGAAAGAATCACCGAAAACAGGTTACTGGAAAATAAACAAAAAGGTAGGCTGGCAAAGAAAAACGGTCAATCTTACTATTTATTGATCACCTTCCGTACCTTCAACTTTGTTTTTCATCACCTGTAACCATACCAAATGAGCGCAAAACGATCCGGCTCGGCCTTGACATTTATTTTTATCACGATGCTCATTGATGTTACGGGTCTGGGCATTATTATTCCAGTACTGCCCAAACTCATCATGGAGTTGAGTGGCGAAGGCTTGAGTTCTGCTGCGCGTTACGGCGGCTGGATGATTTTTGCGTATGCCTCCATGCAGTTCATTTTTTCCCCAATTTTGGGTGGACTGAGTGACCAGTACGGACGTAGGCCGGTGTTACTTTTCTCGTTGCTGGGTTTTGGGATTGACTATATCGTGCTGGGTTTTGCGCCAACTTTGGGCTGGCTGTTTGTGGGAAGGATTATTGCAGGCATTACCGGAGCTAGCTTCACCACGGCAGGTGCGTATATTGCCGACGTGAGTCCACCCGAAAAACGTGCTCAAAACTTTGGGTTGATTGGCGCTGCGTTTGGCCTGGGCTTCATTATGGGGCCAGTATTGGGAGGTTTTTTAGGTGAATATGGGGCAAGAGTCCCATTTTTTGTATCAGCAGGGCTAACCTTGGTCAATTGGTTGTATGGCTATTTTGTATTGCCGGAATCTCTTTTGCCCGAAAATCGCCGCCCTTTCGAATGGTCGCGTTCCAATCCCATCAATTCCTTGCTGAATTTGCGCCGTTATCCCATCGTACTTGGATTGGTTTTCCCCAATGTGCTGATCATGATTGCGGGCTTTGCCACCCAAAGTACCTGGACTTTTTATTGCATGGACAAATTCGGGTGGACGGAAAAAATGGTAGGTCTTTCTCTGGGTTTTGTAGGGGTTATGGCTGCCCTGGTGCAAGGCGGGCTTACCCGTGCCATCATTCCTAAGTTGGGTAATTACCGGTCCATTTCAATAGGTTTGGTCTTATATGGCATTGGTTTTGTATTGTATGCCTTGGCCAATCAAGGCTGGATGATGTTTGCGGTCACGGCCCTCGCTTCCTTGGGGGGGATTGCCATGCCTGCTTTGCAAGGGGTGATGTCGAACCAGGTTCCGATGAATGAACAGGGCGAATTGCGTGGCGCGCTCACCAGTGTGATGAGTCTCACCTCGGTGGTTGGGCCTTTGATTATGACCCAATTGTTTGCCTATTTTACTTCCAGTGCTGCGCCAATCCAGTTGCCTGCCGCGCCGTTTTGGTTGGCATCAGTACTGATATTTTTTAGCTGGCTACTGATTGTTAATGGGTTGCGTGGGTTGAAAATTTAAACAATTGCTGATGGTTGGGGTCATAAAAATATGGTGTTTAGATGAGCGAGTAGATCAAGACAATGACTACAATCACCAGTACAATCACGGTAAGGGTTTGATAAAAACGGCTGTGTTCATACTTGATGCGGAAGAGCAATTCCATGGCATCGGGCCACTGGAGGCGTCTTCCTAAACGTTCATTGACCATGACAAAATACTTGTCGCGCCCCAGCCGCACCTGATCCCCGTGCTTTTGTAGGATGAAAAAGTTTTCATTCATAAAGGACAACTCGTACATCTCGGTACTTTCATAGTCCAGTATCATCCGGTTGGGTGCATCCATCAAACGCCAACTGCCGTTGCTTACATCGCCGTTTTCGATGCGCATGTACTCTCCACCGTCATTGAAAAAATGCAGTACCTGGTCGTGAAAGCCATCGTCATCTCTAAACTCCAGCCAGGATTTTCCTACATAGAAGTGTTCTTCACGCAGGTCTTCACCCCATTGCCGCACTTGCGGAATGATGATGTCGAGGTATTTTTGCATGTCCTCCGCCTCGGGCATTTCCTGACGTGAAATACTCCGGGCTTCATTGAAAGCGTCTAATAAACGGTTGCGTGCCATGCGTTAGGAAGTGTACTTAACGCACAAAGATAGTCTCAATTTAGTGAAAAGTGAATAGTGAAAAGTGAAAAGCAGGTATACCATTTGGATTTCACCATTTGGTTTATTTTTTTCACTTTTCACTTTTCACTTTTCACTTTTCACTTTTCACTTTTCACTTTTCACTTTTCACTTTTCACTTTTCACTTTTCACTTTTCACT
>JAIYAV010000337.1 GCA_027488855.1 Saprospiraceae bacterium
ACATCAAAGCCTTTGGCCGCATTGCAACAGAAAAAGAAAAAAAAAATCGCTTTCACTTTGAGACGGTAAAACCTGAGAGCGTTGATGGCCAGGCACCACATCTGGCGGTAATCGTGCTGATGCGGGGCCTCCTGGTGCATGCTTACACCCGCATTTACTTCTCGGACGAAGCAGTAACAAATGCCAAAGATGCCGTGCTGAATAGCGTGCCTGCGGAACGCCGTGGTACGCTCATTGCGCAAAAGCAAATCGTCAATGGAAGAACCGAATACCATTTTGACATACACATGCAAGGAGAGGCAGAAACAGTCTTTTTTGATGTGTAGCAAATACTCAAATTATACAAGCTCCTCTGTATCTACGCCGAAGGCGTAAAAAGCGCCATAGGCGCATAACTAAGGTGTCCTTAGGTGTCTAAGGTGGTTCAAAATGAACACATTAAGCGCTTAAAATTGAACCACCTTAGACACCTTAGAACACCTTAGTTAGGCATATGCTCTGGAGCAAAGCTGCTTTATTCGTTTAGTGTTGAACATACTCAAGTTTTAGCTTCATGAAATCAGTCCCACAAATCACCCCCAAGCAAGCTGCCGCACTCGTCAAAGACGGCGATACCATCCTCGGTGGAGGTTTCGGCATGACCGGTAACCCCGTCCACCTGCTGCATGCCCTGGCGGAAACCAATACCCAAAACCTGACCTTCATTGGCAACAACGTTGGTGAACCTGGCCTGGGAGGTGGACGTTTGCTGCGCAATGGCCAAATCCGCAAAATGATCGGCTCCTTTTTTACTTCCAATCCCGATGCAGTGAAGGCCGCACAATCGGGCGAGGTAGAATATGAGCTTTTGCCCCAGGGCACCCTGGCCGAAGCCATTCGAGCGGGCGGCGCAGGTATTGGCGGCTTTTATACGCCTAGTTCAGCAGGAACATTAATTGCCCAAGGGCGACCTACCATGCTGATCAATGGGATAGAACAAGTGTTTATTCCCGGGATCCGGGCCAATGTCGCCTTTATCCGTGCCTGGAAAGCCGATACTGCGGGCAACCTCACCTACCGCATGACCGAACAAAATTTTAACCGCGCCATGGCCACGGCTGCCGATATCGTCATTGCAGAAGTGGAAGAAATTGTGCCCGTTGGAGCCATTGATCCCAATTTTATCCACACCCCGGGTTGTTTTGTGGATTACCTGGTGCAAGCCAATCTTTCGCTGGAACTACTCGGTTCTTCTGCCTCGGTTGGAGCTGGTAGAAAGGCAAGTGAAAGCCGCATGAACATGGCCAAACGTGCTTTTGCCGAGTTGCAAAAAGGAGATGTGGTCAACCTGGGCATCGGCATTCCCACTCTGGTTGCCGACCTGATCCGCCCCGAACACGGCATCATCCTACACACTGAAAATGGCATGCTGGGCGTAGGCCCTTCCCCCGCCGATGGAGGTGGAGCGCTGGATTATCCGGTGAACGCCGGGAAAATCCCCGTTACTGCCCTGCCCGGCAGTAGTTATTTCGATAGCGCCGACAGTTTTGCCATGATCCGTGGCGGACATGTCGATGTCGCCATTATGGGTGGCCTGGAGGTGGATGAAAAAGGCAACCTGGCCAACTGGGCTGTTCCTGGTAAACCGCTGCTAGGTGTTGGGGGTGCCATGGATTTGGCCTCTGGTGCTAAAAAACTGATCGTCACCTTGACCCACGCCGACCCGGATGGGACTTCCAAAATTGTGCCGGAATGTACTTTGCCGCTTACTGCCATCGGAGTTGTGGATGTGGTGATTACGGAATTGGCGGTGTTTAAATACCTGGAAGGGCAGTTGACCTTGTTGGAATTGATGCCGGGGGCGAGTTTGGAGGAGGTGAGAACGAAGACGCAGGCGAGGTTTGTGGAAAGATTGGATTAACTAGCTTTTTAGCCACTTAATATCTCTTTTCGGTGAAAAAAGTGGTTTTAAAGTGAAAAAATCACGTAATTGCAGAAAAAATCATCATGCTGATCACTTTTCGCGTAGCTAATTTTCTTTCCTTTAATGAGGAGGAGGAGTTTTCGATGTTGGCGGGTAAACAGCGTAAGCCTGTTCGACCTGCGGTGCCTTTGGCTACAGGTGTGGAGGCTTTGAAGTTGGCAGTTATTTATGGGGCGAATGCTTCGGGGAAGTCGAATTTGGTGCGGAGTATTGATTTTGCCCTAAGCATAATAACTCGAGGATTCAAGCAAGTGACCTCATATGAAGATCATTTTCGACTATTGGAGGCGAATAGGGAAAAAACAACAAAATTTGAATTTGAATTTGAAATAAAAGATAAGATTTATGCGTATGGAATGACTATCCAATTAGACAAAAAATTGATTAAAGAGGAATGGTTGTTCGAATTGAAAAAAACTACTGAAAAAGCAATCTTTGAAAGAGAAGTAGACAACAATGGACGGTCTTTTTTTTCAAGTAAACCTGATTTAAAAGGTGAAGACGGGACTCGCTTTTCTATTTACGCTCAGGATGTTCAAAAAAATGAATTGTTATTGAGTTTATTAGGTTCCAAATCATGGAACGAAGGTTCATTTTTTTCAATCCTTAGTAATATCTATGAGTGGTTCAATGTTAAGCTAAAGGTTATCTATACTGATACTCAAATTGCTATTTCTAGTTTTCTTGCTACCAGTCATTTAAGTACTGAAGCTGACAACTTAGCCTTTCTGAAGTTAATGTTAAAGCAGTTTGACACAGGCATTATTGATGTTGAACAAATTGATGAAGTTGCAGGTGAAACTTTCGACCAACTTACTGATTCTCAAAAAACAATTGTTCTCTCTAAGTTGAATAGTGGTTTGTTGCCTACTATTACATCAGGTCGGAGACACTACACCTTTGGACAACAATCCACCGGAAAGATCAAAAGCTCTTACCTTAAAACACGACATAAAGCTAATGGAACTGATTCTAGCTCGGATTTTGATTTTGAGGATGAATCGGATGGGACAAAACGCTTGTTTACTTTTATTCCTATTCTTAGACTATTATCATTGATGGATGTGACTGTTGTGATTGATGAGATAGATCGTAGTTTACATCCAGGATTACTACATAAATTTATTTCTTTTTTTCAAAGTAATGCTCAAAACACAAAAAGCCAGCTCATCGTTACCACCCATGAATCCAGCCTCCTCGATCTCAGTCTCTTACGCCGGGATGAAGTTTGGTTCGTAGAAAAAAATGATCATGGAGAATCTCATATTTATTCGCTAGAGGATTTTCAGCCAAGGTTTGACAAGAAAATCCGAAAAGCATACTTACTTGGTCGTTTCGGAGCCATTCCATTCATCTCTGATGTAGAACAACTAAATTGGGAAATTGCCAATGCCGAGGGGTGAAAAAGGAATAAATCGCAAAAAAAGGGCGAACAAATTCAGAACGTTCTTTGTCATCGCCTCGGAAGGGCGACTCAGTGAGCCGCAGTATTTCAGGCACATTGCTAGTTTTTTGAGCAAGACGAAAAAACTAGGCAAACAGGTCATCGTAGAACCTCTCTACAGAGAAGATAATGCTAGCGATTTTCGCCGAGTATTGTCCTTATTGGATGAATATAAAAGCAAGTATGATCTTAAAAAAGGGGATCAACTTTGGTGCTTGGTAGACGCAGACAACTGGCCTGAAAAAAACATCGCCCAAGCCCATCAACTTTGCAAGCAAAAGCAGTACGAGTTCTGTATGACCAACCCTTGCTTTGAACTTTGGTTACTCTTACACTACCTTGATGTGAGTCTAATTCCTGAACCAATGAGACTGCAGATATTTGCACCAGCATCTTCAAAAGAAATTGGACAATTTCTCCACGATACATTGAAGCAGGTTTATGGCGAGGGTTACCAAAAAGGAAAAATTTCCAATATTCATCTCGAAAAAATCCCTTTTGCCCTCAAACAAGCTTTTGCACTAGAACTCGAAAAATCTCACTGGACTTATGAAGCCTGTTGCACGAGAATCCATATCCTGATTCAACAAATTTTCCAAACCGAACCCCCAGATTATCCATTACCCGAATAAGCAACTCATGCAAACCTACCTAATCGACGGCATTCGTACCCCCATCGGCAGCTTCGGCGGCAGTTTATCCTCTGTCAGGGCAGATGATTTGGCCGCTCATGTACTGGCCGAGCTTGTAAAACGCAACCCGCAACTCGACCCCGCCAACATCACCGATGTCCTTCTCGGTTGTGTCAATCAAGCGGGCGACGACAACCGCAACGTAGCGCGGATGGCGCTCCTGCTGGCTGGATTGCCCTTTAGTGTGCCCGGTGAAACCGTCAACCGGCTCTGCGCTTCAGGCATGGCCGCCATTGTCAATGCTCAGCGGGCCATTGGTATCGGCGATGGCGACGTGTATATCGCAGGCGGAGTGGAGCACATGACCCGTGGGCCGTACGTCATCTCCAAAAGCGCCAAACCCTTTGGCACCGATGCCCAAATGTACGACTCCAGTTTTGGCTGGCGCTTCATCAACCCCCGTATGCAGGCTATGTACGGCACCGATGCCATGGGGATTACCGCTGAAAACCTGGTCGAAATCCACAAGATCAGCCGGGAGGCCCAGGATCAATTTGCTTTCAATTCCCAAATGAAAGCGGCCAAAGCCCAGGCTGAAGGCCGTTTTGCAGAAGAAATTATCCCCGTTCCCATCAGCTTGGGCAAAGGCGATACCCAATTGTTTGCTCAGGATGAATTCATCAAGGGCGGGACTACTGTAGAAAAGCTCGCCCAACTGCGCCCCGCTTTCAAAAAAGAAGGCGGCTCGGTCACTGCGGGTAATTCCTCCGGCTTGAACGATGGCGCCATTGCGGTCATGTTGGCTTCGGAAAAGGCAGTGAAAGAACAAGGCTTTGTGCCTAAGGCCCGCATTGTCGCTTCAGCGGTGGTGGGGGTAGAGCCACGCATCATGGGCATTGGCCCGGTGCCTGCTACACAAAAAGCTTTGCAAAAAGCTGGACTAAGCTTGAATGATATCGACATCATCGAACTGAATGAAGCTTTTGCTGCGCAGTCGCTGGCGTGTATTCGCAGTTTGGGGCTTGAAGATGATGATCCACGGATCAATCCGAATGGGGGGGGCATTGCTTTGGGGCATCCGCTGGGAATGTCAGGGGCTCGCATTACGTATAGTGCTGCGTTGGAATTGCAAAAGCAGCAAAAACGGTATGCACTAGCGACGATGTGTATCGGAGTAGGGCAGGGGTATGCGGTGATTTTGGAAAGAGTTTGATTGCAAAAGATTACAAAAGCGACATGAATTGAACCATCTAAGGCATCTAAGGGACATCTTAGATGGGCAATGCCCCTGAGGTGTCCCTTAGATGCCTTAGATGGTTCAATTCATGTCGCTTTAGGATAAATAGGAACCCATGGAATCATTGTTTGAATCTCTTTTTTACAAAGCAGAAGTTAATAACCTATTCAGTGCTGAAGCCTACTTGAGCGCCATGCTCCGCTTTGAAGCTGCCTTGGCCCAAGCCCAAGCCGAACACGAGATGATTCCACAAGCCGCTGCTTACTGCATCACCAGTTGTTGTACCCTGGATCACATCGATATCCCCAGCCTGATCCCCGCCATCGGCCTAGCGGGCAATCCCAATATTCCGCTGGTCAAACAATTGACCATAGCAGTCAAAAAGCTCGACGCAGAAGCCTCCAAATATGTCCATCTGGGCGCAACCAGCCAGGATGTGATCGATACAGCCTTGATGATACAAATCAAAGCCGCTTTGATTTTGATCCAAAAAGACCTGCAACAACTCTTAAATCAACTGCACCAACTGGCCGAAACCCACCGCCACAGCATCATGGCCGGGCGCTCCTTTTTGCAGCATGCCCGACCCATCACTTTTGGCTACAAAGTCGCGACCTGGATGGATGGCTTGATCCGTTCTGGGCAGCGAATTGAAGCGGTATTGCAGGAAAACTTGGTTCTACAATTTGGCGGAGCCGTAGGGACGCTGGCTGGTTTTGGAGACAAAGCATTGCCCGTTGCGCACACTTTAGCTCAAAAACTGGATCTGATTTTGCCACCTATTTCCTGGCATACCCAACGCGACCGTTTGGTGGAAGTTGCCAGTACGCTGGGCATTCTGACGGGAAACCTGGGCAAAATAGCCAAAGACATCAGCCTTATGATGCAAACTGAAGTGGCCGAAGTATTCGAACCCAGCGGCGTGGGCAAAGGAGGCTCTTCCACCATGCCCCACAAGCGCAATCCGGTGGGTTGTGTAGCCATTTTAGCAGCGGCACAACGAAGTCCTAGCTTACTTTCCACCTTGTTTCAATCCCTGCCCCAAGATCACGAACGCGCCACTGGGCTGTGGCATGCCGAATGGTTGCCCCTGGTTGAATTGTGCAAAATAACCGCAGGTGCTTTGCAACAAGCACTGAATATGACCGATGGTTTGGAGGTTGATACTCAACGCATGTTGCAGAATCTGGAGCTGACCAATGGCTTGATTTATGCTGAAAACGTATCCCTGGCACTAGCCGAAAAAATCGGTAAAGCAGCAGCACACGAGCACGTTGAGGGCTTGTGCAGGCAGGTGGTACAAACGGGGGCACACTTAAAAATGCTGGTAAGCGCCGATGCAATGGTTGGCAAGCACCTGAGTAGTGCAGACCTTGACCACTTATTTGATCCTGCCAATGCCTTGGGTGATTGTGATCGTTTGATCGATGCCGTTTTGATTTTATTGCCATACAGACACTAAGTCTCATGCCCACTCAATTGCATCAGTTGTCTTTTTCCAGGTTTCATCCCAATGATTTTGAGGAGTATCTGAGCTGGTTTGCCGATCCAGAGCTCAATCAACATCTAGGACCAATGGAAGCAAATGACCCTTGGCTGGAGTATGTGTTGAGCAATCAGGAGGGAACGGACTTTGCTGTTTTTAAAGATGGTGAAATGGTTGCTGAAATAGGGCTACTATTCCCCAATCAAGAAAACCCCGCTTATTACATTACCCACCTGGCTGTAAAACCAGAACTACGCGGACAAGGAATCGGCTCATTGGTATTGTCCGCAACCATCATGTTGTACCCACTTCAAAAAGGAGAGTCATGGCGTTGTTTTGTCCACAAAAACAACCATAAAGCGAGGGCTTTTTTGGGAAAAAACCAATGGATTTGCCAAAACGAATTCCCTGACGAAGAGGGCTTCTTAGCATTCGTTTACATCCCCTAAATTTCGGAGGCCAATGCATTCAACTGCTCATCCAACCAGGCCCGGCTGAACACATCGTTTGTTTTGACCAACGTTTCCCTGATTCGATCCAGTTCCAGTTGTGCTTTATCTGCCGACAAATATTCCAGTCGCGAGCGCAAGTGTGCCGCTTTGCGGGTGAGCCGAAAGAGGTTGTAGTACCCCTTGCGGAAGTTTTCCGACATGGTTTTGTCGCGCATCAACAACTGCCGGAAGGACTCGGTGAGTGAAAACAAGGGATCGTATTCTTCCAGTTCGTAATAAGTTTGCAGGAGCATGGTTTTGGCCCCCAGGTTGTAGCGCAAATCCCGGTATTCTACCTCTCGCAGCAGCAACATCGCTTCTTGTGGTTGCTTCAGGCTCAGGTGATAACTCGCCAGATTGAAGCGGTAGGCATTGTCTTTGAACTCTGGTGCCAACTTATCCTTGTACTCTTCAATGAACTTTCGGACCCATTCGTGTTGTTTGAGCCGCAATCCTGCTGCTACGATGTTTTTGTAGTTCCACTCCAGCATGACGCCTTCTTCCAGCAGCAAACCTTGATCCAGTTGATGTTGATACAAACCAAATAATTTGTCCAAAAAAGCCTGATCACCCTGATTGATGCGAATGAGGCAATAGTTTTTGAACTGGTTGTACAAATCGCTCACTTCTACCCGCGAGAAGGATTTTTCCCACTTCTGAAAAACGTCGAGGGCTTGTTGGTAAAAATCGGGATCATTACCCGTCAACATCCGGTATATCATGTAGTGAGTGATGGTTTGGGGAACTTGCTGGTATTTCTCTAAATTTTCCTCAACCTCTTGCAAGACAGCCTCCAACAGGCGAGGAGGTTGTTCATCCCGCTTCATTTCCTGGCGGAAAATAGCTTCGCAGGCGTCTTTCAATTTTTGAGTGAGGTAAAACTCATCCAGTTCTGCTTGTTTTTTTTGAAAAGACCCTTCAAATTCAGGTTTGTTGGATTGAGACCAGTAACGTTCACCCTCGCCAGCCAAGAGGTAACGCATCAAGGTTTGATCCGCGCCAAGACAAGGCGTAGGCTCTGGATTTTCTTTCAATTCACTGAACAATCGTTCATAGGGGCCAAAGGCTTGTTGTACCCTCAATTGGCGTAGATAAAGGTATTGTTGAAAATAGGTGTCTTCCCGAAATTCCTCGTAGGCCCAGAACTGCTCCAGCAATCTTTGGGTATAGGTTAGTACTGGAGCCAATTGTTTTTCACTATATTTACCGTTGTCAAAAACCGATTTATACAGTAGTTCCTTTTTACACTTTTTTTCGTCTAATCGAGGATAAACCTCAGAAAGGTACGCCACCAGTCGCCTTACTTCCTCGTGTTTGTTGAGGTAGGGAGAAAAGACAAACTCTTTGAAGCGAGTCATTTCTTTGCGCGACAATTTTTCTAGGTTGCGAATTAACTTGTTACTACTCACAAAAAATCAATTTTTGGCTCCGTTTTTTTGTCATCAAAATATTGATTGACAAAAAATTAGATCGTAATTTTGGCTCAATGATCACGAATTTTTCCCAAAATTCCAACGATTGTGTCAGTTTTAACGTCTAAAAAAAGTAGCACATTTGTATCGAGAGCAAAGTGTAGTTTAAAAAAATAGCGCACCATGAACATTTCTACACGTTGGGTTTATCTACTGCTTTTTTGTTTTGGTCTGTTTTCGACGCAGTTGGAGGCCCAATCCCAAAAACAAGAGGTCTGTTTTAACTTCAACGACCTAGCCGACGGAACAAAGTTCGGCACCGATGCCAACCAAAAACCTGGCACTCCTATCTTGAAAAAAGACGGCATAGCCGTATCCATCGAATCTTTCACCAGCAACAACAGCATTGAATTTGGCTCGATCAAAGTCGAGGAAAAAAAGCTGCTTTTTGACGGAAGCTTCAAAGAGGCCGAAGGCAAAGTGCTTTTTGTATCCAATGTCAATATGAAGTGGATCTTTAGTGGTTTACCCAAAAAGAAAGCAAAACGGGTCTGCCTTAATTTTATTGATGGAGGTGGACAAGAAAACTTTTCCATTAATGGCCAAAAAGTCACCGTTCTGGAAGATTGGGGATCATTGAACGACAAAGAAGTTGCCAAGGGCGTCAAAGCCGCTGTATCCATCAAGGAGGATTCGGATCTGCTTCAAGGTACCATCTGTTTTGAAGGAGACATCGATTCCATTTCTTTTGGCGGCCAGGAATTTGGCATTGACAATGTTTGTGTTGAATATGAAAAGGACCTTGTTCCCGTTGCCTGTATTCGCGATTTGGTCATTTTGCCTCGTCCCTGTACGCCCAATGGTGTTTTTTACCTTGCAGCCACCTTTAAAACCGATCCAAAAACTGATACAGATACCTATAATGTTGTAGTGAATGGTCAAAAATTTGGCCCATTTAAATACAAAGATGTTTTCCCCGCCATTGGTCCTGTGAAACTGGATAATGCCGGGAAGTACTTCTTAACTGTGCGCGATAGCAAAGACAGTACCTGTTTCAAAACGGAAGATTTTAAGTACGACTGTGGAGAAAGCAATGCTTGCGAGCTAAAAGAGCTCTCCGCAACCATAAAGTATTGTCCCCAAGATACTTTTGCCCGCCTTATCGTCAAAATTGGTACGGTAAAACCTGCGAATGCCAATGTCATTTTGAGCATAGGCAACATTGTCATCGGTGAGTATGCCGCCGAAAAATTGCCCTTCGAGATCAAATTGTCCAAAAAATACCTGTCTTCTGTCACTGCACTTGTGCCACTGGTTCAGGCTTGTGTAAGCTTGCCAGGAGGGCGGTGTTGCATCAGTGTTACGCCAAAAATTGAATTGGATTTAAGTTGCGCGAATGATCCCACGGCTTGTGGCATAAAGGAGTTTGCTGCGCAGCCCGGAGATTGTAACAGCGACGGCAGCTTCCGCATGGTCTATAAATTCAGTGGCGAAAACAAATGGTTGTCGGGCTACTACATTTATGTTAACGAGCAACGTTTTGGACCATTCCGCTACGCGGTCAATGGAGGCACAGTTGGCCCAATTAAGCCAAATAGTGACGGTTACTACCGGGTCGTGATGAGCGATGTGGAAAATCCACGTTGTGCGGATACGGTTGAAATCAAAAAATTCTTCTGCAAACCCTGTTCGATCCGTGATCTGACTGCGGCTTACATCATCTGCGAAGAAGAAAAGCAGGACATTTTCACCTTGAACCTGCTTTCGGGGCCAACCGTAGATACTGGGTACGTCCTGACCATCAATGGCATTGAAATCGGCACTTTTTCTTTGAAAAAAATGCCCCTGCGCATCAGCATTTCCAAAGCCATTCCCAACTTGATCACCGATGTGCTCAAAGTACAGGTTTGTTTGCCAGGCGTGGAAAAATGCTGCCTCGAAACAGTGGCTAAAATCATCCGCATCAAATCTTGTGCTAAGCCTAATTACCTTTGTCCCATCAAAGAAATCAAAGCGGTAGCTACGGGTTGTGGGGTGATTGGCAAATATCGACTCGAAGTCAATGGTGCATTTGATGAACAATTGTTGGCTGCTGGGAAAATATTCATCAAAGTTGCTGGCAAAACTTTTGGGCCTTACAAGGCCAGTAGCTTCCCTGTAAAGCTGGATCCATTGGAGTTGTTGGTAGGCGGAATTGTTCCGCTGAAAATCCAGGTTTGTTCCGAAGGTTTGTTGGACACTTGTTGTGTGGAAATCGTTCCACAAGTTAACAATACTGGTTGTGATTGTAGCCTCGATTTGAGTGTCACACCCGTGGAATGCAATGGAGAAAAATATTATGCCTCCATTAAATTAGAGGGTAAAAATGGTAGCCAGTCAGGTTATGTCGTGATTGGCCCTGATGGCAAAAAGTATGGCCCCTTCAATTATGGCCAAGCTACTAAAGTAATCGGGCCATTTACTCGCGCAACGACTACGCCACGGCAGGTATTTGTAGCAGTAGATGTAGAAAAATATTGTACAGATACGGTTGTACTGAGCTCAATTGTATGTACTTCAGACACGCTCTGCAAGATCAGGGAATTAAAAGTGGTCGTTCGTGGCTGTAATGCAAAAGGTGGATATGATTTGTTGATCACTCCGCTGCCTAATCTGACACCTGCCAATTTGTTGACCACATACTTTGTTTATATTGGAAGTCAGAAATATGGCCCATTCAAATTGTCGAGTGTAGCGCAACTCATTGAAAACGTGGTGATTTCCACCAACGCCCTTTCTTTTGAAGTAAAGGTATGTGTGGATGGTCAAAGTGAAAAATGTTGTGTCAGTGCTAAGGTCGAAAAGCCAAAATGCCCCGCATGTGAATTGGGCGAATTGCTGATCAAAACGGCACCTTGCAACGACAAAGGTGAGGTATACGCCTACCTGGATTTCAAACACTTCCGCACCAATTCTGACTTTTTTGTACTCGTACAGAACGGCAAAGAAATTGCGAAATACAAGTACTCCGAACTGCCCATCCGTTTGATCTATCCAGCACCCCAAAAAGATACCATCCGTTTGGAGGTGTACGATAGCAATACCCGTGCATGCAGCAGCAAAGGCTACATCAAACCATTTGAATGTAAAGCAGCTTGTAGCCTGAGCGACATCAGCGTCAGCGAAATAAAATGCAACACCGATGGCACTTATAGTCTTCTATTGAAGCTTAAGGCGACGAATACAGACTCCATCTTAGTGTTTAAAACCTCCACAGGTTATGAGTCACGGTTTAAATTCACAGGTCAGGCGGTAAGGATTGATAAAATTCCGCTGCCCAAAAACAGCAAAACCGACTGGATTATCGTCTGTGATAAAATATCGGCGGATTGCTGCATCAAGTGGCAGTACGAAGTGCCTTGTACTCAAACGACTTGCGAATTTGGTGCCCTGAAGTTGGAGCAGGTTTGTCTGCCCACTGGTGGGTATTATGTGAACTTGAATTTTGAGCGCAAAAATACGGGCGCGCTCTTCAACCTTTATGTCAACGGTAAACTCTACGGCACCTATAGTTACAATGTATTGCCTTTGCGCCTCAGCCAAATTGTGAGTGCCGATGTAGCGGTGCTGGAACTCAAGGTTGAAGACAAAGAAAAAGGCTGCACTCAAGGCGGGCGTTTGGAATTGAAAAAATGTGAAACCAACTGTCCAATTGAAGGCTTAAAAGTAGAATTGTTGCCTTGTGAAAAAGGCTACTACTACGCCAAAGCCTCGGTCGTATCCAGACCAAGTTCGACACTGCAAAAAGGCTACATTATTTATGCCAATGGTATGCTCTTTGGACCATTTGCCTACAATGGTGAAGCACAAAAAATAGGGCCATTCCCCAACTCCGCAAGCGGCAACATTGAATTCTTGGCGGTGGATGTGACCAACCCAACCTGTTTTGCGGCAACCAAACTTCCTGCTCCAAAATGCACCGACCCCAATCCTTGTAAAATTTCCAACTTGGCTATTCGTAGCTTGGGCTGCAATCCCGACGGTACACGCCGTATAGCCATCAGTTTCAAGCACGAAAATGTTACGAATCGCTTCTTTGATGTATTGGTAGATGGTAAAATCATCGGCACTTTCCCTTTGATTCGCCTGCCTTTGGAAGCCAATTTCAAACTAACAACGGACAAAGAAGTATTCAAAATTACAGTTTGTATCAATGACCAGAAGAGCTGCTGCGAAACGCTGGAGGTAAAACTTCCCTGTGAGCGGCCTTGCCCTGATTTGGTTGTTGATGTGAAGCAAAAAACCTGCAATGCCGGTGGTGCCTTTGGTGCCGAATTGGTATTCAAAAACCCAACTCCTGGGCCGCTACGCATTGCCATCAACGGTAAAATTCTGGATACGCTTGAAGCGGGCAAAAAAGGATTCGATCTGGGGATGCTCCTTGGCGATGGGGTAACCGTTTACAAGGTGGATATCCTCAATCTCAAAGACACCACCTGCAAACGCCAGGTCGTCTTTGGTCCGGTGAAATGCCGCAACATGCGCATGAGTGATGTATGGCCTGGTGACGTGAACCTGGACAACATTGCCAACCACTTCGACTTGTTGCACATTGGACAGGCTTATGGTGCCAAAGGATTGAAGCGCTTCCTGGTCAACTCCTGGGATTGGAAACCAACCCTATCCGAAGACTGGTCTGAGATTTTCTTTGATGGCATCAACTACAAAAACGCCGACGTCAATGGAGATGGTGAGGTCAACCGCAAAGACATTGAGGCCCTGGCCCTGAACTTTGGCTTGTCACGCGGGCCTTTCAAAATCACCAAAGCCTTACCTGCTACCTTGCTCGATCCCAAAATTTTGGTAGAAATGCCGGCAAAAGGCGAACTGGCAGACAGCACCCGTTTTGAAATCCCCATTATTCTGGGCGACGACAAAAACGTCATTAAGAACATTTACGGGACTGCTTTCAGCGTGAAGTTCGATCCAAAATTGATTGATCCCAAAAACCTGAGCATTGAAGTACCTACTTCCTGGATGGGGCAGCCTCGGGTGAATCTGGAATTCATCTACAAAGTATATCCCAACGAAGGCCGCGTAGACATCGCCATTACCCGTACCGATCAAAACGAAGTTTCGGGTTATGGCACCATCGCCAAAATGAAGGGCATCATCATCGACCTGGTTGGTCGTGCTGAAACAAAATTACAAACGGACGATGCCATCCTGAACCGACTGGACGGCGAAATCCTACCACTGAATACTCAAATTACCTCCTTTAGCATCGTTGACGCACCTCGCGCAGTACGCCCTGAAGATTTGTTGAGTGGAGTTAATGTTTATCCCAACCCAACCAACTCACAAATCAACATCACCAGTGCTGCGGGCACCGTTACGGAAGTACAAGTCATGGGCCTCGATGGCAAAACCATGCTCAAATCCTTCCGCAACACCAGCCAACTGGAGATCGACGACCTGAAGGCAGGTATGTATTTCCTCCGCATCAAAGTGGGCCAGCAGGTCTTCTTCGAGCGGATCATCAAACAATAATTTAACATACTAGTGAGTGTTTTTTTTATATAATCCCATGTAACTGTTTTTTTTAATCGTTTTCCATGATGCATATCCGGCTGCCGATTCCCACCACGGGGATCGGCAGTGCTTTTTTACTTTTATTTTTATGGCTATATTTCTTGCCACAAACACCACATCATGCGTCTCAAACACCTCATCGTCCTGCTCGCCTTTGCCTTCATTTTGTCTTTTTGCAAAACGCCAGCTCCACATTCCACTGGCCATTCCTACCAAGAACGACTAGCCCTAGCGGATACCCTGGAAACACTCCTCAAATCCAACCTCGTCGATACCTGGTACCCAGCCGCCATCGATACCCAATTTGGAGGCTACCTCTCTACCTTCAACGCCCAATTCAAACCCGTGGGCAATCAGGATAAAATGATTGTCTCCCAGGCCAGGCACCTTTGGAACAATGCCAGAGCCTCCCAGCACTGGCCCACTGAAAAAAAATACCAGAGCTTCGCTCGACATGGGTTTACCTTTTTGAAAGACAAGATGTGGGATGCTGAAAATGGTGGCTTTTTCTGGCAGGTGGAACGCTCGGGCAAGCCGCGTGGAGATTCCTCCAAAACCGCTTATGGCAATGCTTTTGGCTTGTACGCAGTGTCAGCTTATTACCAGGCCAGCAAAGACCCTGAGGCACTGATTTTAGCCAAAAAATCCTTCAATTGGTTGGAGCAACACAGCCATGACCCCATCCACAAAGGGTATTACCAACATCTGGATAAAACCGGGAAAATCCAGCCACGGCTCAAAACCACACCTTCCACTGCTGAGCTGGGCTACAAAGATCAAAACAGCTCCATCCACTTGTTGGAAGCTTTTACAGAGTTGTACCAGATCTGGCCCGATCCCTTGGTCAAAACCCGGCTTGAAGAGATGATTTACCTCATTCGGGACAAAATGGTGAATGAGAAAGGCAACCTGATTTTGTTTTTTCAACCCGATTGGACTCCGGTCAGTTTTCGGGATTCCAGTCGTGCCAGCATTCAACGGCACCACAACCTGGATCACGTTTCCTGGGGGCACGATATTGAAACGGCTTATTTGTTGATGGAAGCTTCCCATGTGGTAGGTTGGAAGAATGACAAAACCACCTGGCGCATCGCCAAAAAAATGACCGATCAGTGTTTGACCCTGGGTTGGGATGATCGGGTAGGTGGTTTCTATGATGAGGGCTATTTTTTCAAGGAAGATGCGGGTAAAATTACGGTTACACACGATACCAAAAACTGGTGGACGCAGGCGGAGGCTTTGAATACCTTATTGATTATGGCGGATTTTTACCCGAATGACTCATTGGACTATTATGGGAAATTTAAAAAAGAGTGGCACTACATCAATACTTATTTGATTGATCATCAATATGGTGAATGGTACGATAGTGGATTGGATAAAGACCCGAAGAGTGCAGAGCGGAATAAGGGGCATATCTGGAAGGCGGGGTATCACCAGTATCGGAGCTTGGAGAATTGTGTGCGGCGGTTGAGGGGGAGTGGCCACTGAGGCTAAGGCTAAAGCGACACATTTTTAGCACAAAGAAAAAAAAGAGAGGACACAAAGGACACAAAGTTAGACGTTGACGACACTTTATGTCCCTTGTGTGGTTATAAGTAGACTTAAAACTTCAAGGTACTCGGCAAATACTTCGCGATCAAATCCTCGTAATAAGGCTTCAATTCCTTCACATTCGGTGGAACTGGGGCCTTGGAGTACAAGTCATAAGGATTGAACAACTTCACGTATTCGAACATCTCCCGATCGTAATCATCCATCAGGTGCTCGTAAGCGTGCTCGCGGTGCTGGGCGTAGAAGGAGTGGTAACGAATCATGTACAAGGCAGAATCGGGCAAGTGATCCTTAACCATTTGGTACAGGTACTCATCGTGCCCCCAGGACATGTGAACATTACGCAAGCCACAATTGGGCTCGTACACACCGTAAGTAGTGTTGTAACGCTCATCCTGGCTATCGGGATTGAGCTCAAAAAACTCCGGGTAAACAATTTTATCCGAATGTTTGCAGCCAACCGGGAAAGTGTCGCCAACTACTGCCCATTGGGGCTCGCCAAACAAACACAATACCTTACCCATATCGTGCAACAAACCCGTGAGTACAAACCAATCTGGGTGCCCATCGGCGCGGATGGCCTCGGAGGTTTGCAGCAAGTGTTGCAATTGATCCAACTCGATATCGGGATCAGAGTCGTCTACCAGGGTGTTCAAAAAGTCAAAAGCAGACCAAACAGGCATTTCTTTTTTGTCAAATTTGAGGTAGTTGGCCTCTTTTTCTAGGACAAAATCGTAGGTCTGGTACGTATGGTTCAAACGATAAAACTCCCGTACGGTATCACGTTTGGGGTCATCGTAGTTGCGAAACTCTTCTTTGGCTTTGGCCGTGGTATGTGGCTCAGGGTAACGGAGCAGCAGGTCGTCTTCCCACTCATCGAGGCTACCCAGCGGCGCATTGATATTGAAGTCCTGGTTCATTTTTGTTTGTTTAATTGATTGTGGTCTGATACCAAAAGTTAAAATTACAAAGGATTACCAAAATACGGTATAAAGTGCCGCTAAAATGCCACAAATCAGGATGGAAAGGATAGCAAAGCTACCAGTGACCTTAAACATTCCATTATCCAGTTCTAAACCTTTAGGGTTGTGGGCACTTTTTTTGTCCAACAAGGAAATCACCACCATAATGGCCACCAGGATTAAAAAACACCATCCCGTGCGGTGCAAAAAAGGAATTGGCGTGCTGGGTATTAACTTAAACGCTACGGCCAGCGGAATGGAAATGGCCGCCGCCACAATAGCCGCCGTAGAGGTGGTTCGTTTCCAGAACATGCCCAGGAAAAACAAGGCAAAAGCCCCTGGCGTCAGATAGTTGGAATATTCCTGGATGAACTGATAGGCTTGCTCCAGTTGTCGCAGTTGTGGCGTGATGCACAAGGCAATGGCGAAGGCCCCCAATACCGCCCAGCGGCCAATCCGCACGGTTTGTTTTTCGCTAGCTCCTCTGTTGAGGTATTTTTGGTAAATGTCCAGGCTGAAAATGGTGGCAATGCTGTTGCACTTGCCCGCCAAAGAGGCGACGATTGCTGCGGTCAGCGCTGCAAAAGCCAAACCTTTCAGACCCATGGGCAACAAATTCATCAAGGTGGGGTAGGCGCGATCGGGTTTGATGGCTCCTGTAGCGTCCACCAATTCCTGTTGGAAATAGCCATTCTGGTGGAGTACATACACCGCAATCCCTGGGATTACACAAATGAGCGGTATCAGCAACTTGAGGAAAGCGGCAAACAGGATCCCGGAACGAGCCGTATTCAAATCCGCTCCCAAAGCCCGTTGTACAATGTATTGATTGCAACCCCAGTAATTCAGGTTGTTGATCCACATCCCGCCAAAGAGGACGGCCATGCCCGGCAACTCGTAGTAATATTTATGGCCTTCGGCAAAAATCATGTGGAAATGATCGTCGGCCTTGCTGTGCAACAAGCTGAGTCCGTCCAGTACCCCAGAACCGCCGAAATGATCAGACACCATCGATAGCGCCAAGTAGGTCACCACCAAACCGCCCATGACCAGTACCACCACTTGTACAATGTCGGTATAACCAATCACCTTCATGCCACCCAGGGTGATAAAAATGGCAAAAACGGCCAAGCCCAGCATGCAGTACAAAAACGGCACGCCTGAAATGCTCTCTACTGCCAGTGCGCCTAAGTACAAAATGGAAGTCAGGTTGACAAAAACGTACAAGAGCAGCCAAAACACGGCCATGATGGTCGCCACAGTGTCATTGTACCGTTTGGCCAAAAACTGGGGCATGGTGTAAATTTTATTCTTCAGGTAAACTGGAATAAAAAATACTGCCACCAGAATGAGGGTTGCTGCCGACATCCATTCGTAGGAAGAAATGGCCAAACCCATCGCAAAGCCTGAGCCAGACATGCCAATAAAATGCTCGGCAGAAATGTTGGAAGCGATAAGGGAAGCACCAATGGCCCACCAGGTGAGGGAACCTTCGGCCAGAAAAAAGTCTTTGGTGTCGGTTTCTTTGGCTTTTTTGCGCTGGTAGATCCAGTACCCGTACAGCGACACGGAAACCAGATACACCAGGAAAACCAGGTGATCGAGGAAATGTAGTTGGTTCGTCATTTTGTTTTGCGGTTGATGTAGGGCAAGAAGTTTCAAAAAAATTGCTGGAAATTTTACAAAACCGTTATTTTTTTATTTACATACACAATTCAATAAAAATGAACCTAAATCAACCCATGACTTTGAGCACATTGTTTACTCCCACGGCTAATTTTGTTACATCATCTAAAGTGTTGTACACCGAAAAAGAAGCTCGCACTGTTCCCGAGATGTCGTAAAAATCCATAATCGGTTGGGTGCAATGGTGCCCAGCGCGAATACAAATGTCCTGTTGCCCCAGGATGGTGGCCAAGTCATGCGGGTGAATGCCATCAATGGTAAAGGAGATGATCCCGGATTTTTGAGCAGCCTCGCCATAAAAATGGATGCCCGGAATGGTACTCAATTTTTCCATCCCAGCCGCGAGTAGTGTTTGTAGATGTTCGGCGATGTTTTTTTGCCCTAAAGATTCGACAAAATCAAGGGCCGTGGCCAAGGTTGCCACTCCGGCAATATTGGGCGTACCTGCTTCAAACTTGTGCGGAATGGGTGCAAAAGTGGTTTTTTCAAAAGTGACATCCCGAATCATTTCGCCCCCAAAACGGTAGGGAGGCATTTCTTTCAGGAATTTTTCACGACCATACAAGACTCCGGTACCCGTTGGGCCAAAGATTTTGTGCCCCGAAAAAACCAGAAAATCTACATCTAGTGCTTGCACGTCAATTTGATGGGAACTGATGCTTTGGGCTGCATCCACCAACACGGGAACGCCCTGTGCGTGCGCTAGCGCAATGATTTCTGCAATGGGATTGATGGTGCCCAGGGTATTGGAAATATGGGTGAGTGCCAGGATTTTTACCTTGGGGTTGAGCAGGTCTTTTAGTGCTTGCAAATCCAGTTCACCTTGCTGGTTAAACGGAATGACCTTCAGTTCCGCTTTTTTGGCCAAACACACCTGTTGCCATGGGATCAAGTTGGAATGGTGTTCCATCGCGCTGATCAAAATCTGATCACCTGCCTCCAGGCGGGGCAAGGCAAAACACTGCGCCACTAGATTGATGCTATCGGTAGTTCCGCTGGTAAAAATGACCTGTTTGGCCTGGGGCGCATTGAGGAAGCGGGCACAACGTTCGCGGCTGCCTTCGTACAGGGCGGTAGCCTCGGCGGCGAGTCGGTAAATCCCACGGTGTACATTGGCGTTGTGTCGCTCGTAATAGTCTCGCTCCGCTTCAATCACCACCTGTGGTTTTTGAGTGGTGGAGGCACTATCGAGGTACACCAAATCGGGGAAGTGTTGAAAAACCGGAAAGCTTTGCCGAATCTGTTGTGGACTGAACATTGATTGTATTTTGGGTTTCAATTTAGATAAAAACGAGTATTATTGGGCAAGGAAACGTTCGTCATCCAGAATTTTGATCCTTTTGGTAAAACCTAATCGCGAAGCGATCGAGTTTGCTAGCTGGTTCAAGTCTCCAGACTTCAACCATTATTTCTGCGTCTCTGACGCAAGAGCAACGCGAGACTATCGAGCAAACACACGTCAGAGACGTGCCGATATTGGTTCAAGTCTGGAGACTTGAACCAGCCGAGCGTTGAGCACTAGCACTGATCGATCTTAAATATAAGCGGGTGACGAATGCCTTCAACTATTCAACTCCAAACCAATGCTGACCGTTGCCCAAGCTGAATCAATTATCCTCCAACATGCCCTGCCGCCGCGCATCGAGCAAATACCTTTGCACAAAGCGCTTGGACGTATCCTGGCCGAAGACCTCTTTGCTGACCGCGATTTCCCTCCCTTCGATCGCGTAACTATGGATGGCATCGCCATTCAGTACTCCGAATTTGCAGCAGGCCGAAGGAATTTCCCCATCGAAGCGGTGCAAGCTGCGGGCGCTGCACAGCTATCCTTGCAACAGACCCAAAACTGCCTCGAAGTCATGACAGGCGCCCCCTTACCGCTGGGCACCGATACCGTTATCCGTTACGAAGATCTACTAATCGAAAACGGCGTTGCTCAAGTCAACATCGAAGCCATCACCCAGCGCCAAAACATCCACGCACAGGCCATTGATCGCCGCGAAGGGGATGTAATCATCGCCGCTGGGCGCAAAATTGGCCCGGCGGAGATGGCTACGGCGGCTACTTTGGGTAAAGCTGAAATTGCAGTGGCTCGTTTGCCCCGCACTGCCATCATTTCGACAGGTGATGAACTGGTGGAAGTGCAGGAAACACCCCTGCCTCACCAAATCCGCCGTTCCAATGTGTATGCCATTCAAGCTGCTTTGGCTGAATGGAAAATTGAGGCCGAAGCCTTTCATTTTTACGACGATGAAGCGGCCATTCAAAAGGGGATTCAAGCTATTTTGGCTCAATACGAACTGGTCATCCTCAGCGGTGCCGTTTCGGAGGGCAAGTTCGATTTTGTCCCCCAAGCATTGGCTGCCGCTGGTGTGCAACAGCTTTTCCACAAAGTGAGCCAAAGGCCAGGGAAACCCTTTTGGTTTGGGGTTTTTGGCACCCAAGCCGTGCTTTTTGCTTTGCCAGGCAACCCGGTTTCCGCCTTTGTGGGCACTTACCGCTACATTTTACCCTGGTTGTGGCAATCACTTGGACTGAAAAATTGGCCTGTGCAAACGGCGGCCTTGACCCGTGAACTCGATTTTAAACCAGATTTGACCTATTTTGTTCCAGTTAAATTGGACAACTCCAGTGCTGGCATGATCAAAGCAACGCCACTGGAAGGCCACGGCTCAGGCGATCTGGCGAACCTGAATGATGCAGATGGTT
Source organism: Saprospiraceae bacterium (assembly GCA_027488855.1). Classification (GTDB taxonomy): domain Bacteria; phylum Bacteroidota; class Bacteroidia; order Chitinophagales; family Saprospiraceae; genus Haliscomenobacter. The sequence goes on from JAIYAV010000337.1 coordinate 21,148, forward strand.
TTTTGGAATTGCCGAGGGAAAGGTCACATTTTTCAGCGGGGGAGGTTTTTCCACTTTATCGCTATCGTTGATTAATTTGCTAATTTGTTGATATGGAGCAGGAACTGAATGAATTGTATTCCCCAGTTATTTTGGATCACAATCAACATCCTCGACATTACCAAAAGCGGCCAGAGGCAGGGCTGATTTTGGATGCATACAATTCCCTTTGTGGGGATAAATTCAAATTGTACCTGGATGTGCAGGAGGGTAGGGTAGTAGAGGCATCTTTTTCGGGCTATGGTTGTGCGGTATCCAAGGCTGCTACTTCAGTATTGATGGAAAAAATTCAGGGTAAAACTTTGGAGGAGGTGCGGGGTTTGGTGGAGCGCTATTTTAAAATTACCAAAACTGATCAAGAGTCGACAAATGATGAAGACCTGTTGGCTTTTGCGGCAG
>JAIYAV010000134.1 GCA_027488855.1 Saprospiraceae bacterium
TAAATTGCCTCGGGAGTTTTCGGGTTTTGAATTTTTTGTTTCGCAACCTAAAAGTAGTAGAAACTTGTAAACTCCCGACTTTTATCCGCTCGCCCCGATTTTGTCATGCACTCAAATCAATCAGCAAAGATGGAAAAAGCTTCATTGCTTTGAGGGTTGCAACAACCGACAGCTACCCGGAAGTAGACGATAAAACAGGTGAAGTAAAATGGAAAGACAAAGACTCCCTTTGGCATGATGTACTGGTATTTCGTGCACAAGCTGCCCATTTTGCCAAAGACCTGAAAAAGGGAGATGCCGTTGAAATTACTGGCGGCATTGCTTACAAAGCATTCAAAGATGAGAAAGGGTTTACCCGCAGACAAGCTTCAATCATTGCCAGCTATGTTGAAAAGATTGAGTATCATAGGCAAGGCAATCTGCTTTCCAATGAAGTAGATGAGGCGATGGATGCCGTTTCTGAGTAATCAGTGATAGAGCAGGGGCTTGAATGCCCCTCTCTTCATTTTCTCCAGGATGGGCGGCAACAAAAGCCCGGCTCTTAATCGGTTAATGATCTTTAAATTTATCTCCACACTTACTTGCAGAACTGGGTGTCTGTGCTTATTTTCACAACTAAATCATCTTACTAACTATTACCCTGATCCCAAAGGTTTAGTCTGGTTCAATAGGTCATTGAAAAAGTACAAACTAAACAGAAATACACGAACCTTGAGGTGAATAAGTAAAAGGTGAAGTACGGTAGTGCGCTTGTTCGCGATAACTAAAAAGACAAAAACAATAACAAACATAAAGTCAGTAATTACTCCGCAAAAATGGAAAACAGCACAATTAGTTCAGTTCGCAAGCTTATACAAGGTAGTCATACCGAGAAAGCATTACAGATCTTAATAGAACATATTGACGACCCAACAAACAAAGAACTACGCTCTTTGCTTTCTCAAACAGAAGTTGTGAGTGGGACTTATAAATCTATAAAAGAAGAAAATATCAAAGGAATAATAAAACATGAAGATTATGTTTTGCACATAAACAAGGTAAACAATAGTTTATTGAATATTGTTGACCAGATAGAAAAAATAGAAAAAAGTAATATTTCTTTGACGCCAGAGCAAGCTAAAAAATTTGAAAAATATAGCAATATTATTGTTACTATTGGGGCGTTACTATCATTTATTTTTGTTTTCTACTGGATTTATTTTTGTTTAAATAGATTTGACTATGTATTCAAAAACTATGAAATAGAAGACCATCAGCGAAGTTTATCCTTTTTTGAAAAATTTATTGGACTTTTATTAGGTGTCGTGTACATAAAATTTTTACAATTACCATTAAATCTATTTAAGACAGAAAAAAGCGGATATAGCGTACTATTTATAATTATACCCCTGACAATTTTGGTCTTATTCATTGTTCCGATACATTTTATTCCTGTAATTATTTTTGCAACAAAAACTTCAATTATGTTACTTGGGTTCATATTGGTTATGATAATATTTTCAAATATTATTGATTTTGCTTCGCAATTTCATACTGAAAAAAAACGAAGTTATTTAATAGTAAAGCAACTTGGAATAATAAGTTTGGTAGATTTAGCATATTTAATCGTTTCAATATTTGCAACCACAACAATATTATCATATTTTAAGCATCCGATGGGTGTAGGATTTATGAATTTTTTCATAGGATAAAGAACAATCTCAGAGAGCATCCGAGAACAATGCACTCAACGCCAATCGCCGCCAAAGCCCACCACGCAAAGCCGAAGTAGGCGGCGGCATACGTGAGTACGCCCGTTAGATTATACGACAAGAGCTTAAAAAACAGACCATTACAAATTCATGTAGCTTCAAACCTCACCCCCGTCACCTGCGGCTTCCCAACCTCCACCTCCACAAAAGAAGATTGTGGCTCAGAAATCCATTTTACCCGGTGCTCAATGATGTAATCAAAAAGCTTGCCCAAGTCTTGCCCTTCAATCGTTGCCACCAAACGCGGGGTTGACAATACGATCTTCCCCACCCCATCAAAATCCATTGGGGACATGATGTCATGGTAGTGGATAGCCCTTTGTTCGCCCTTGCTGGTGATGAACTTCAAAGCAATGGCACTGTACAACATCCCAATGGAGGCTATTTATTTTCCATCTGCTTGCGTGAAGCGGCTACAAACTGATGCAGTTTCTTTTTCAGCAGGTCTTTGGGAAGGTATTGAGTAATGTACTGCCCCACTTTGATGTTGGTTTCATCCAACTGGAGCAACTCAATTTGCTCGGTGTTGCCCTCAGCGCAGAGGATCAACCCGATGGGCATTCCTTCATCGGGTTCGGTTTCGTTCTTTTCCAGCCAACGGAGATAGAGTTCCATCTGGCCTTTGTACTCCGCTTTGAATTTGCCAATTTTCAGGTCTATGGCAACAAGCCGCTTTAGCTTGCGATGATAAAACAGCAAGTCTAGTTTATAATCCTGTCCATCGATAATCATCCGTTTTTGCCGCTCCAGGAAGGCAAAACCCCGGCCCAGTTCCAACAAAAAATGCTCCAGCTTGTCCAGAATTGCCTGTTCCAGGTCTTTTTCGAGAAAGGTGTCTTTCAATCCGAGAAAATCGAGCACGTAAGGATTGCGGAATACCAAGTCGGGGCTAAGCTGGTCTTCCTCGCGCAGAGTTTGCAACTCCTTCCTGGCCAATTCCTCCGGTTTTTGTGAAATGGCAGTGCGTTCGAAAAGCATGGATTGAATTTTTTCACGCAAAACACGAACATTCCATCTTTCGATGCGACACATTTGGGCGTAAAAATCCACGGCCAAATCCGAATCCACGTAAATAATTTCCTTAAAATGAGACCAGCTCAATTGTCTCGACAACGTAGAGACAATCTCCTGTTCAGGAAATCGGTCAAAAAAACGGATAAAGTGCTGAAGTTGTTTGCTGTTCCATCCACGTCCATATTCTTCGGTCAATTGTCTCGACAGTGTAGAGATAATCTGCTGGCCATATTCCGCCCGCTCGCCATGAAGCACATCTTGCCTGATCCGCTTCCCTATACTCCAGTATGAGCGCGTTAGGCCAACATTTATGGTTTGGCTTACTACACTGCGGGCTTCTTCAATAATCTGGCGGATATCGGAAAAAAGAATATCCTGATTCTTACTGATTTCGTTGGGCATAAGCTTCGACATTTAATCAATGTGCGGTATTCAAAACTAAGTCAATTTCTTTTGGATGTACACCCTGATTCTATCAATTTCAGAAATATCAGGTTTCCTTTATTCAGGATTTTAAAAAAGAGCTTCCTTTTAGCGTTGGCTTCGCGTTTCGTAATCATGCGCTCCTCCCTTCAATTTGTAAACCCTCAGGCACAAACAAACGCCATTTGGTCACCAGCCTTCTTGATTTATCCGTTCAATCCCAGTATTCGGCAGCAGACCACCCGCCACCAGACACATTACCTTCACCCCCTCCTCAGTCCTGATCCAAACTCCAATCGTTGACAATAATGGTTTTCAGTACGGCTTTATCCTGAAACTTGGTGGTGACAGTTTGGTCAGGCGCGTAGATACCAGCACGTTTCCCCTTGTCCTTTATTGTAGCCCTGAATCGAAGGTCTTCAGGAGACTTGGCAAAACTCACATATTCCAGCTCTTCGTTTTGTTCATCGATGCTCAGTTCTGTAACCTTGCCAAATTTTTTCTCCACCTCACTCAGCAGCATGCCTACGTGGATTCCCTCTTTGGTTTGGTACCGTGGGTCAAAAATTTCTATTTCGGTGATTTTTTGATAATATTCATTGAAGGTAATGACCGAATTCGCTCCTTCCTTGACCGAAAAAAGAACATCACCTTCAAAGCCCGCAATCCCTTGGTCTAACACCAGGGGCTTAATGGCTTCCCGAATTTGGGCTACACTCATCCCTACTTTCGCTTTGCCGACTGCATTTCCGGCAATCAATATCGTTTGGGATTCGTTGGTACAAGCGAACAACAAGGTCAATGCTGAGGCGACGGCTAGGCTGCTGATTTTTTTCATCTTTGTTCATTTCAGTTTGATGCTTGGCAAGGTAGAATTTTTTTGCTTTTGAATAGCACATCGATCCCCGAGGAAAAGTCTTGGGCCTCACCTGTATCTCCAACTTTTAATTTTTTATCTTAACTTCACCCCACAGCCCCCTAAGCACTAACTCAACACGCTCATCGCCATGCCTGAATCCATCATATCCCCACTCGGCCTGGCCGCTACGGCCCTCCTGATCTACTTCATTTTTGTCAATCTACGGCATGGATCCAAGGCCACCAAACCAGAGATAAGGATCAATCAGACTACCACTACCCTACCTTTGGTGATTTCAGTGTTTTTTGCCCTCTTGCAGGCTTGGTATTTGATTGTGATTCAAATGCTCATTGCTTACCTCTTGGTATTTACCAGTTTAGGGCACGACATCATGGCCCTACTGCTCAACAATCCGGACTGGTACATCGCCTGGCTAAGCGGGGTGATGTTGCTCATTTTTGCCTTGACGATCTGGCTGATTCCCTGGCACCTGCTAGACGTAGGCACCTATCGGGATTTGCGGCGCAATCGGGCGTACCTGGTGGTATTGCGCTTTTTGGGTCTGTTTACCTTTATGGTGTTCCTACTAAGCATTTATGCGATCGATCATGGCTGGGAAAATTTCCCCCATGGTTTGTTTTGGGGCTGTTTGGTGCTGAGTTTTGTGGTGTATTGGGTCTTGGAAATAGCCATCGACGAATGCTACATCGCGCAGACCTTGTATTGGGTGCTGTTCCTTGCCGCAGTGGTCTATGTTGAACTTTCAGTTCCCAATCTGCATTATGGCTGGTTCAAATGGGTCACCCTATTTTGGGCCTCGTTTTATTGGACCATTACTGGACCAGCTCCTGGGTTTCGCAAAAAAAAGGAAAGTGAACAAGCTTCGCTGGATGTAGCACTCCGTAAAAAGAAAGGGACAGTGTTGGGCTTCTTTTTGCGTTGGATCAAACAATTTCAATCCATTCAAACCTGGTTAGGGCTGCACATTGGCCAAATTGCGGTGAAATTGGATACCAAAATGAACCTGCAAAGTACCATCGGAAACGAGGCTAAAGAATTGGCCAAAAATCCGAAAGAACGGCTGAACGCCTACCGTTTTTATGGCAACCGTTTTTCTTACCGAGTGTTGTTTGTCATTACCGTCTCGCTGGCATTGATGGGGGTTTATTTGCCCAATCTGGAGCCCATTTCACCCATCGTTTTTGTGTATACTGGCATGGGCTTTTTGTTGATCCTGGTCGATTACATGTTCTATACCGGTAGGCGGGTGGTCGCTTTTGCCACCAATCCGCCCGATACGGCGATATTGAACCCTAATTTGCTCCAAAGGTTTTTCCTGAAAATCAATTGGCCAAACTCAGCCAGGTTGTTCTGTTGGTTCAGACTAAACCTGATCGCTTATGTTTTTTGGGTCATTGCCGTGTTCATACTCTTTTTTGCATCCAACTCTCACACTGCCCAGTACAATTTATTGGCCAAAAAACCGCAGCCAGAGCGCCTGAGTTTCCACCAATACCTGGATCAATGGGCTGAGGCCAGACGGGATACCCTGGAAAACCCGGCCACTAAAAGCTACTCTGTATTCATTTTTTCCGGCGAAGGCGGCGGTTCAAGGGCCGGATATTGGTCTTCGACTTGTTTGCTAGGGCTGGACAACATGTTGGAACTGGACCTCAAGCAACATACCCTGGCCATCAGTGCGGTATCGGGTAGTTCGCCCGGCACCGTGGCTACGCTGGCCTGGTGGGAGCACGGAAACGGGCCTGAGTATCGAGATTATTGTGCTGAGATTTACCAACACAATTTCATCAGTTCTGGTCTAGCTGGCAATGTATTTGGGGCTACCTTGCAGAAATTTTTGAGTTTTTTTTATTTCAAAAACCGCAATATCCGCTTGTGCGAAGAGGAAAGTGCAGCCATTGACCGAGCTTTAAAAAAAGGCAAAAAACCGCGCAGATCGGTTCTTTCTTCGCTATACGCCAAAAATCAATTCGCCTGGGGTTCTTTCAGTGGACTTTACCAAGATCAAAATCGCGGCTGGCGGACCGATTTACCGCTGTTTTTCTCCAATTCCACCCACGTACAAACCGGGCGTAGGGTGCTGATCAACCCGGTAATCAACCTATCCGCCGAGCCCCGTTTCATCAATGTCATTGATTTGTGCAAAAGGATAGCCGACAGCACCAATCAGGAATTGGCGCTGGTGCATGCCGCTAATTTGTCGGAATTGTTCCCCTTCATGTCTGCCAGTGCGCACATCCCCAAGTTGGGCAACTACGCCGACGCGAGTTATTGCGAAAATTATGGCCTCAAATCTGCTTTCGAAATTTACCAGGCTTGCCAGGATTGGAAAAACAGCAAAACAGGCGATTCCCTGGCTGCCAAATGCAATTTTTACGTGGTTGCATTGATGAATACACACCCTACTTATTCGGCCAATTCGCCCAATCTGCCCATGGAAAAAAGTGTCCCGAGTGAAACCCTGGCCCCTTTGATCGCCATCGGTAATGTGGTATTGAGCAACAACCCCTTTAGTACCCGCGAAGAAATCAAGTCGGTTTTGCCCGAAAGTGCTTACCACGAGATGATTTTGAATCGTTCCAACTTGCCCCTGACGAGGGTGCTGACGAAAAAGAATATGCGGACGATGGATAGCATCAGGACGAGGGAGTTGAATGGGTTTCGGGAATGGTATGGGGGGGCTCGGGGGCAGTGATTATGAAGAGCGGCTTGGCCACCCTTCATAATTTTGTTTGTAAAAAAGGTACTTTGCCTGTATATTTGAGGAAAGACCAAAGGAATTATGAGCACAAGCATCCTGGAAGAAGTTTCAAAATTGACCAGGCTCGAAAAAATTGAGCTGGCTCGTTTCTTGTTTGAAGAAATTGCAAATGAGGAAGCTGATGATGATTTCGAGCTTTCGGCCGAGCAGAAAGCTGAACTAGATAGAAGATGGGCTGAGATTGAAGATGATTCGGCGGATTTCTTTAGTGGGGAAGAATTTAGCAAAGAAATCAAAGAAAGATATGGCATTACCGTTTCGTTACCGTAAAAGGGCCAGAATTGATTTCTATAAGAGGAATGATACATGGAAAAGAAGAGTACATTGATTTGACTTGAGGCGATTTGATTATCAAGCAATTGAATAATCTTGAATAGAACGACCAGCGGCAGAGCCGCCAAAACGTCTGTAGCATGTAGTACCAAGTTCTGAGATAAAGGTGCAGCGCACCGCAACAAAGTAGGGGTTGCGGTGCGCTGCACCTTCAATCCAATACATTGCATTAAATCTACAGACGTTTTGGCGGCTCTGCCGCTGGTCGTCATCCTTGATTCTGCTTAACTTA
>JAIYAV010000257.1 GCA_027488855.1 Saprospiraceae bacterium
ACAACACTTCCAATTCGTCAGGTGCGAAGTCAAGAATATTAGCAATTTTGATTTTATTCTTTCTCAAATTTGCTTTTTCAATGTCCGTCAGCGGAAGTTTTATGTTCGTCCTATTCTTCATCTTCGGCAAAAGTCAGCAAATAAGCCTTGTTCGGGAACTGTCGCAACAACGTTAAACCCTAATTGTTTGTAAAAGTCAATGGTCTCATTGATGTCTTTTACGAAAATGTTTGGTGAAATTGAATCCATATCTTATTGATTTGTAGCCTGTTTAAGTTTGCAATGTCATTCCTAAAGGTTGCCACTAACACGCTGCGGCTTGGCAAAGTTCCGAAAAAAAATGGAGCGAAGCGAGGATTGTTTTTCGGAATTTTGTAAAACCGCAGTTGTACGAAGGACGACCGGAGGGAGAACTTTGTGCAACTGCGGTGCAGCCGCCGCGAGTTGTACAGATGGCGAGCGCAGCGAGCCTTTTGTACAACGAACAGGTATTGCTGCAGGTGTGGAATTCATTGCTTGTCCTGCCCGGAACTGCTGCTCAATAAAGATTTAAAAGTACAAGATAAAAACTAAAAGCCTAATAGAAATCCGTCAGCCGAAACCGCTGCTGATAGCGAACTACAGTCGAATACAACAACGTCCAGTCACACTTGTAGCAATACCCATGTTCGCGGTAGTGTTTCCTTTTTCAGCTTAGATTTCATCAATCTATGTGTTCATTTTATGTATAGATAATTGCCTTACGACGTTAGTTTGTTTAAAAATTTCTTTTTAGGTATCGTTTCGGGTTTAATCAAAATATAGATTAAAAATCTTTTCTGCTTTACAACTTTCCATCCTTCCAAATAGTATATAAAGTCAAGGAATGAAATACCGCAATAAACAAGTTGCTAATTACAACAGGATTAATAATTGTCCCTACTGTAAAAGGGGTCGTTAATTTATAAACAATCTGGATGAATAATAATGAAGCAACATACTTTACATCCATTTTAAAGTACAAAATAACTGAAGCAATCAAAATCGATAAGTATATTGAAAGCAAAATACCACGGGCAGGGCTAAAAATACCAAAGCTGTGTCTAGCCCATTCAGCATTAATAATGAGACCATAACAAACTGGTATTAAAACAAGGATATTTAAAATTAAAGAACTTTTTATCACATTACAGTTGATTAAATATTAACTAATAGCGTATAGTTCAAGAGCGATTACAAATTTATTCATAACTCTACACTATAGCAATAACCTCGTTTAATGAGCAAATAACATTACCGCTAACGCGGAAATATGCGTACTTGGTGCATTAGCAGCGTAAAGATAAATCAGGAGCAGCAATTCTCCAAGCATCCACAATTTTTAATTTTATCAACCTGATAATGAATAGATTGATTGAAGATGCCCAGGTTTGTGACTTTCGAAACAATACAAAATGCGAAGTACGCAATATTTAAAAGACCCATTCCGGACAATACAAAATGCGCACTACACTACGACTCTTTTTTGTCCAGCATGAGGACTTGCTCGCCATAGCCGTCAGGCTAAGGTCTGTAAACGCGGGGATAATCGGAACAAGTCTGAAGACTTATTCCAGCGATATACTTGCGCAAGCGGGGTTTATTGTCAAGATGCAAATACTTCGTGATGATTTACTTTCTCTTCAAATTCTAAAAGAAAGTTGTCGTCCTCTGGATAGTATTTTGCTTTTTCAAAGTCATGTCCTGCAAAGTTTTTTATTGCTTCAAGGTTTTCCCAAAATGTTATAAGGTTAAAATGTCCTTCATTATTCTGGATTTGTCTTAAAAAAGTTAAGCCCTTAAAACCATCTGTCTTTTGATAATCGGGAATAGCAACTTGTTTTAGAAAGTCAGTATAGGCGTCAAAATTATCAACGCTTGTTTTGCCGTGCCAAATTCGTGCAATCATAATTTCTATTTTAATGTTCGTCTCCTTTGTAAATCCACATTGGTTGGGTTTGTCCTGCCCGAACAAAGCCAACTTTGTTGTAGAAGTCAATTGCCTTTCCGTCTGCTGTAAGCATCTGCATATGAAAGTGACCATACTTCTCTTGCATTTTTTCTACAATCATTTGACCAATTCCATTTCCTTGATAGTCGGGATGAACAAGTAAATGAGGATAGTAAACAACTAAGTGTCCATCCGAAATTGCGTTACCAATGCCAATTAATTTATCGTTGTCCCAAGCGGAAAATAAGGAATGGGAATTTGTCAAAGCAGCGTACAATTCATTTGGTTTGTCGGCAGAACTCCATTTGTTTGCTCTATACAAATCAATGATGTCGTCAAGCTGAATATCTCGTCTGTCTGAAATTGTTATTGTCATACTCAAAGGTCTTTTAAACTTAACGCTAACACGGAATTATGCGTACTCGTCGCGTCCGCATCGTAAAGATAAACCAGTAGCACAAAAGCTCCAAGTAAATTTCATTTTATCTATTGGTATAACGGTTTGGGTATTGGCGAAGATGGCGATTTTCACCACAAATGTTGATGCGGAGAACCAAACTTTGATTGACCACAAATGTGTCTGCGGAGCACTGAACCGCCACTTTTGCCAAGCCCGTGTTAGCGGTATAATCAAGATTAAATTGTCTTCAGTGATAAAGAAGTATTGACCTAAAAGTCTAAATATAATTGTAGCTACAAGCCAAATTAAAAATCCAATTAGCAAAATTGTTTGCCAGTTTTTGTTGTTCATTTTTCCTGTTGTCTTAATTTTCATTTGTCAATGTGCTTAAATTGTGTATAATAAATCTTAGCACTACAAAGTTAGTAAACTGAATTAGCAAATTTTAGACGGTACCGTTTAATGATAATTTTTTAGCAATATATTTCGTTCTCTTTAACGGTTAGTGTATACTGATCACTTCTTTTTAAGTCTTGCTACGTGCATTCATTATTGACAAACAGCATTATTCATGCATTTCATTCATTATTTTCATCCAAAGGCTATTTTTGAATTTTCTGGAGAAAAACCCAGTATGACCAATTTTTTCCACACCATAATTTTTAGGATTGATTTCCTCTATCTCAATCTTAGAATTTTTGAAATATTTCAGCAATTTGTTTGCAGTAGTTTTGTTCGCTAAGGGATCATCTTGAATCTGTATTGATTTAATAGGTGTGGTTATTTGGTCAAAAAACACTGGGTTTAGTGTTTTTTCAAATTCGGGTTCGAAGTAATCGGGATTTGTACACCATTTTCTCCATTCTAACGCAACGCCCTTTGGCAGGTTTTCACCTTGCTTTACTTTCATGGCGTTTACATATCCGAATAATTTTATGTGAATAGGTATCATAAAATACCAATAAAAAGCGGGCAACCACTTGTAAGGATTACTCATGTCACGCCAATATCCAGTTGATGAGGCAATAAAGAACAACTGGTCTATTTCTTTATGATTATCCATCAGCCCAATCATTTGCCCACCCATGCTATGTGCAGCTATAATTTTTTTCTGATTTGGGAAATTAGAAAGTACCCAATCAAAGACACCAGACATATCTAATCTACCCCAGTCACTTATTTTCGCATCAGAATCTTTAAGAAATCTTGGTGCTGATTCTGCTATACCTCGATAGTCAAAGGTAAGTGCGGTGAATCCGTTTTCCGCCAAGAAGGAAGCAAAATTTGAATATAGTTTCTGAGGTATTCCCGTTCCGCAATGTATTTGAACAAAACCTTTGCTGACTTCCATAGACGTGTATAAATTTGCAGACAACATATACCCGTCCCTTGCAGGGATTTGAATTTTTTCAATTTTCATATTTAATCTTTTTAAACGTTTTATCAATTTGTTTTATGTGCCTTTGCAAATGAACGAGCAAGAATTTCATTTGTTCTGCGATACTGATGTATCCCACAGCATAGTTTTTGTAGACAGGTGTATTCAGTTGCTCCTCTGACAGTCTATTTAACATGACTTTCATTTTTTCTCTGGTTTCTGTCCACTTAGCCTTTACATCCTGATAGTTGACAGAATTAGAATCCTCCTCAAGTCTGGGATTAGTTTTGTACTTTAATGGTAATTTCTGACTTAACCTCAGTATCAACCCCTTTATGCTAACTATTAATCCGCTTCCTTTTAAAGGACTATCCACACCTATTTTTTTTTCAATATACTTTAAGGTGCCGCTTTCTATTTTCTCTAAATGACTTATGATTTGAACAATTGACCAATTTTCATCAGAAGGTTTTTTTTGCAGCATGACAGAATCGATTTCATCAAGTCTTGTCATTAGTGAATCTTTGGTTTGCTCTAATTGATTGAAAATATTTTCGACTTTTCCTTTCATGTTGATTATAATGTTAAGAGCCATAAGGTTGCACATAACGCGTAAATATGCGTACTTGTAGCGTCCGCACGGTAAAGATAAATCGGGAGCACCAAATTTTCCAGCATCCACTATTTTTAATTTTATCAACCTGATAATGAATTGATTGATTGAAGATGCCCAGGTTTGTGACTTTCGAAACAATACAAAATGCGAAGTACGCAATATTTAAAAGACCCATTCCGGACAATACAAAATGCGCACTACGTTACGACTCTTTTTTGTCCAGCATGAGGACTTGCTCGCCATAGCCGTCAGGCTAAGGTCTGTAAACCCGGGGATAATCGGAACAAGTCTGAAGACTTATTCCAGCGATACGCTTGCGCAAGCGGGTTTGAGAGCCAATCCCCGTCAGTTACAACTGGCGGGGCGGGCTACTCGATAAGCGGAAGTTGTTTTCGGTTTGCTTAAACTTTTTTATACAAAAAAATAAAGTTAAAGAATTGCTAGCGACTTAATATTTGTCTGCTTTAAAGAAAACTTGCAAAAGATGGGTAAGTAGTTAATGGCAATTCTTTTACCAAAGGTTTTAGTCTTAAAATTATTTGTCCACGGTGATAAGCTGAGTGAATTATTATTCCTGTAATTGCATCACGTATCGTAATTTTCCGTTTTTCACCTCCATAGGCAGGCGTAAATTCTACAATTTTTTCAGTATCTGAATTTTCCGCACTGCTTAAATATTTTGTCCAATTTAAAGTGTTGGACAATATTAATTCTTTACATTTCTTTATAGTATGTTTTTCCCAAAGCGTTAAAGTTTGAGGCTGCTCAAGAATTAAATTTAACCACATGTTATTGATATTCAATAAATGAGAAAACAGTTCTAAAGCTCTTTCGTCAGTCTCGGATGCCGATACTATGGCTTCATAAACTTTCAAGTTCGCCCATTTTTCGTATTCGATTAGTTTAATGAAGTGTCTCATCTTCAGTTCTAAAGTTTATTTATTTGAGATTATTCTTTTGATTTCTTCAACTGCGATAAACTCGCCTGAGTAAGAACCGTAGTGCGATTTTATTACTTGACCATTTTCATCAATAATAAATTCTGCACTAATTAAATCTTTAGAACTATCATCTTTAACCTTTGTCTTAAACAATTTCTTTCCTTCATTCACGTCTTTCAAACCGCCATGAAAAAGTAGAGCTTTTAAAAGTTTACCTATTGAATTTTCAACATTGTATTGTTTGTACAAAGAGTTTTCTGGATTAGCCACCATCAAAGGATAAATTGAAGAGGTATCCGAATACATTGAATTCAAATAGTTCAACATATTTTCTTTTTTACTTTGATATACAGCAATATAAACAACGTTATTTGCTTTGAAAAAAGGAATTTCCTTTTCAAGTTGATGATATCTTAGGTTGCAGACAGGACAGCCCGCATTTCTATAAAATGATAGATAAATTTTTTTTCCTTTAAAGGTGGATATACCAACTGGTCTCCCAAACACATCAACGGTTTTAAAATCGGGGGCTTGTTGATTCTCTGTTACTTTCATGACTTTTGATTTGGATTGTAGATAAATTGTTGCGCACACAAACAATGTACACAGCAGAAAAAATAATTTTTTTCATGCAACAAAGATATTTGCAAGAAGAGACTAAAACTTTAACCCAAGTTAAAATCGTTTCACTTCATCGAAATTCTTTTTCGTATTCTGCTTAATGAAGGACCTTGAATCCCTAAATAATAAGAAATGTGATACAATGGAATACTGTTGAAAATATCAGGGTGGTTTTTTATCAAATCTAAATACCGCTCTTCGGGTGTTTTAAAAACAAAGCTTTCCATTCTTTCAGTAGTCAAATTAAAAGCCTTGTTTAGATTGTCAGAGTGTCGCTTTACAATGACCGCTACGCAGAAATATGCGTACTCGTCGCGTCCGCATCGTAAAGATAAACCAGTAGCACAAAAGCTCTAAGCATCTGGATTTTATTAATTTTATCAACTTGACAATGAGCAGATTGCTCGAAGATAGGCAGCCCCAGGACTTTCGAAAAAATACAAAATGCGTACCCCGGCTACAACTCTTTTTTGTCCAGCATCAGCACCTGTCCCAATGAGTATCCTGCTTTTTGCCTGGTAAAAAAATACCCAATGCTACCTTTCAATTAAACTAACCGGCCCCAATAAGCCCGCAGTCTGAATCCTGAACGGTTCATCTCCGCCGGGCCAAATTTCTGAAGTCATGTAAGACTGATTCGTTTTGCAGAACCGATCTTTCGGGTCCAGTAGCATATCACCAGCAATTCGGTTAATCCACAAATTAACAACCTCTATCTTGAGGTCATTCGTACCGGGTTGAACCAATTGGCTGATGTCTACCTGGTAAGGTTTTTTCCATAAGATCCCTGCGGATTTCCCATTCACAAAAACCTCGGCGACATCCCGCAGATCTCCCAGGTTGAGCAGGATTGTTTTTTTGCCCGCTCCATCGCTAAGCTTGAAAGAATTGTGATAAACTGCCGTTCCGGAGAAGTATTTTATTCCGTTATTTTCGGACGCTGTCCAGGAAATCAATTGGTCGAAAACTACCGATGCTGGAGCACCCCAATTGGGTGGAAAACTGACCTTCCAGGGCCCAGAAATGCTTGTTTCCACCGCCCCTTTTTTTAAGTCAGTCAAGGCAGTCAATTGACTGCGTCTGGTATTGTTGAATACGACAAAGGTGGAACCATGGGGAGGCAGTTCGATTTCGAAACTTGTCGACCGTTTCGCTTGGGTATAAGCTGCAACCCGGGAAATGGCGCCTGTCGATGGATCCCATATTTCCGGGTATTTCCCTTTTACCCTGAACTTACCTATCGTGGTTATGGTCTTTTCACTTTCATTGCTCAAAAAATAAACTTCTCCCATTGCAGTGGTCCGATGGATGTAATCGATTGGCGAAGTTCCGGTACAACTAAAATCGGGCTCAATTGATTGTTTACTCAAAACCTGATCCGCAGCAAGGCCCCAGATGATCTTGCCTTTCCCATAGGTGTGTTCAAAAATTTTTTGGCCATCGGAGGTGCCCCATAATTCAGCAGCGAGCCGATTCAGGGTACTATTTTTCTTTTCCCAATCTTTCAAACCCGGAACCGTTTCTGGGCGCGGCCCAACCACCGTAGCGCCTGCTTTTACGAGTTTCATGATTTTTTCCAGCACTTCCATGGTCATCTGCACCTGATCTGGTAGCATCAAGATGGAATAACTCATGCCATCGGGCAAAACCAATCTGCCATCCTTAACGGACATCCTGTTCAGAATGACATCGGTGTTGACCACATCAAAATCATACCCATTGCCTAGCCCTTTGAGGCGGGGTTTTTCAGGAACATCATGAAAAAACGGGAAGAAATTAGGGGTCTGGTCGCCGTAATAGTAGCAGGCATCGGCCACAAATAATCCTTGTTGCAGCATATAACTGCACCGCGACAGGTAATCCATAAAGGGTTTAGATTTGGACCACCAGGTTGTACCCGGGTTCATATCATAACCAGCATGATAGGTTCGGCCCGGGAGGCCGTCTTCCGGATTGGTACTGGCAAAAGTATGGAAGGTAATGTTGTTAAGGCCCTCACAAAATGCCCGGTCTACCGCTTTTTTCAATGTAAAGGGCGAATCCTTCCATCTTCTCCAGGTTGTAAAAGACTCGGCATCCACAATTTTTTTTCCGTAGATGTGAGCCGCACTGGATACCTCTTTGATTAAAAACATGTTGCGGTGCTGTATCCAGAATTCGCCCCTTGGAACGGAGACGGCCCCCAATGCTTTTAAAGCGTCAACCGGGCAGGTTTCCCAAACGGGTGGGCCGGGGCCGCCGGATTCAGAAACAAGCTCGGCATGGTATTGCTTCAGGAATTCAGTGCCGGTTTGATAATGACTATAAATCAGCTGGTCACTAACTGTTTCCTTGAAATCGTAACGAAAGCGATCCGAACAATTGCTGATGTCCCAGCCTGCCAGCACGGGTAAATACCGCTCCAAATCATATCCCCGTCTTTCCTTGAAAATGGCGGGAAATAAGTCAGTCCATGGGGTGCCTTCAGCAAGTTCCATGCTGTCGAATTCAAAATAGCCCAGACCAGCTTCGGAAGAATTTTCGGGCGTTACCCCAAGGCGGTCCATAAAGTGTTTTAGATGCCTGATGGTCGCATTGGGGTCAAAAAAGTCAATAAAAAGGCCATTCGAATTGGGGGAGGGTACAATCAAGCGCTGGCCATTGTTGGAACAAACAAACCGCAGGATGGTCCATTTCCCTTCTGGAACATTCCATTCCAATTTGCCATTCTTAAAAAATGGGGTAAGGCTTTTTACTTGAGCAACATCACTGATTTGCTTTTTTTCATCATAAGGAACGGCAAGTACCGAAACATCCTTGTAGAAAACCGGCGTATGCTGGTCTTTCATGGGGCAGCCTTCCGGGAATTTTGGAAAGGGCAGGTCAATGCTGAGGACCTGTGGTCCCGATACATCCACCGTGGAAAAATAGAGATTCTTGGATGCCCAATCGGGTGTAACCCATGATCCGCCAGCATTCCACCCGCTGGAGGCAACAATACCAATGCTCATTTTTAATCTTTTGCCTTCTGCTATCGCATGTTTGATCAGGCGTACAGATTCGTCTCCCAGAAATGCTGACCCGGCTGGAATAAAAGATGGATTCCGGATGGCTGCCACATCCCAGATTTCAGCCCGGTTCATTCCTTTGGATTTCATGGCTTCCAAATCTCTGGTAATCGAAGTAGTGCTCATGTTGCCATTCAACCAGCACCAGAAAGCACCGGGCCGATAGGACGAGGGGGGATTTACAAATTCATCGGATAGCTGTTGCGAAATTTCTACGGTTTTGAGTGGTCTATTTTCTAGCAAGCTAGGAATTGTGTAGCCAATCGTAAGTATGCTTAAAATGATGAAGTATTTCATATGCATATTTTTACTTTTCCTGTAGGATCAGCCTATGATACGTTCCCTATTTAAGACCAATAGGATTGGCAGCTAAGTTAACGTGAGTTTTGAATTAAAACTGCCAGGAGGGCAGTTATCTTGGTAGAAATAATGGAATGTTTATGGTTCGAGGCTGCCCGGGGGGCAGCTATCTTTGACAAAATCTTACAGATAGCTGCCCCCCGGGCAGCCGCAACAATATCCTGATTACCTTATATCTACCAAGATAGCTGCCCTCCAGGCAGCAAAACAACTCGTCTGGGATTTATCGAATTGATTTTCAATTCCATTAAGTCAAAACTCACGTTAAGTTAAGATTAAGAATCTATTTTGGAAATGATTGGCCCATTGCTTTAATTTGTTCTGGGCCAATTCCACAGCAACCTCCAATAATATCAGCGCCCAAATCCATCCATTCTTTTACCATGAGTTCACAGGAAGGCAGATCCGAAAGACCCGACCAGGTTTTACTTTCAGCATGGTAAATGGCGCCTGAATTGGGATATACCACTATCTTTTTATTCCCGGATTTCGTTTTGATGGATCGAATCAATGGGGATATAAATTCCGGAGAAGTGCAGTTCACCCCAATGGCAAATACAGTCGGGTGATCGGCAAAATAAGCGGCACATTGCTCAATGGGGGTGCCATCACTGATGTGTTGACCATCTTTACAGGAAAAGGATACCCAGGCGGGCTTGGTTACATTTTCCAAAATTTCTGCTAGCACCTTAGCTTCCTGGAACCCAGGAATGGTTTCACAAGCAAGCAGATCTGCCGTGGAATGATCGAGCAAATTGATTCTTGGTTGATGAAAGTCCCTCAACTCCTGATCAGAGATGACGTAATCGCCACGGTATTCAGAGCCATCGGCCAAATAGGCGCCGTAAGGACCAATGCTGGCCGCAATCAAAGGTCTTGATGCCTGTGGGTTTAATGCCAGGAAACGGCTTCTTGCTTCCTCTGCCAATTGAACCGATTTAAGAATCAATCCTCTGGCCGAATCCTCGTCATAACCAATCGCCATAAACCCGGGCAGGGTAGCCTGATAACTGGAAGTAATGATGCATTCCGCACCAGATTCAAGATAAGTGAGGTGTGCAAGAATGATCGCTTCAGGATTGGATTCCAGCAATTTCGCACTCCACAATTTTTGATTGAGATCGCAGCCTTGCCTTTCCAGTTCATTGGAGAGGCCGCCATCTAGGAGGAGTGGGTAGGTGATGAGCATTTTTTAATCGAAATTAAGAAAAGCTAATTTTTTTGCAGCAGTTTTCATTGTTTCAATGAGTATAATTCGCTTTATCTGTGTCTTTTTGTATAGATAAAGCGGAATAAGACTTGCTATTCCGCTTTATCTATGTAATTTTGCACAGATAAAGCGGAATAAGCATGGAAAAAATCATTGGGAGGCAAAAACAAATCGCTGAATTGGAAGCAGCAATTGCTTCTGATAAGCCCGAAATGGTGGCCGTAGTTGGCAGAAGGCGGATAGGCAAAACGTTTTTGATTGGGAATGTGTACGAGAAAAAATTGGTTTTTGAACTTACTGGTGTGCAGTTTGCCACTCAAAAAGAGCAATTGCATCTATTCTGGGTGCAGTTGGTAAAAAACTTTCCCTTGTATCCAGCTCCCGATAAGCCGAAATCGTGGTTAGACGCTTTTTTTATGTTGAGTCAAGCCTTTGAACAAGCTAACTTTAAAGAAAAGAAAGTTATTTTTTTTGATGAATTACCGTGGCTAGGAACAAAGCGTTCAGATTTTCTTAAAGGTTTGAGTTGGTTTTGGAACAGTTGGGCGACCAAACAGCGCGTGGTTGTAGTCATTTGTGGTTCGGCTGCTTCCTGGATGATTGGTAAAGTGATCAATGACCGAGGAGGATTGCACAATCGAGTTACGAAACTCATTTACTTGTATCCGTTCACATTGGCAGAGACAGAGAAATTTTTACAATCTCGTCAGATCAAGCTCAATCGTTACCAAATTGTCCAAATTTATATGACAATGGGGGGAGTTCCAATGTATTTGGACCAGATTAAACCGGGTCTTTCGGCTGCCCAAAACATCCAAAATGTATGCTTTGAAGCTGATGGTTATTTGAGGTATGAATTTGACCGCCTTTTCGCTTCGCTATTTGACAATGCCGAAAAGTATATAGCCATAGTAAAAGCTTTGGCGCAAAAAAAAATGGGGCTTACCCGTACCCAACTGATAGAAGCCACAGGTTTCACCAATGGTGGTATGCTGACCGAAATATTGAAGGAACTTTCTCAATCGGGTTTTATCGGAATTTACAATGGTCATGGTAAAAAAAGTAGGGAAAGCCTTTATCGATTGACGGATGCTTATTCTCTTTTTTACCTTAATTTTTTAGAGCCCCTAGGGGAAAACGCCCATGTTGATTTTACCCGGCTTAGCGAGCTGCCAAAATGGAAAGCCTGGAGTGGTTATGCCTATGAAAATATCTGCCTTTATCACATTGACCAAATCAGAGAGAGCCTTAGTATCAAAGGAATGTACTCAACTGCATCCTCATTTTTTGCACTGCCTAAAGATGGTTACGCTGGTACACAGATAGATTTGATCATTGATCGAAACGACAACTCCATGAATATTTGTGAAATCAAATTCAGTGAAAGTGATTATAATTTGACTAAAAAAGATGCGGACAATATCAACCTAAAAAAACAGATTTTTCGGTACCATTCGGGCACAAAAAAACACTTATTCACTACGCTAATCACTACTTTTAGCGTGGTAGAAAATGCCAATAAAATAAACAATGTTGACCAGGTTGTTACAATGGAGGGCTTGTTTC
>JAIYAV010000123.1 GCA_027488855.1 Saprospiraceae bacterium
ATCGCCAAAGGTTACCCGTATCGGGCAGGTTGGCGGGATGTCTCTTATTGTTCTTCAATAATGTCAAATGGTGTAATACATGATCCTTTGACTTTAATAAATTCTTTATCCTCTTCTGTTAGCTCGGAAGTTCCGAGTCCAACATCTTCCGATATTTTTCCATCTTGTCGCATAAGCGCAAACTCAATTGCTTCAATTTTTGGTTTTTTGTTGAGTCCTAAAAATGTCAAGTCCATAATTTGCCCTTGCTTAATTTCACCTTTTGTTATTTGCCCAATTAAGAAAAAGAGTCTTCCAGTTAATTGAAAAGAACCATTCAGTTTGAATTGTGCAACCGTCAAGTCATGCCATTTATGTCCACAATGTCGGCATTGTCTTGCGTATGGAGTCCGTGCAAGTTTATTACACTTTGGACAATTGTTGAAAAACACCTTGTCAGGGCTTTGTTCCATTATTCTATTCGCAACATTCAACTCAAAGTTATCGTAGCCTTCTTTGAGTAAATCAAGAACTGATTGGTCGGAAGTCAACCAACCGTTCTCTCGGTACATTTTGGTTAAGTTCGGATTTTTGGAATTCGAGTGCTCAAGTTTAAACATTGAGCTGGTCTTAATGGCCATTTTTTCCTCACTTGTCAGTAAGTTGGAGAAGTAGTTAATGATGTATTTTGCTGTTTCGTTATCCATGTTGGTTTTGTTGGGGTTGGTGATGACGTTTTGGCGCTTGGCGAAGAAGCGGATTTCGAAGTACTAAATTGTCAACCCAGCACAAAACTTGATACGAGGTAGAATGTTCAATTAACCCCTGAACCCGCTTTTTTGCCAGCCAGTTAGTGGTTTGTGGCTTTTCTGTCTGTCGTGTTTCATTTTTTGTCATTGCTGTTATTATTCGTCTTTTGTTCTGTCAATATTATTTTTCCCTATCTCCAAAAGTTGTTGCGTTTCGCCTGATACATAACGTGAACGTTGAACTTTGTCGTTTATAATACCTTCGTAATTCGTCAGCATTTGAGGATTATTTATCTTTTTGTATTTGTAGGCGTATGTTAGTAAATAAAGTTCGGAATGATATAAATGAAATTTTGTTAGCTGTTGAGAACTGGAAGTTGACCATTCAGAGTCTATGAACTTAATTTTTTGTATTAAGTTATCCATTGAGGAAACTAAATCATTGTCAGCCGTTTTGCGTGTATGGTAGTGAACAACAAAGTTTGCAAAGTCCGTCAACAAAATGCTGTTTTGATAAAAATCTTCCGTTGTTAAAATGTTGTCAAAGTAGTGCTTCCATTTATTGAAAATTAGTTCAAGAAATAAATCAAGTTGCTCTACTGAAACGGGTTTTGCATAATGATTTAATAACTCATCTCTTGTCTTAATGTGAAAAGAGTATTTGTCAATAGAAAAATCGGATATGATTTCTTCCATTTCCATATTATTGACTGATGCCAAAAAAACACCCAACGCAGCATTAAACAATCTACTTCTATGAAAATAGATTGCTGTCTGTTTTAAAAAATTAAAGTCGTTAAGTTTAATTCTATTAAGAACATTTTTTACTGCTTCTATCTCTAATTCGTCAATAGTTTCTTTGTGTTCTTTTTCAATAATTTGACGAATGAGTTCAAAGTTTAGCCATTTATTTGAAATTGAAGTTTCGTTTGCTATTTTTAAAAGGTCTTCTTTTTGGAAACTCTGAAAATAAAAGACGAAGTCAGTTGGATGTTGTAAAAGAGATAATGTATTAAGGAAACAAGTGTAATTTAAGTGGAATAGGAATGAAAGTAAACTTTCCAATAGAAAATTGAAATAAAAACCTCTACCACCGTGTTCAACTGCTTCAATAAATCTGTAAGTTTTAGCAATATCATTTTCTGAAAATCCCTTTTGGGATTCACTCATAATTTCTTTTTCCCAATATGGTGCATTGGGTAATGCTTGGGGTGATAATTTAATGCTTTTTAAAACCTGTATAATTTTTTCGGATACCGCCTTTGTGTAACTGCTTTTCAACTCGATTGTAGAGAGCAAGCTTTTAACCTTTACGTGTAAGTAACAATTTACGCTAAGAAAGATTAGTATAGATTTTACATCCCCATTGGAAACGCCTTTCCGGAGATATTTCTTAGCAAAAAAAATAATTTGTGCAACATTTTCAATCTTGTCACTCTCTGAATTCTGATTAAAATGTATGGTTTGAGTTACAATATCTCGAATCTTATTGTCAATTGACCATATTTCTTCGTCTTCTTCGGCACTAAGTATTTTTTCAATTGTTTTGCTTTCAAGTTTCCTTAAAAGATTATTCAATTCTATGTGAATAGAAATTGAATCGCTTTTAGCTAACGCCTGCGTTAATATCATTTCGGGAATTTCCATACCAAGCAATCAGGATGATTTAATTTAATCCACAATTCATTAAAGGCGTCAACAACAGGTTGTGGGTGTGAAACCTCTTGTAATATATGATGAGTGTTTCCATAAGAGTTAATTGATGTTCCAAGAGAATATACTTGTGGTCTTTTCAATTTGCTACTTGGGAAAATAAGAAACCTATCGTGAAATGCCCACCCGTAATTTGAATGTTGAATTCTAAATTCAATATTTAATCCATAATTGTTGTGGTTGGGATTTTCAAGGATAAGTCTGTTTTTATCCATGTGTTTTTCTAATTTTTCCTTAAAATCAGTATCATCTACTTCTTTATCACCATCTGTTTCATGAATTTTTCTAACATTTTTATTGTATGCTCCTATTGCTCTAATTTTTACATTTGCTGATGGTGAATAATAAAGTGTGTTTAAAATATCCGTTGAAGTCAAATATGGGTCCCACAAATACACGCCATTTTCATCTTTTTCTCTAATCAACTTCCTTATGTCGTTTAACGCAATCTCAGAAAGAGAATTGTTGTATTGTTTGAAGGCTAATCTCTTTGCTAATTGTTGTTTTTCGTCATCGTAAAGATTGTTTGATATGTAGTCTGTGTATGCTGGTGTTTTCTTTTTATTACCGTGATTCTCCTTAGAGGCAATCTGAACATTAACCTTATTTCCGTCTATTTCAAATATTCTTGGTTCTGGATTCACTATTCCCATACCCAAATGAAAACCACGAATGTATGTGCCACTAAAAGTAGATAAAATCAAACTCGGCTCTTTTCTCCAAATTTTTATGTGATTTATTTGGTCAAGATTTCCTATAATGATTTTTTGATTATTGGTTTTGTTGTACTCTGTAATTGTCGAACCCATATAATTCTTGTCAAATGTAGATTCTACTTGTATTAAGCAGTCTGGAAGACTTGTATGAGAAAAAGAATCATGCCAATAAAAATCCATATCAACACCGTCCCGAGTAGAAAGTGCTTTTGAATGTGGTTCAATTATGGTTACAGGGAATTGAAAAATAAAATTTCCTATTCTGTCACGAACAACGGATAGGTCTATTGGGACGTGTTCACTTATTTTTCCGCAAAGTTCGTTATACTTTGCTAATGAATCTATTTCTAAAATAAAACTAAGGTTTGATTTAATTTCATCAAAGAACTCTATTGTATAGGAACCATTGTGAAAATTATTTTTTAGAATATGGTTTACACGATTTCCTTCAACGGAAGGAACATATTGTTTCGGTAGGTATTTAAGTTGTGGGAATTGTGAAAAGTTAATTCCATCCAGACTCCATTTATTTTGTGTCCTAAGTGCGTCAAATTTTGTATTTGCATCTGCAACAGTAAACCAATAACGTTGGATACCTAAATTGTAAACATCATTTATGGCAATTCTATTACCCAAGAATTTTTTATTTAAACCATTGTATGGTTTTTCTTCAAAAACAGCTAACGTAAAAAAGTTAAATACAGCGTTATCACTTTTTCTGTGTAAGAATATTTCTGTTACCTCACAACTGTTGTAGAATCCAATATTTCCTGCTGTCGTTAATGTTGTAAAGTCCATTTTGTGTCGTCTTGATTACTGATTTTTTCTGTATAGTATGGGTTGTTCTGCCATAACCGCTAACGCGTAAATATATGCACTTTAAGCTCAGCCTTACAAAGCTAAATCAAACACTTTAAATATCCAAGTATTGTTATGTTTTATTTTTAAAAAATTAATAATGAATATATTGATTGAAGATTGACAACTTGATGGCCTTAACCACAATCCAAAATGAGAACTCTAGAATGCCTAAAAAAAACATCTCAAACAATACAAAATCCGTGGCCAAACCCGTCAGAGATACCATATATATGCATCATAGGCAACAATACCCACCTTTCGTCCCTACAGGACTCCGAAAAACCCTGGGATCGCAATAGGCTACCCACATGTCGCCCCAAGCGGGGCTTCTAGTCTTCCTCCGATCCAGAACCAATAGAACAATTCGAAAATTGTGACCATTAAAATTGCAAAAATTGCCCAAGATCATCCTGCCACCGCCAGCGCGGTTAAAATTTACGGATGGCCTTGTATCTTACGTAATGCTTTAACCGCTTTGGTAGTTGCCCAGTGATAACCAACATGCCCATTTACAGCTTTTGAACCTCGCTAGCGGCTTTGCATTCGGGTGGGATTTTTAGCAATGCACTTGATACAAAGCACCACAGTTCAAATAGAGCAAAATGCGTCAAACCAAGCACTGAACCCCGACTAACGCAAAACCGCTGTTGTATTCCTTTTTTATTGCGCTGTCATGCTGTCCACCCATTTTTTTATGAGTGGAACAACAGTACAAAGAAACTTACAACACCAATAATCCCAGTTTGCCCAATTTATTAAAGGGCTTATTGTACCAAAACAAGTCGAAATCTTCCAGGCCCTCTGCCTCATAATGCTCTTGAACCTGTTGAAAAGTCCAGGTCTCGGATTGATCTACCGCAATTTTTTCTAAAATTTCTACCACCCACTTGCCCTGAGGCACCTCCACTTTTATACTTAGGTTTTCTTTTTGATTATAAAAAGTAAGGAGGGCGCTTTCCCAGGTTTCACCCCGTTTGGTTTTGCTGCTGATTTCCAATTCGGGAGGATTACCTAGCCAAACCACCTTGGCATTGGGTTTGATGGAAGAAATTTCATCCTCATTCAGCGCATTGACGATGTAATCCTTCGGAACTTGGGTACGTGCTACCTTAAATTCAAACCAATCTTGTAAGGGGAATTCAAAGCCAATCCCGTGCATGTAATTCAGCAGCGATTTTTTTAGACCAAAACCATACGCATCGTGGTCAGTCCCGGTCGGGTCGGTAAACAGAATATCGTTGTTGGCGAAAGGCCCACTGCAACCGGGCTCGATTTTGATTCCATAAGCTTTTGGATCGAGTCCCACCGGGCTATGCGCGGTAAGGGCAAACTGGTGCCAAAATCCCGACTGCAATACCCCCGCCTCAAACAGTTGCCGCACCATTTCCAGGGAATCAATGGTTTCTTGCGCGGTTTGGCTGGGGAAGCCATACATCAGATAGGCGTGTACCATGATGCCCGCTTCCGTGAAATTGCGGGTTACGCGTGCCACCTGGGCAACAGTCACGCCCTTTTGAATCAAAGCCAACAAGCGATCGGAGGCAACCTCCAGTCCGCCTGACACGGCAATACAACCCGAAGCTTTGAGCAAGAGGCACAAATCTCGGTTAAAACTTTTTTCAAAACGAATATTGGTCCACCAGGTAACGGTGAGTTTGCGGCGGATGATCTCCAGCGCCAGCGCACGCATGAGGGCGGGCGGCGCGGCTTCGTCCACAAAATGGAAGCCCCGTTCGCCAGTTTGGGCGATCAGCTCCTCCATGCGGTCGCACAAGAGTTGAGCGGCTACGGGTTCGTACAATTTGATGTAATCAAGCGAGACGTCACAAAAAGTACACTTGCCCCAGTAGCAGCCGTGCGCCATGGTGAGTTTGTTCCAGCGCCCATCGCTCCACATGCGGTGCATTGGATTGACTACCTCGATGGCGGAAATGTAATGATCCAAGGGCAAGTCGCCGTAATCGGGGGTGCCCACTTCATTTTGTTTGTAATCGCGGTTGAGGCTGTGGTTGATGTATTCCACTTTACCTGCGAGCAAAGTATAGGTGCGTTTCAGCAAATCTACTGGGCGTTTGCCTTGTAAGTGCTCGATGAGGTTTTCGATGGGCGTTTCGCCATCGTCCAGGGTGATGAAGTCGAAAAACTCGAACACTCGTGGGTCACTCAGCGAACGCAATTCGGTATTGGCAAAACCGCCGCCCATGACCACGTTGCTGTCGGGATGGTTTTTTTTGATCCACTGCCCGCAGCGGAAAGCAGTGTACAAGTTGCCAGGGAAAGGCACGGAGATGGCGACCATTTGGGGTGTCAACTCCGCCATTTTTGCACTCAGGATTTGAATCAGCAGTTGATCAATATAGGTATACTCCGCCTGGAGCTGTGCGTACAATTCATCAAAATGGTAAGCGGAACGGCCCAGGCGTTCGGCGTAGCGACTGAGCCCAAAATGTTCATCGACACATTCGGTGATCAAATCCGCCAGGTCTTCGAGGTAGAGTGTCGCGAGGTGTTTGGCCTTGTCCTGGGTACCCATGCTGCCAAAGGCCCAATTTAAATCAGCGAGTTGTTTGAAGCGTTCGGCGCGAGGCAGGTAACCCTCTTGGCAAACGAGATGGGCTAAAGTGGGGTTTTTGCCTTGCAAAAAATTGATGACCCCGTCAATGGTTTGGATGTAGTGTTTGCGGAGGGCGATGATCCGTCGGGCATTTTCCGACCAGGTTTGGTTTTTAGCCGCAATGTGCTGAAACAAGTCACTCAAACCTTTAGAAGAATACAAGGCCAAAAAAACCTCAATGCCTAAATCGGCTTGATAAGAACTGATGCCTTTGGTATTCAAAAAACCTTTCAGGTACGCAGTGGCTGGATACGGCGTATTCAGTTGGGTAAAGGGCGGCGTAAAAAGAAAGGCGGTGGTACTCAAGCTAGGTGGCTTTTCAGGTGATATTTTTGCGTTGAGCTCATCAGTCTGCGACTCCTAAGAACCCCCGACCCCTAAAGGCAGGGTCGATTGGTTCTGTTTTTAAACCATTTTGGATTGGGCTGCGCCCAATCGTTTTTATAACCGCGACGACGCGACGGCGCGACGGTTCATTTGGCTGCGCCAAATGCGCGACGTTAGACGACGAAAAGGTGTGCGAAGCACACTTTCCGTCGCGCCGTCGCGTCGTCGCGGTTATACAAACACAAGCAGCGAAGCTGCTTAAATAAATAAAAATCAGAACCAATCGGCCCTGCCTTTAGGGGTCGGGAGTGCTTAGAAGTATGCAAAATGCCAGATTCAACAACAAATCAAAGTACAAAACTAAGCCATTTACCCCACATTCCCATAATTCCGGGCGCCAAAGAGCAAGGTTCCAATCCGCACCAAGGTGCTGCCTTCCTCTACCGCAATCGGATAATCATCAGACATCCCCATGGAGATTTCTTTGAACGCAGAGTCATTGGGGAAATAGCGGTCTTTGAGCTGATCAAATATGCTTTTCAGGGCCTTGAATTCCCGGCGAATCTGCTCCTCGTCTTCCACGAAAGACGCCATGCCCATCACGCCACAAAGCCGGATGTTGAGTAAAGCAGGGTAGGAGAGGGATTCCAAAAGGGCGTAGGCTTCCTGGAGATTCAGCCCAAATTTGGTCTCCTCATCGTTAATTTTAAACTGCAACAAACAGTTGATTACCCGATGGTTTTTGGCTGCTTGTCGGTTGATTTCTTCCAACAGTTTCAAGCTGTCCACCGAGTGGATCATCGCTACAAAAGGAGCAATGAACTTGACCTTATTGCTTTGCAAATGTCCAATGAGGTGCCACTCAATGTCTTTGGGTAAGGCTTCGTATTTGGGCACTACCTCCTGGACTTTATTTTCTCCAAACAGGCGTTGCCCTTGTTCATAAAGGCCCATAACGGCCTCATGGGGCTGCGTTTTGGAGACCGCGACAAGGCGGGCAGCGCCAAGTTCCTGAATCAGTTGTTTGTACATCGTATTTTAACCTTAGTAGTGGGGCAAAAATGAGTACTTATTTTTTACCGCCCCTTGTGCTACAAATTTAAGGAGACAAAGGTAGGCTTTTGCTGATTGTGCGCAGGATTATTCCTGATTTTTAAAACTTTCAACTGCAGATTGCAAACGTTGAATCAGCATTTGGATCAATCGTCGGGAATGCTCCGCTTCGTTGCCCTGAAATGTGGCCCATTCTTCCAGTGTAAAATGACCCAAGACCATTCCTGTCAAGGTGTTTCGCAAGCTCTGGTCTTTTTGAACACTGTGTTTGATCCACTCCACCCGGTCTTTGGCGGACAATTGAAAGAAGATCCCGTGTCGTTTGTCGATGTAGGCCCGAAAAGCGGCTACCAGCAATTCATGCTGGAATTTGAGGATGGGCCGGAGGGTTTGGTTTTGGAATTGTTCGGCTGGAGTGGACTGGCTGCTGTCCAGGTCTAGGTCTGGTCGGATGGATTGAATCAGTTGTGTACGCAAGTTGGCTGGATTTGATTACACATAAAAAGGAAAATAGCATTGGAATGTTCATTTCCGTCCCTTACTTTGGGAATTCCATGCGGTCTTCACGGTTCTGTTCTTTACTTTTGTACACAATAGAAAAAATCCAATGGAACAAAAACGCTTTTCAGATTTTTTGCGCCAGCTAGTCCTGGTTGCGATACTCGTCACGGCCATCATCGTAGAGAGCAAGGCTCAGGCTGAAAGAGCTCCGGTAAAAACACACAATTTAATAGGCATGAAGCCTAATTTTACTGGGGGCGAAGATTCACTTCAGTACTACCTCAAAAAAAATTTGGTGTACCCTCCAAGTGCACTGGAAAAAAGGATTGAGGGCTCGGTAATTGTGCAGTTTGTGGTAGAAGAAGAGGGCGAACTTACCAATATGTATGTTGTGAAAGGCCTTAGCCCGGAATGTGATCAAGAAGCCCTCCGGCTGGTCAAAGGTATGCGCAAATGGGAACCCGGTATTCAGCGAGGCTATCCAGTGCGGGTTCAATTCGATTTGCCGATTAAATTTGAATTGCCGAAATAGGGCAGTACCTCCTTTTATTTGTGAAGCTAGTTTGTACATTTGCCTCTAAATTGTGGGGCAAAAATATGTGCTCATTTTTTATCGCCCCTAACAAAGCAATCCAAGCAACCATGCACAAGCAAAATCCAACCCAAACCAAAGCCTGGCAACAGCTGACCGAGCATTTTTCCAAAATGCAGGAAGTCCAAATGAAAGACCTGTTTGCCGCCGACCCTCAACGTTTTGCTCAGTACTCCCAAATTTTTGAAGACGTTTTGGTCGATTATTCCAAAAACATCATCACTGCCGATACCCTCAAAACCCTCTTGCAACTCGCCGAAGAATGTGGCCTCAAAGCCGCCATTGAAGCAATGTACAGCGGGGAAAAAATCAATGCCACCGAAGGCCGTTCCGTATTGCACATCGCCTTGCGCAACCGCTCCAACCGCCCGATTTTGGTGGATGGTGTAGATGTAATGCCCGATGTTAACGCCGTTTTGGCCAAAATGGAGGCTTTCAGCAAACGCATTCTGTCGGGTGAGTGGAAAGGATACACAGGTAAAGCCATCACCGATATTGTCAACATTGGCATTGGTGGTTCGGATTTGGGCCCAGTGATGGTGACCGAAGCCCTGAAACCATACTGGCAATCTGGAATGAAGGTGCATTTTGTGTCCAACGTGGATGGTACCCACATCGCGGAAACCCTCAAACCACTGGACCCGGAAACCACGCTCTTTTGTATTGCCTCCAAAACTTTCACCACGCAAGAAACCATGACCAACGCCGAAACGGCCAAAACTTGGTTTTTGCACAAGGCTAAGGATCAATCGCAGGTCGCCAAACACTTCGTGGCATTGTCTACCAATGAAAAAGCAGTAGCTGCTTTTGGCATTGATACGGCGAACATGTTTGAATTTTGGGATTGGGTTGGGGGCCGTTATTCCCTGAGTTCAGCGATTGGTTTGCCCATTGCCTGTGTGATTGGTTTCGACAATTTCCGGGAATTGCTCGAAGGTTTACACGCCATGGACGAGCATTTTTACAATACTCCATTCGAACAAAACATCCCGGTTATCCTGGCCCTGATTGGCATTTGGTACAACAACTTTTACGGCGCTGCAACCGAAGCAATTCTGCCTTATGACCAATACCTGCACCGTTTTGCCGCTTATTTCCAACAAGGCAACATGGAAAGTAATGGTAAGTATGTCGGTCGCGACGGCAAAGCTGTAGACTACCAAACCGGCCCCATTATTTGGGGTGAACCGGGTACCAACGGCCAGCACGCTTTTTACCAGTTGATCCACCAGGGCACCAAAATGATCCCTTGTGATTTCATCGCGCCAGCGCAAAGCCACAATCCGATTGGGGATCACCACGTGAAGCTGATGTCCAACTTTTTTGCTCAGACCGAAGCATTGTTGATGGGAAAAACCGCAGCAGAAGTAGAGGCAGAGTTGGTTAAGCAAGGCAAGTCGGCGGCGGAGATTGCGGAATTGCTGCCCTTTAAGGTATTCCAGGGCAATAAGCCCACCAATTCTATTTTGGTGAAAAAAATCGATCCACGTACCCTGGGCATCTTGATCGCGCTGTACGAGCACAAAATTTTCACCCAGGGTGTCATTTGGAACATTTACAGCTTTGACCAGTGGGGCGTGGAATTGGGCAAACAATTGGCGAATAAGATTTTACCGGAGCTGGAAGACGATGCGTCTGTGAATTCGCATGATGTGTCTACAAATGGCTTGATCAATGCCTTTAAGGCGATGCGATAAGATACAATTTCTAAGGTGAATCTTTAGTGCCTTAGGTTTCTTAGGTGGTGAAAAATACGTGTTCTTTCTTTTTTACCACCTAAGAAACCTAAGGCACTGAAGACTCACCTCAGGGATGAACGCATGTCATAGGAAGATTCATTTGATATACGCTTACCCAATCTCATCCTCAAGGTGGCGCGGCTCAAAATACAGGAGCCGATTGCTCAAATCCACGGCACACAGTTGCCCATAACCCGTCCGTTGATACACACAGCCTGCGTCAATATTGATGACCCGTAACCCGTTAAAATGGCGAAATAAATTTTGAATAGTGGGATGAGGCGTAGGCGTATGGCCATGTACAACGTAGCGTTGCCCCAGCCATTCCCAATCCAGATCGTTGTACCAATTGCGGATCCAGAGCATTTCATCTTGGTGATCAAAAGGGCTGGTGCCCGGCACAAAATGTAGCCCTGCGTGTACGAAGATGTACTCATCCGATTCGATCCACAGGGGAAGGTTTTCCAAAAAATCCAAATATTGCTTGGGGATATCCCGAGGGTGTTTTACGCCAAAGCTGGCCAGAGTGCTGTCTCCACCATTCCGCAAAAAAGACTCCAAATTGTAACTGTGCCCACTGAGTGCCCACAGCAGCATTTCTTCATGGTTCCCCCGCAGACATTGCAACTGGTAGCCTTCCGCCTTGAGCCTGAGGATGGTATCCAGTACTTGTTTGGAGGAAGGGCCCCGATCGAGGTAGTCGCCCAGCAAAAACAGTTGATCTGCTTTGGAAAAATTGATCTGTTGGAGCAGAGCCTCAAAGGTGGCATTGCAGCCGTGAATGTCCGAAATGGCAATCTTTCTCATTCCATTGGAACTTATTTCTGCTAAAAGTAGTTTCCTTTTTTTAGAAAAAATTATTCTTTGTGAAAATAGCTTTTGTATATTTGCGCTCTCGAAAGAGAAATTTCATACGGCTTCGTAGTACAACGGATAGTATGTAGGTTTCCGGAACCTAAGATAGTGGTTCGATTCCACTCGAGGCTACCAAGCTCAGTCTGACATCCAGGCTGAGCTTTTTTATTTCCGTCCCTTAGAATGAAATGTTTTTGTAAATGTCTGCCAGCGAAATTTCTTTTCCTTCGATCTCGAACGCTTGATCCAGCGCATTAAAATCTTCACTTCGCCAACGCAAATCTACTTCATCACAATAATGTAGCGTTACCAAAGGCCGATCCTGCTCGATGTAAAGCATGTAACGCATGGTAGAGATATTGCGATAAGAGGGTTGTTTTTCTCCCAAATCTTTAGAACGAGTGGATTTGGAAAGGATTTCTACCACCAACCAAGGGTTTAAATTGGCCGTTTTCCCAGGCTTGTAAGTGTAAATTTCTGGTTCTCCTTTCACCACGGAAACATCTGGAGACCAAGCTTTTCCATCTATAACATCAAATACATGGCGATTGCTGCCATATCTTTTGTAAAGGGGATTGTCACTAAAAGTGAGAAATAAAATACCTAGGATGTTGGCTACAAGTTGTTCGTGTTGGTCTGATGCGATACTCATAATAATGATTTCTCCATCGCAGAATTCTACTGGATATTCTGCATGTTCAAGTAATTCAAGATACTCCTCGTAGGTGCCCGGAAAACGTACATCGTTTTCACCAAGCGCCAGTCTTTCTTCTAAGGTTATTGGATACTTTTTTTCGGCTATCGGAGCCGTGGCAGTACTCATGTTCAGTTATTTTGTACCCAAAATACAATTTTTTTTAGAATGGTGCTGCTATTTTTCTTTCAAACAAATCAAGCCCATAAACGCTGAGTTGACCCTGATGTAAGCAAGCTGGTTCAAAAAAAAATCGTACACTTGCATTCAAAAAAAGCGATGAGCCAACGCGCTGAATTGGTCAAAGCCATTCACTTTTTGCACCAAAAAGGCTGGGCACCAGCCACTTCTTCCAATTACTCGTACCGGGAGGCCGGACAGAGTAGTTTTTTTGTATCCCAAAGTGGCCTGGACAAGGGCGACTTTGCCGAAAAGCACTTTTTGCAGGTAGACGCCTCGGGCTATCCAATCGATGATGCCCGTAAACCTTCGGCTGAAACCCTCCTGCACTGCGCGGTGTACCAACTTTTCCCGGAAGCCCATTGCGTGTTGCATACGCATACCGTACTCAACACGGTCGTGTCGCAATTGCTACAGCCACATGGGGCAGTTGAGCTCGAAAACTATGAAATTTTGAAAGGTTTTAGTGGCATCAAAACCCATGAAGTTTCCGTAAAAATTCCCATCTTTGCCAATACCCAGGATATTGCTGCATTGTCTATCGAATTAGCAGAGTTTGTGCGACGGAGCGATACCGAACTTCGTGCTTTCCTCATCGCTGGACACGGCATGTACACCTGGGGCAACACCGTCGCCGATGCCAAAAGGCATGTGGAAGTGGTGGAGTTTTTGTTAGAGTGTGAGTATTTAAAATTGAAGTTGAGGAGTTGAGGAGTTGAGAAGTTGAGGCTGCCGCGAGCGACTTTGGCAATAATCTTGTCTAAGTCGCTTGCGGCAGCCTCAACTTCTCAACTCCTCAACTTCTCAACTCTAATAAACTTCTATCCATGGCCATCCTTACCATTCCAGACAAACAAACCGTCGTCAACGATCCTGCCGAGATCAAAACTTTTTTGAACGCCCGTGGGGTCATTTACGAGCAGTGGGAAGCCGCAGTTGAATTCCCTGACAATGCTGATCAGGACACCATCATCGGCGCTTACGCCCACAAATTGAAGCCTTACATGGATTCCAATGGCTACAAAACCGCCGATGTGATCAATGTGACGCCCGATCACCCACAGTTGGAGATGTTGCGCACCAAGTTTCTGAGTGAGCACATCCATACCGAGGATGAAGTGCGCTTTTTTGTGGACGGCGAGGGCATGTTTTGGTTCAACCTGGGCGGCGACGAAGACATCTTCTGCGTAACCTGCCAGGCCGGCGACCTGATTTCAGTACCTGCCAACACCAAGCATTGGTTTGACATGGGCCCAAAAAAATTCGTCAAAGCCATTCGGGTATTTATTGATCAATCGGGCTGGGTTCCGCATTACACGGAGTCTGGGGTTGATCAGCAGTACAATTTGAATTAGGCAGCTTCGCTGCTTGTTTTTGAACCACCTTAGGCACCTTAGAGCACCTTAGAAAGAAGCGACCTAAGGTGCTCTAAGGTGCCTAAGGTGGTTCAAAAAAATCTTCATTCCACTATCCATGCAGTTCATCCTCACCGACATCGAAGGCACGACAACCGACATCAACTTCGTGCACAAGATTCTTTTTCCTTATTCATTTGAAAACTTGCCGGACTTTGTGCGGGCGAATCTTCAGGATCCAGCCGTAGTTACTGCTTTGGATCAAACCCGACAAACTTTGCTTGAAGAAGGCCTTCCCGCTGAAAGCACTGAAGACCTAATCAATGGCCTGCTCTCCTGGATTACTGCCGATCGAAAACACCCGGCCCTCAAACTATTACAAGGGTTGATTTGGAAAGTAGGTTACGACAGTGGTGGTTTTAAAGGACATGTGTACCCCGATGTGGTGCCAGCCCTGGAGCGTTGGAAACAGCAGGGTATACCGATGGGGATTTATTCTTCAGGTTCGGTGGGGGCACAAAAACTGTTGTTTGGTCACAGCGAGTACGGTGATCTGAATGGCTTTTTTAGTGAAAATTTTGACACGGCGGTGGGGCACAAGCGTGAAGTTGCCTCCTATCAAAACATTGCCAGCCAACTGGGCTTACCTCCTGCGGAAATTCTTTTCCTTTCCGACATTGAAGAAGAATTGGATGCAGCCGAAGCGGCGGGCATGCAGTGCTTACAGTTGTTGCGTCCGGGCACCATTCCGAGTATGCGGCATACCGGGGTGGGGAGCTTTGAAGAAATTAGCGGATAATTTTTTGGCCAACAACTTGACTTATTTGTTGAAAAAATTTATTTTTACAACAAATAAATAAGTATGACAGCGGAAAAATCCAAACACCTGGAAAACATCTTAAAAGATAGTGACGATTTTTCGGAAATCTTCGACTATTTCCTCTCCAATTTTGCGGAGCAACCCGCCTTTACGCAGCAAAGTAAAAAATTCAAATCCCCACTCATCAAGGAACTGGTGAGCCAGGCATCGGCTCAGATTTTCAATAAAATTCCGATTCAAATCACCAATTTGCTACTGCTTAACCACGAACGATTCGGCATCGTCCACGGGGCTGGTTGGGTTGAAGCCAAGTTGTTCAATGTTTTTTACTGCAAGCGCATCAACAAAGGTTTGTTGGTGATCACCACGGGAAAAAGCACTGAAATGGCGCGAATTACGCCTACCCCCGCCAAACCTACTGAGCAGCTTGGAGAAGATTTTATCGAGTCGGTGGAGGAGTTTTCAAAACATTTTAAGCATCAATTTCCGAATTAGGCATTAAGATTGCCAATTTCGTAAAATAGGACTTTACCTTTTTTGGTCAAAAAGCCAACTTGGTGCACACTTGGTCCTTTAAAAACATCGACGATTTCCTCCTCCAGTTCGAATTCATCAACAAGCCGAGGCGTTGAAACTCCTCGGGTATTGTACAAACGAATATACTTTTCATCCGTCACAATCAGGCCATTGTGAGTGAATAACAGACATTCAAGTGACTGGTTTTCAAAAAATTCACCACAAGGGTTAAAGCCATCCGCATCGGGCCTGAAATATTGGCAGCCAAATTGTTCATAAATAGGATTGCTTTCGTGACCCCCAT
The DNA here is from genome assembly GCA_027488855.1 of Saprospiraceae bacterium. Lineage (GTDB taxonomy): Bacteria > Bacteroidota > Bacteroidia > Chitinophagales > Saprospiraceae > Haliscomenobacter. The sequence continues at coordinate 15,569 of JAIYAV010000123.1, forward strand.
GAATCACCATTCTTTTTGCTGAATAACCATCAGGAATAGCCATTTTGAGAATAGGTAAGTAGGTGTCGGGCTGATACCCTATTGTGTTTCCTAATTCATCAATGCGCAAGACAGTACTACGGTCAGGAGTAATGAAATAGAAGAACCCGTTGATGAAAAGCATTGGCGAAAAATAGCTCCCGCCCGAAGGAGGCCTAATCCTAACCTTGTTGATGTGATCTTTCGCATCAATGCACAAAAATGTTTTTTTCACTGCTCCTTTTAACCTACAAATATTCAGATTAAGAGTTCCATCAGGGAGTATGGCCAGCTGGGCGATGGTTTTGCCATCAATTACGCCAAGCCCAATCACGTTTTGATCAAGCTGTAAATTGAACTTCTGGATATCCTTACCAAAACAATCCTCGATGAATCGAATCGCACTAAATGATATAAATTGGGTGTGGATAATGCTTAAATAGGGGGAAATGTAGGGCAAGGCTACAAGTTGAGGTTTATGATGATTTAATGCTGCTCCCATTTTGACGCATTCATTAAAAAGTTCCAGATCAGCGCATTGGAGGTAAACATCCTCACCTGTTTGCCCAAGCACCACCAGTTTTTGATTGAGCATTCGCGCCTCCAGCCAGGTTTCTACTTGTGGCGATAAATTAATGGTTTTTACCAATATCCATTTGTCATTGTTGAGGCGTTCCTGAGCCTTTTTTTGCCGCTCCTTCAGGCCTACTTCATACCGACTCACATCTCCACCCAACAAACGATCCCTGAGTACAAAAGTCTCCAGCATCCCGATGTGGCTCAGGTTGTCGGTTTTTAATTCATCGCTGACAATTTGGTAAACAATCTCACGAGTATTGGGCAAGTCAGCTTTACGCTGTTTGTTTTTCCCAATTTCCTTAAGCACCTCCATAAAGGCATTGCGTTGTTTGGGCTGATACTCCGTTTGGTATATGCGTTGCACCTCCGCATCAAACTCAGCATTGTTAGCTTGTTGGAAAAAATCAAAATAACGGTTCAAACAGGCAGTAGGATTGAGCTTGTCATGCCAACCTTTGAGCAGACTGGCTTTTGCCTCGTTTTGATCCTTTAGTTTCTGGTCATAAATGCGGGCAGCTTCTAAGTGGTTTGAAGTTTTTAGCGCCTCTTCTGCACAATTTTGATACAATTTTTCCGCCTCCGTCCACTGGTCAATCTGTGTGTACAAATCCCCCGCTTTTTCCTTTTGCCCTAACTCCAGGTAAAGATCAATGGCTTCGCTATACAAGCCACCTTTTTCAAAACACTGGGCAGCTTGCTGCTTGTCCTTGAGGTGATCCCGGTACAAAATGGCTGCTTCGTAGAAATGTTTGCCTTGCTCCAGCACATTGGCAGCGGTATGGAAGTCGCCGAGCAAGTGGGCGTGGATGTAGGCGGCCTTGCGGTAGTCGCCCTCCGCAATTTTTTGATTGGCCAGCTGGAGGTAGTGCTGGCGCAAAGCGACCTGGCGTTGGGAATCCAGTTCCCAGTTGTCGCGCGGCCCACCAGTGTTGAGCCCGCCCAGGTTAAAATCAGGGGAATTGTTGCGACCCAAAAGCCCGGAGGGCGGTGCAATTCCCCGACCTTCGTAAGGGCTGTCCAAAGGAATGGAATACCGCAAAGCTTCTTCAGGATCGTCCTGATACAACTTGAGCAAACGATCGATCTCGCTCTCGCGTTGTTTTTGCAGGTCAGCAAGTTTTTTAAGGATGCTGACTTGCAGGCGATCTAGCATTTTGCCCAGCCAGCCCTGGGTTTCACCTGCCGGCAAATTGGGGCGTTGGCTCAATAGTTTGTCCAAGGAGTTTAACAGGGTGATGCGAGGGTCCTTGTGATCTTCGGACGAAGGTTTATTTTTACCCAAATCCTTTAAATCTTTGTCGCCCACACCCTGCACCTGAGTAAAAATGTCTTCCACTTTGGGTTGTAACACACTGATTTGCCGCAACGATGGGGCGCTTAGAGGGGCAGTTTTGGCCAAAGACCAGTCTTGTTCAAGGGCGGCAGGATAGGTCAATAAGTCAGCCAAATTCACCCGATCGCTGTGCTGAAAACCCACCATGCCTAAGCCCGGGTGGAAAAAATGCCAGTCATAAAACAGCAGATTTTTCCACTCTTCCTCGGCTACCTGGGGCTGGATGCTGGCGTATTGAGGAATGAGCAAAGCCTGGCCGATGCAGCGATAAGCCTCCTGCAAATCCAACTGAGCGGGGAAATGGCCATTGCGGTGGATCAACAACAATCCAGCTACCCGCAAGTCACTTTTGGACTGGGGAACGGCATATGCTTCCAAATCGTTGGGGGGGATGCCCCAGGATTGGATCGTACTGAGCCATTGCTGCGGGTCGTCACCGCGTAGGAAAGCGGCGCGGATGGGGCCACGGGGGCTGGAGTGGAGCTGGAGGTTTAGTTTCATGACTTTTCCAATGCATTAATGAATGGAACAATAAAACGCTTGTAAAAATCAGCTGGTGTAATGACCTGATCAACCCGAGCATTGAAAAAATAGGGATTTCCGGCATAGTAGCCAATGTTGGCACAAGCTGCGAGTTCCTGACCAATGATGAGGGCAATGGTAAAATCCTTTGCTGGACTTTTGGGGCGGGAAAACTTTAAAAATCCTCGACTGTCGAGGATTATTCTGCTGCCATTGGGCCACTTGATTGCTCGGGTATAAAATTGATCATCCGGTGGGGTTATAGGCTGGAATCTTCGCATGGTAAGCTCATCAATTGGTGTTTTGATCAACCACAATTGGCCATCACGCAGGATGATTCGATGCTGATCCAATTGAATGCCTCCTTCAGGAGTAAAGCCAATTGTTTTGATGTTTCGCAAGACGGAGTACCCACCATGCACCATTTTTTTTATAGGGTGCATATTTAGCGGAGTGTGTTCTTTAGGGATAACCCGTTTCTCAGGCAGGGTAGAAATGGTATGGGTCCTCAGATCAATTACATGGGAAATGTTTTTGTAGCTATAATAATAATTGGGGTTGGCTGCTTGATTCAAACCGATAAAAAGTTTTCCTTCTTCATAAGCACAAGCCACCACCTGCCCATCCATTTCATGCAGGTTGACCACGTTTTGTTGAGGATGGTATCGGATCAGCTTGGCGTACAAGTCAATGACAGCAGACAGCTCATTGTTTTCAAACAGATAGGCTATGAATTTAAAGTCTTTTGTATAGACAATGATGCATTTGACTTCATGATTGACCAGGTAAAATGAGTACCCGCCATCTTCAATTTTATCCAATACTTCAATGGCCCCCTTTCGCGCACTATGCCAAAACCAAACCCGCTTAGAAGGTAGTACAGCAACCAATGCTGTGCCATCAAAGGCGACATCCTCACGCTTTAATTTGCCGGGATAGGAGGGGAGAAACAGCCCATAATGTTTGGCCGAGCGCTCGGATTGGAGATCGAGGGAGCCAAGCAATGCCGCGAGCATCGCCGATTTTTTGGGCTCAAACAACAATGCTTCCAAGTCAAACACACTGGTATTCATTAAAGTCCGCTGCCCGTTCACCAGCTTATAAAACGACAAGGTGCCAGTCCGATTCAAAACCAGCAAATAATCCAAATGTTGCTGTTGCTCCGCAAAAATCAGGCTGAAGTTTTTATCTGCCATCACCTCTTCACTGGTGATGAAAAAAACTGCCCGTTGGGCCGATTGAGACTGTTGGCGGAAAAAGGCGCGCAAAGCCTCCCCGCTGTGCAAAACCGGGCTTTGCTGCTCCAAAAAATGGACAACTTCCTCCTTGGTGGTCAAGGCATTGGGGCCGATGATTTCCTTTCCCAATGCAAAAGCAGAAATCCCGGCCTTTTGGTGATTGTTCAGCGCACAACCCAGGGCTGCCGATACCGCAAACACCCGTGGCATTCCCCACAAACGCAAACTTGTATCCACCAAAATCACCCGTTCCTGTACTTGCGGATCGGGGGGCGTTTCGCGGCGCAGGTATAAGGCTTCGTTGTTCACCAGTCGGGCACTGAGGGTGTCGTCGTCGTTGGCCAGTTCACTCAGCAACAGGCGGTCAAAGTCGCCGCGATTGCTGATGTCGGATACGCCGCCGAGGGGTTGATCACTCGCACCCTGGGTATGGGGTGGAATGTTGAGGGCGGCGATGAGGCGCTTGGTGAGGCGGGCGAGGCCAGTAGTTTGGGGGTCTTGGGAAAGTTGGGTGAGGAGGTCGTCGTTGCTGGGGATGGGGTCGGGAATGGGGAGTGGGGCTGGTTCTGGGGTTTGTTCCAGACCAGTTCGGAGTAGTGATTCAAGATCAAACTCCTTGATTTTATAAAGGAGATTACTCGTCCTAGCTACCCGATTAAAAGGACATACGTTGCGGTAATCAATGATTCGACTGTCAAATATGCCAGTACCCAGGTTATTTAAAAATTGCTTAGCAGTATCAGGTTTTACAAAATCGTAGAATAACTTTCGAAAAAGTTCACGCAACAAATGTTGTCGTTTAACTCCAGTGCGCAATTCAGTAGGTAAAGCATGAATGATTTCTAGTGTTTCCAGTATGTCACTTAGGCTGCGTCTTGCAGAATACATAGTACTACGGAAACTATTAATCGAATGACGGGTATGGGGTTCATATTGCAAAGAGGCTTTAGCTGCCTCCACATCCTCCAAGTGTTGGATGTTTTTAGAATAGATATCACGATCCCAATTGTCTTTACAGGCGGCAATAACTAGAAGTATAACATCTATTGGAGGCAAGCCAACAGGTTGCAGTGTCCAGAGCAATTCCATTAATTCTTTGCGGTAACAAATGGTCTCACCGGATCTCCATTCGATGAATTCCATGTTGTCGGTCCATTTCCAAAAATTATTGGTTCCAGCACTAAAATATTCAATGACAGCTTGAAGTGACTTATCCATGATTCCTTTTACTCAGCCTTATCCCCGCCCGACTCGCCGGAACAAAGCACCGTTTTTCAATTTTTTGCCAATTCCCATCTTTTTCAAACAGCAAAAAATACGCCCCATTATTGTTCTCTCGTTGGTTAAACAACTGCGCCATCAAAGGCCATTCCAAATCATAAGCAGCCGGCAGCAAGATGGAGTCCCGCAACCAATATTCCACTCCAGGCAATGGGGGCAAAGGTTCACCCATCACCAGTACATCTCCAGCCGACGACAAGGCAAAACGTAAGGCGGACAAACGAATTTCTGGCGCAGTTTCTGCATACAGTTGCCAATCTGCTAGTTTGACTTTCAAAGCTACCCCAGGATGGTATTCCGAGGAGGGCAACAACTGCAAAGTATGCTGCTGCGTCAATTGAGCAGGCAGGGCGGCACCAGGCAATTCAACCGGGATGAACTGCTTCATTGGCAACCAATCCAACGTAGGTAGTTTGGCGACTGGCGTACTTCCACCCAAAGGAAACAACAAACCCTGAGCATCTTGCCGATAAGTGTGCATGGCAGGCAAAGCCCGCAGCGCCTGATCCAAGTCCGCATGCAGCATCGGGCAACGCAACCACACCTCGGTTTCTGTTTCGGCAGCGTATAACCCCAACCAGCAGCGCACTGCGGCCAAGTGAGGAAGATCAGATTTTTTGAATACCAATACCCAGTTTTCCATCCCATTACATCATTTTGGTCCACAATTGATCCACGGCAGTTTGTACAAACTCCCGTTGGGTGCTTTCGACAATCCAGGCACAACGCCCGCTCAGGTAGCGCAACTTGTCTTTGAGTACCGCTTTTTCGGCGGCATTCAGCGTTGCATTGTCCCATTGCTGGGCGATGTTTTCCACTTCGCGGTACAAATCATCCGCATTGGGTACGGAGCTGTTGCGGGCACGGGGATGTTGGACTGCTGAACTTTCTTCTTTGGCAAAGACCGAATTGACAATCTCAGCAATCACCTCCCGTTGCTCCTCTGTATCCCAAATGTAACGCGCCACCCAGAGGTCGGATACCAGCGCATGATCGCGCTCACAAAGCAAGGCACTGGCAGCCACCAGGCGCTGGATTTTCACCGCCCGACGGTCAGATACTTGAACCCCGGCGTTGCGCAATTTATGGATCAGTTCCAGGTACTCCCTGCGGATGCCATTCAGTTCGATGTTGGATAGTTGTACTTGTAAGGACTTGATGGTGGCTGCCGCAATTTCTGGGGGAGTGCTGTTGCCCTGGCTTTCGAGCGCCCAACCTGCATCCAGCACGGCACTCAACTGATCGGGTGCCACATTGTCGCAACGCACCCGGATGAGGAAGCGGTCGAAAAGGGCGTTCAGCGCCTCGTCTTCAGGCAGGTGGTTGCTGGCACCGACGATCATCAGCGCGGGCAATTTGCGGGTTTCGCGGCCCCGGCGGAAGATGCGTTCGTTGAGCACCATGAGTAGACTGTTCAGGATGGCGCTATTGGCGTTGAGCAATTCGTCGAGGAAGATGAGGTCGGCCTCGGGCAACATGCCTTCGGTATTGGTGATCAGCTCCCCTTCGCGCAACTTGCGGATGTCGAAAGGGCCAAACAACTCGTTGGGCTCGGTGAAGCGGGTGAGCAGGTATTCAAAGGTTTGGCCGTGCAGGAGGGTGGCGAGTTCACGCACCATGGCACTTTTGGCGGTACCGGGAGGGCCGAGTAGGAACACGTTTTCGCGGGCGACCAAGCCAATGCCGAATAGGTCGATGATTTCGTCTTTGCCGACAAAACGTTGTTTGAGGTAGTTGAGGGTTGTTTTGAGTTGGGTGGCGGCTTGGAAATTGGGCATGAGTTGAAGAGTAAGTTGGAGTTTTTGAAGGTTTTTTGTGCAGCTTCGCTGTTGTTTTTTTCACCACCTAAGGCACCTAAGGGCACCTTAGAGGGGCACCTAAGGGTGGTAGGCGTGAGGGATTAGGCGTCCCAGTTGGGCCAGAGAGTATGGGCGTGGTCGCCGAGGGCGGCGGCGATCCAGGGGCGGATATGCGGTTGCTGGGCTTTGGTTTTGAGGCGTTTGGCGATGATGCGGTCGGTGTAGGCGATGGTTAGGGTGGGGTGGGATAGGAGCATGGCTTCAGCGGTTGGGTCGGCTTCGGCAATGCCCAAACCGGAAAATGGCCAGGTGCTCGCTGTTTTTTTTAGTTCCAATAACAAGGGGTCGGAAGGGGAAAGGCCTTTGGCAAAACTAAATAGGGTAGGCAAGTGTCGTAAACTGAGGTCGGCAGCGTAAACGGCTTCGGCATTGATTGGTGCAGACCAGGGCAACAGGTGCTCTTGTAGATTTTTTTCGTCCAAATGGCGCAGCAAGATGAACTGAATCGCACGGTACAAATATTGGGCAGCCCAGAGGGCGGGCTCGGCAGCAAAAGTGGGGGAAGTGCCGGGGAAGTGAATTTTATCTTCTTCATAGCCTTTTTGAAGGATCAATTGCGCCTCGTTTAGCTCCTCCTCGGAGAAAGCTTTGAGCTCGTGCGCTACTTGAACCTGGCCGTTTTTCCACAAATCACTGAGGAATTGATTTAGTGTGCTCATGGGTTAGTACTTTGTCAACCAAAGATAAGTTTTGTGGGGCGATTTAGGACAATACAAACGCGACAATCTTTAAGTTCCCTGTTCTACAGCCCAAAAGTCTTTTTTAATTTTTTTTAGAAATATTTACCTTGTAGCCCATTCAAAAGCGCAATTAGGCGCTTACTTTCCGAAAAAATCAATCAACTCATGCCTACACTACGCATCAGCAATTATGGCTCAGCACTCTTGTTGCTGGCTGTTTTGACCACTTTTATGGCTTGCGCGCCCAAGAAGTCCCCACCGGTACCGATGGATTTGGCGCAGGAAAGCATCATTCCGATCCCCATGTCTGTAAAGGCAACGAATAGTTCCTTTGAGTTGACAAGCGCTACCGACATCTACGTGCAAGGCGACTCCAAAGAATTGCTCAAAATAGGGCAATACCTGGCGGATAAACTCAATCCTTCCACGGGTTTAGGGATTGCAGTGAAATCAAGCAGTCAAGCGCCCGGAGCTGGCAACATTTATTTGTCGCTCAATAAAGATGACTTATTGGGAAACGAAGGTTATTCGCTTGAGATTACATCAGAGGGCGTACACCTGAAAGCCAAATCTCCAGCTGGTTTGTTCATGGGCGTTCAAACCATCCGCCAATTGTTGCCCGCCGAGGTTGAATCGTCCAGCAAACAGGAAGGCCCTTGGCGGATGGCCACAGGTACGATCAATGACATTCCAACCTATGCTGTGCGGGGTGCCATGTTTGACGTGGCCCGGCACTTCTTCAGTGTGGAGGACACCAAACGTTTCATCGACCTGATCGCGGCTTACAAAATGAACACGATGCACCTGCATTTGTCCGACGACCAGGGCTGGCGCATCGAGATCAAATCCTGGCCCAAACTGGCCGAGCACGGCGGCAAAACCCAGGTGGGTGGCGGCAAAGGTGGCTACTACACCCAGGAGCAATACAAGGACATCGTGCAATACGCTCTGGATCGCTACATCACCATCATTCCAGAAATCGACATGCCCGGCCATACCAATGCTGCCCTGGCTGCTTATCCCGAACTGAATTGTGATGGCAAGGCCCGGGAATTGTACACGGGTACCGAAGTGGGTTTCAGTACCCTGTGCACAAAAAGTGAAATTACTTACAAGTTCATCGATGATGTAGTACGGGAATTGGCCGCGATGACGCCTGGTCCCTTCATCCACATCGGCGGCGATGAATCCCATGTGACCAAAAAAGAGGATTACATTCCTTTTGTGAACCGGGTACAGGCGATCGTACTTTCCCACGGCAAACAAGCAATTGGTTGGGACGAAATTGCACTGGGCACTTTGAAAAAAGGTGCTTTTGTGCAGCACTGGGCCGATGTGGACAATGCGGTAAACGCGGTCAAGCAAGGTTCCAAAGTCCTGATGTCGCCCGCGCGTAAGTCTTACATGGACATGCAATACGACTCTACCACCCAATGGGGCCTGCACTGGGCCGCCTACATTGAAGTGGACAGCGCTTACATTTGGGATCCGGGAACCCTGGTACCTGGTGTAGCGCAAAAAGATGTACTGGGGATCGAAGCACCACTCTGGTCTGAAACCGTAGATCAAATCGACGAGGTGGAATACATGGTTTTCCCACGTTTGCCTGGTTATGCGGAGATTGGCTGGTCGGCGGCAAGTGCGCGGAATTGGGATGGATACAAGAAGCGTTTAGGAGCGCATGGGCCAAGGTTTACGGCGATGGGGGTGGATTATTACCCGTCGAAGTTGGTGGATTGGAAAGAGGCGAAGGGGAAGAAGTTGAAGAATTAGAGGGGCTTCTAAAGCGACATGAATAGCTGCGCGGATGAACTGTGATTTAATCACTGTTCATCCGCGCAGCTTATCTAGCGCTCATACATCGACTTTAAGGCTCTTTTTTCCAGCTCCCAGCACCATTGCATCGCCGCTATTTTGCAATTTCCCTGCAAGGCCAAATACAAGTCATTATCCCCCAAAAGATGCTCAACCGCCTGCACCAATACCTCCACCTCCAAACAATTGAGTAAATAAAAAACCCGGTGCTCCTCTTGCAGTGCCAAATACTCAGGGAAATTCATCTGAATCGAAGGTACTCCTGCCTGCACATAATCAAATGCCTTATTCGCCACTGAATAATAGTAACTCAGACCACGGTTTTCTAGCAAATTTAAGCCAATACTGGCTTGTAAGGTGACCGAACGTAGTTCCTTGGGCGTCAAATAACCCAAAAAACACACTTTGTTTTCCACTTGCAAATCCTTCGCCAACTGCCGCAATTCCTGCGATAAATCCCCTTCACCTGCAAGCCAAAGTACTACGCCTTCAATTTTTTGCATCGCCGCAATGGCTGTTTCCAGGCCCCGGCCAGCGTTAAGTACACCTTGATAGAGGACAATGGGTGAAGTTGAGGAGTTAAGGGGTTGAGGAGTTGAGGGGGCTGTGTTTGAAATGTTTGCCTGTTGCAAAGGCATATTCCGCACAACCTGGAAAGGAATACCATAGCGTTTTTGGAAAATCTGCGCTAAGGCCGGGCCAATGGTATAGGCTCCATCCACACGGGGAATACAAATCCGGGCGATCAGCTCCCAAACCCACTTGGTCAAAGGCCGATCCACGACCTCCGGCACCTCGCTGAAGTACTCATGCGCATCGTAGTAGCACTTTTTCCCTTTTAAACGGGCAACTCCCAGGCAAGGCATGATGGTGTCCAGGTCAATGCCTGTGTAGATGTCAAAGCTTTTTTGGAACAAAAGCCACCAAAACAACCTGAAATTGTACTCTAGGTAAAACAGTTTTCCTTGGTCAAACCAACACACTAGTCGGATTTGCCGATAGTCCGCGGCGGGTAGGAGGGGGGATGTTTTGCGTAATCGCCCCACCAGGGTCACCTCATGCCCTTCGGCACTCAAGGTGCTACAAATGCGCTGCATCCGTTGATCGTAGCACAAGTCATTGGTAACCGTGAAAACCAGTTTCATGATTTAAGCTGGAGTTTACCGTTTTTTTCAATCAGGAGGCCTTCGTTTTGCATAAAAGTGAGGGTTTCAAGCACTTGCTGCTGGGTTTTGGGCGCAAAAGAATCGACTACCGCTTTGACAGGCAGGGCTTCTTGCTCCAAGAGGCGTTGAACTTTTTGGCGAATGCGTTCAAACATCTCCCCATCGAGGTTTTGCTTTTTGCGCTCCAGGCAGACATCACAAACGCCACATGCCGGGGCGTCTTTTTCACCAAAATAATGCAACAATTGTTGGCTGCGGCAGATTTTATCCTCGGCATAACCAATCGCCTTTTGAATGCGTTCCGCGTGGCGGGTTTTGCGGAAGTTGTACAATTGCGTGTCAAAAGTAAGGTAGGCCGCATCCACCCGTTCGCGCAAATAACTCAGTTGAGGTTTGTCTTTTTGGGGGTTGTATTCAATGATGTGGTCTTCTTGCATGCGCAACAAAGCCCGTTGTAATTGCTCAGATGAGATTTTACAATACTCCGCCAACTTTCTCTCGCTAAATGCAACGTAACTAGAAAAAACCCCTTGGTAACTGCGCAAAATGATTTTCAACACTTTATCCAGCTCCCGGTTTTTGATCTGGTAATCGTACAAGCGCTCCTTGTCCACCTTGATCAATAGGGTAGAAGGGGTAAAAACCGCCTCGGACAAACTGATCCAACCTTCCTGCTCCAGCAATTTGAGGCAGTTAAAAGTGCGTACGGGCTCCAATTGGAATTTTTGGCAAAAAATGGAGATGTCAAAATCATAACTCTCACCTTGGCCGCCTCCCAGCGCCAATTGGAAATTACTACCCAGCGCCCGGTACACTTGCCGGGCTTCGTCCAAGCTCGGGAAAGCTTGCGCATACTGGTATTCCAGGCTGCGGCGGTCATTTTGGTTGTACAACAAAACGGCGTAAGACTTGAGCCCATCGCGTCCGCCCCGACCTGCCTCCTGAAAGTAGGCTTCGAGGCTATCCGGCAATTCCAAGTGCACCACCGTGCGCACATCCGGCTTGTCGATGCCCATGCCAAAAGCATTTGTACTCACCATCACCCGAGTGCGCCCACTTACCCAGGCATCTTGTTTGGCTGAACGTTCGTCGGGGGTAAGGCCGGCGTGGTAAAAATCGGCAGAGATGCGTTTTTTTTGCAGCAGTAAGGCGATCTCTTTGGTCCGCCGCCGATTGCGTACGTATACCACGCCACTACCGGGGACTTTTTGCAAAATATCCACGAGTTGTTCTTCCTTTGCCTCGCTGGGGCGCACGATATAGGCGAGATTGGGCCGGGCAAAACTGGATTGGAAAACCTGCTGATCGCGAAAAGCCAACTTGGCCTGAATGTCTTGCACCACTTCCTGGGTGGCTGTGGCGGTCAAAGCGATGATGGGCGCTTTGGGGAAAAAGTCGCGGATTTTGGCAATTTCGAGGTAGGGTGGCCTAAAATCGTAGCCCCATTGCGAGATACAATGCGCTTCATCCACCGCGAAAAAGGAGACATTCATCCGTTTGATGCGCTCCCTGGCCAGATCACTCACCAGCCGCTCGGGCGAGAGGTAGAGAAATTTTACATCGCCGTGTACGCAGTTGTCCAACAAACGGTCGATATCTCGGTAAGCCATGCCCGCGTAGATGGCGAGTGCAGAGATGCCTTTTTTTTGCAGGTTTTGCACCTGGTCTTTCATCAGGGCGATCAATGGGGAAATGACAATACAGATGCCCTCTTGGCAAAGGGCAGGAACCTGAAAACAAATGGATTTCCCACCACCCGTTGGCAAAAGCGCCAGGGTGTCTCTTCCTTCCAAAACCGACTGAATGATGTGCTCCTGTTGGGGCCTGAATTGTTCATGTCCCCAATACTGGCGAAGCACCTCAATGGGTTGTAACATAAGAAAAAGTTGAGGAGTTGAGAGGTTGAGGAGTTGAGGAGTTGAGGCTACCGCGAGAGGCTTGGACAAGGTTCTTGTCAAAACCACTCGCGGTAGCCTCAACTCCTCAATTTCTCAACTTCATACAAAGTCCAGCAGCTCCCGATACACCTGATCTACTGGCAAGCCCATAATGTTGGTAAAAGTACCTTCAATTCGGGAGATTTTACAAAGTCCGATCCATTCCTGAATGGCATAGGAGCCAGCTTTGTCAAAGGGACGGTATTTTTCGACGTAAAAATCAATCTCAGCTTCACTCAAAGGTTCAAATTGCACATGGGATTCGGCGGAAAATACTTTCTCTTGATCTTTCGACAACAAACAAACCCCTGTGATCACCCGGTGCAATTGCCCGGACAGTTTCTGCAACATTTGCCGGGCATCCGCTGCGTCCAGTGGTTTGCCATAAATGACACCATCCAAAATGACCACACTATCGGCAGCCAGAATGATCTCATCCTGCTGGATAAATTCGCGGGAAGCGTAGGCTTTTTTACGCGCCAGATAACCAGCTACTTCATCAACTGGAGTTTCGGGCGGGTAAGTTTCCTCGACATCTACGGTTTTGACTTCAAAATTAAAACCTGCTTCGCGCAGCAATTGGCTACGTCGGGGTGAAGTAGAAGCGAGGATGATGTTTAGAGACAATGGATTCATTAAGAACTATTTAAATTAGTAGTAAAAGTACTCCCGCTAACATGACTATTTTAGCCAAATTGCTGATGCGGTGGTAATCAGTAGGGGTTTGGGCGCTTTGTAAAAGGTAAATGGCATAAACCAATGGCGCAACGACTCCCAATAATGCCCCAAGATAAAACCAGTCGCTAAAACCAGGCACTTGATTGAGGTATAAAACACCCAGCAACGCCATTAAAAGTAATGCAATGGCCATTGCCAAGTACTTCGCGGAACGATCGCCCGCTGCAATGGGAAAGGTGCGGCAACCCGCCGCTGCATCCCCAATTTTATCTTCCAAATCTTTGACAATTTCGCGAAACATCGTGCTGAAAAAAGCAAAGGCAAAGTACCAATTGATGATGGATTGTAAAGATTGAGCTGTTTCTGGTGCCATATCCTGCAAAGCCCACCAAGCTGGCAATTCCGCCAACCAAACCAATCCGGCTACTCCAGCACAAAACAAAGCCACGAGCATATTGCCCACCAAAGGCCGTTTTTTAAGGGTTTTGGTGTACAAAAACAACAACACAAAGGACAACACATACAAACCCATCATGTACACCTGCCCAATGCGAAAAGCGAGGTAGAGGGACAACAAAAAACCCAAAAAAAACAATAGGGCATAAGCCCACATGCAGAGCTGAGCACTGATTTTTACGTTGACGATGACCTTGGGTTTGCGGTTGAGCAAATCCATCTCGTAATCGTACAAATCATTGATGATGTAGCCACAGGCGGTGGTACAGATGGTAGCCAGAACCAATAAGAAGAATTCAAGGGTATTGAGTCGTGGGGCAATGCCCTGCTGCTCAAAGGCGGGCAGCAACAATCGGAAATAGAGCAAGGATTGAACCAATGCAACAATCAGCAAATTAGGTAGCCTTAGCAAGTGGAATAGGGACATTGGGACTGTTTAGGTGAAACTATCAATGAATACCATCCTTTCACTTAAGTTCTGGTCCCTACAAATATAGACAAGCACACAAAATATGCACCAATTAGGACTACTTATTTTGCGCGCTTGCGTTGTTTAATCTTCCGACCATTTGCCTTGCAAACGCAAAACCTTTTCAATGACATCTCGTACACAACCTTCGCCACCGCACAATGGAGATACGTAATTGGCAATAGGAAAGAGCTCTGGAGCTGAATTTTTGGGACAAGTAGCCAAGCCCACCCGGCGCATTACCGGGTAATCGGGCAAGTCGTCACCCATGTACAGGATGCCAACTGGATCCAGTTCGTATAGGTCTACAAACTCTTCGAAAGCTTCCAGTTTGTCGCTGATGCCCGAATAAATGTCCTTAATTCCCAAGGCTTCCAGGCGTTTTTTGACCCCTTCGGAGCGCCCACCGGTGATGACGGCAATTTTATAGCCCTTCTCAATGGCAATTTTGATGGCTAGCCCGTCGCGGACATTCATTTTGCGCAGCAACTCCCCATTTTCAGTGATGAGTACTTCGTTGTTGGTCAATACCCCGTCCACATCAAAAATGAAGGTATGGATGGAACTGAAGCTTTCCAGGTGATTCATACTCGTTTATTGGTTGTCGCGCCATTCATAGACCCACTTGGCCTGGATTTGCTCCAAATGTGCTTCAGTACAGCCTTCACGGGTGCCTTCGAAATTGGAAATTTCCAGAATCCATTCGATCAGCTCAGTAAAACGAATGCGGTAAATTTTGCCTTCGGTAAAATCATCGCCAAAACGCTCGTAGAGTTTCATTGCGATGTCTTCGTGATCCGCCCAGTTAATGGGAAGGTTGTCAAATTGGTCAAATGCCATTATGATGAGGATTTGAGGGCTGGTGAAAATTAGTGTTCGTGGCCAATGATACGGCTCTGATCGGGGATTTCAATTTCGATGTAAGCTCCTTCATCCAGGATCACACATTGACAACCCAATCGAGAATTGAGGCGTGGATTGTGAGCCCGATCAATGAAGTCTTCTTCTTTGTCAGAAATTTCTTCCAGGTCGTCTTCGCCCTTGTGTACGTATACATGACAGGTACTACAGGCACAAACGCCGCCACAGTTGTGATTCAGGTGGATATCGTGATCTTCGGTTACATCTAAAATCGAGGTACCTTCTGCCACTCCTTCCACCACAATCGGCTGAGCTATTTTTTTATCTTCAAAAGTAAACTTGACAGTAGCCATTAAAAAGTAGGTTTTGTAAAAACGTGGGCAAAAGTAGTGCTTTGTTGATTGGTAAACAACTAATGCGGGGAAGAGTTTGATGAAAAGTACTTTCCATAAATTTGTTTACCTTCGTAGTCTACATGGTTATGAAATGAAAGCACTACCCATCAGTACTCAGACGTTTAGCAAATT
Source organism: Saprospiraceae bacterium (assembly GCA_027488855.1). Taxonomy (GTDB): domain Bacteria; phylum Bacteroidota; class Bacteroidia; order Chitinophagales; family Saprospiraceae; genus Haliscomenobacter. The sequence goes on from JAIYAV010000123.1 coordinate 30,988, forward strand.
GCGCGAATTGGACATGTTGTATGTGGACAAAACGCCATTGATCCATCAACTCCTTTCGGCCAAAGCCCGGCAGTACTTTCTCGCGCGACCCCGCCGCTTTGGGAAATCGATGACCATTTCAACCATCAAGTCCATTTACGAAGGTGAAAAACAATATTTTAAGGATTTGTGGATTGAAGACAAATGGGATTGGAGCAAAACTCACCCGGTCATCCATCTGCAATTTGCCAGTATGGCCTACGATGGCATTGGGCTTAAAACTGCTCTGATTGATGCCTGCCAGGGTTATGCTAAACAATGGAATCTGAATTTAGAGGCACAAGACTTTGTACTGATATTTAAGGAATTGATTCAGAATACTGCGCAACGTTATGGTCGGGTGGTTATCCTAATCGATGAGTATGATAAACCCATCATTGATTATTTGGAAAAAGAAAAGCGCGCCATTGCCGAGGAAAACCGCAGCATTTTGCGCCAGTTCTACAGCATCATCAAGGACGCTGACCCTTATATCGAGTTTTTTTTCATGACTGGGGTCTCCAAATTTAGCCAAACGGGTATTTTTTCCCATCTCAATCACTTGAATGACATCACCCTAGATGAAAAATACGTCAATCTTGTGGGGTATACACCTACGGAACTCAAGGACTATTTTGCTGACTGGTTGGTGCATTGCTGGCAAAAATTCCCGGATTTGACCTGGGATGCCTTTATGGATCAAATCCGCTCCTGGTACAATGGATTCAGTTGGGACGGAGAGAATACGGTGTACAATCCTTATTCGATTCTCAACCTATTGGATAAGCGCAGTTTTGAGGATTATTGGTTCAAAACAGGTACCCCCACCTTTTTGCTCAAACTCATGCGCGAGCAGGAGGAATTTTTGTTCAACGACCTACAATTGAGTGGCCGCCTCCTGGCCAGCTACGACCTGGAAAACCTGGATTTGCGCACCATTCTCTTTCAAACTGGCTATCTGACCATCAAACACATCGACCATCAGAACGGCATTTACACCCTAGACTATCCGAATCGAGAGGTGGAGCAATCGATGAGCGACTATATTCTGGCCGAGCTACTACACACCAGTTATACCTCCTCCGGCATTCCGGTTTTCAACATCAAGACGGCATTTTTAAAAAATGACCTTCCCAAAGTTATCCAAATCATCAATGCGATCTTGAAAGATGTGCCCTCCCACTTGATTGAAAGCAAACGGGAACGTTTTTATCACGCTTTGGTACACCTACATTTTCGGTACCTGGGCCTGTTGATGGACAGCGAAGTACATACCTCCGATGGACGGATGGATGCAGTGGTAAAAACGCCTACGCATGTGTACATCATCGAGTTTAAACTGGATGAACAGGCAGCTGTGGCCCTGCAACAAATTCGGGACAAAGGGTATGCGGAAAAGTTTGGGCTGGAGAGGAGGGAAGTGGTATTGGTGGGCGTGAGTTTTGATTCGGAGAAGAAGTGTGTTGGGGATTGGGGCGTGGAGAAGTGGGGGTGAGCGTAAGATATTGATTTGTTTTTTTTGTCTAAATAAAAAATATTTTTCAACTTTTCCTCTCTATTTTTCTTATATTTGTGTGAATTTCGATTTTTATGACTGAAGATCAAAAATTAGTTCGTTTTGACTGGTTCGTGAAGTTTATGCTCCGGGACAAGTCCAATTTTGAGATACTCGAAGGCTTCTTGTCTGAGTTGCTCAGGAGAGATGTGGTGATCATTGAAATCCTGGATGCAGAGGGAAACAAAGTAAGCAAAGATGACAAATTCAATCGGGTGGACATTTTGGTAAAAGACTCCAATGATGAGAGAATAATTATTGAAATTCAAAACAATAAGGAGTACGACTATCTGCAACGTATCTTATATGGAACAGCCAAAACGCTTGTGGAGAATATTGGCGAGGGTAAATCCTATTCTTCCATCAAAAAAATTATTTCAATCAGCGTGGTTTATTTTGAAGTAGGGCAAGGCTTGGACTATATCTACCAAGGCCAAACTACTTTTATTGGTATCCATCAAAAAGATATGTTGCAATTGTCAGAGCGACAGCAAGAACTGTATGAGAAAAAACTTCCTCAAGACCTCTACCCTGAATATTATTTGATCAAGGCAGCAGATTTTGATGAAAACGTAAAAGACACACTTGACGAATGGGTCTATTTTTTCAAAAAAGGAGAGATTAAAGACGAATTTCGAGCCAAAGGAATCGTAAAGGCAAAAAACAAATTGAAGGTAGCTAAACTTACTCCTGCCCAGCGCCGCAATTACAACCGTTTTTTGGACAACCAACGTAGTGTGGCGAGCTTCAATGAGGTTGTTCAGAAGGATCTTGATGATGCCAGGAGAGATGGCCGTGAAGAGACAAAAATAGAAATGGCTGAAATTTTACTAAAGGAGGGGGCTAGTGTTGACTTGGTTGTGAAAGTCACCGGATTTGCAGAGGATGTTGTGCTGGAGTTGAAGCGGAGAATTGAAGATGAAGGAACTAATGGCTTAAATTGAAAATCAATAACTTAGCATGTTATTAGGTGAATAAAAATCCCTATCTGCCGCTGATCTTAGATTTAAATTTTTTCTTAACTTATTGATTTTCAATTTATTTTAAGCCTTTTGGGTAAATGCATTTTTATTTAACAACAACCATTCTTAACTCTCTAGCTAGTTGATCATGCATTGTTTTTAATTTCATGTGAAGGCGTAATAGGTTTTCATTTTCAGGATCAATTGGACCCTTTGAGGAAAGCTTGGATTGATTTTCATTAATCACCCTTTTAAGTTTATGTAACTTTAATTTTTTGACTGAAAACGCTGCGTCTAAATAGAAATTTTCTTCAGGCTTTAGCTGATTTAGGAAGACTTCATGTTTCTTCTCCCAGTTTTCACTGTATTCATATGGACTGGTCATTACGTTGGAAGCAAATTGCCTTATTTCATTATCTGGGTGGTTAATAAAATAATGAGTAGATAAGTCTAGACCTTGATTAACCCTGTCAATTACTAGGAGAACTATTCTTTTGTAAAGAGAATGATCAAAATAATCAATAATATCTTCAATGTTAATCCAGATGTATTGAGCAAGAGTAATGTTGTGATTTTGATCAAACCACTCATTTCCAGAAAGAATAAGTAATTTCGCGATGTGTTTCTCCTGAAATTCGTCCCCCACACTCATTTCTGCCTCCGCCATCACTGGATTGGAGACGTAACCTGGCTCTTCAGTGGGGAAGGAATCATCCGAACTCGGCGGCGTAATGCCTTCCAGCGCCTGATGCTTTTCCAGGTCGCGGCGCAGCAGTTTGTTTACCTCAAAAATCATTCGACCCTCGTCGACACCGAGTACCTGCCGGGTCACCTTCACGTACTCATCGCGGCGTAGCGGGTTTTTGATTTTGGAGATCGTGTTGGCAATTTGACCCAGAACACCCGCTCTCCTAGTCGGGTCGTCACCTGCTTCCTTGAGCAGTAGTTCGGTTTCAAACTGCACGATGTCTTTGCCTTTTTCCTTCAGATAAGTCAAAAAAGCCTCCGATCCCACCTTTTGAATGTATGAATCAGGATCTTCCCCATCAGGCAAAAGCACCAAGCGAACGTTCATGTCCTCGCTCAGGGCCAGATCAAGCCCGCGCAATGCCGCTTTGATGCCCGCCGCATCGCCGTCGTAAATGATTTTGATGTTGTTGGTAAAACGTTTGATCAGGCGAATCTGATCGGGGGTGAGCGCGGTACCTGAAGAGGCTACCACGTTTTCAATCCCCGATTGATGCAGTGAAATCACATCAGTATAGCCTTCTACCAGCAGGCATTCATCAAACTGGCGGATGGCTTTTTTGGCAAAAAAGATGCCGTAGAGGACTTTGCTTTTGTAATAAATCTCCGTTTCCGGCGAGTTGATGTACTTGGGCTGCTTGGGGTCTTTGGCCATGATCCGCCCAGCGAAAGCGATGACTTTGCCTGTAAGGTTGTGGATGGAAAACATCACCCGCTCGCGGAAAAAATCGCGGTCGTATTGGGTGACCAGGCCCAGTTTTTTCAGTTGATCGGTATTGTAACCTTTTTGTTTCCCTGCCCGCAACAGTCCATCCATGTCGTTTTGGGCAAAACCCAGGCCAAATTTTTTGATGGTTTCTTCCCGAAAGCCCCGTTGTTTGAAGTAGGAGAGGCCCACGCTGCGCCCTTTGTCGGTATCGAACAATTGGGTTTGGAAGTATTCCTGTGCAAACTGATTGATCAGGTACAAGCTATCAATAGCCTGTTGTTCCTGGCGTTGCTGGTCGGAGGATTCGGTTTCCTTTAGCTCAATCCGGTACTTTTTGGCTAAAAAACGCACGGCTTCCGGGTACGAAACTTGCTCATGCTCCATCACGAAGGTGATCGGGTCGCCTGCTTTGCCGCAACCAAAACATTTGAAGATGTTGCGCGCCGGGTTAACGTTGAAGGAAGGGGATTTTTCGTTGTGGAAAGGGCATAGGCCGCTATAGTTGGCCCCACGTCGCTTGAGGTTCACAAAATCGCCGACGACTTCTTCAATTTTCGCCGCGTCGTTGACTTCCTGGATAGAACTTGGTAAAATCAAAATTGCTGGTTTTACTGTGGAAGGTACAAAAGTACTCCAACTCCCAATTTGTAAAAATTTCTGCAATTTGTACCTAAAAAAATTAATGCCCTAATTACATTTGAAAAAATAACCGAATGAATGCGATCCGTTTTATAGCCAGAATGTCCGTTTTTGCCATCACCTTTATTGCCATCGACCTACTTACAGGCCCAGAGAGAGACCTCGAAACTAGGTTTAAGCATACGCTCCTAGTGTTGGCAGGATCTGCATTGATGGCCTATATCCAAACCCGCTTGTTAAATGCTTTGGAGGCTAGGTACCCCACTGCACCACCGAAGAAAAAGGAATAATAACACCGATTGCTAGCAATCAATAAAAAAACAGAAAAAATACGTGAAACTTAACCTTGCTTTTTAAGATTAAGGAATTATATTCGCCAATATTCATTTCAACCAGAATAATCAATCGGCTACTATATCTTGCCCGGCATTCATGTCGGGCATTTCACACTTTTGCCATTTTTTCTGTAAAAGAACCTGTCATGAAGTACCTAGTAGCCACTGTTTTTACCCTTTTGTATTTGGGCCTTGCTGCCCAGGATGTCAAATGGGGCCGTCCCCATCAAAAGCCAGATAAAAACCTGCACATCAGCCAGGTAATTGGCAAAACTTCGGCGGGTATTTTTACCCTCCTGACGGATATGCGCGAGCCAGCTATCCTACCACCTGTGCTGCAACAGTTTAATGCCGACTTAAAATTGGAAAAACAAGTTCCACTGCGCTTGGAATTTGAGCACAGGCATTTAAAACTGGAAAAGGCGGTCATCCTTAAAGACCGATTGCACCTTTTATTGAGTTTAGAAGACGAAGCTAACGGCAAACTGCGGGTATTTACCCAAGAAATCAACCCACAATCCTTACAAGTTTATCGAGCACCACGCCAGATTTATGAAATCAATTGGGAAAGTGGAATTTTTGATCACTATCTGGGCTTTAAGGTTTCTGCCGATCACAGCAAATTGCTCATCTACAATCGTTTCCCCTATGCAAGTGGCAATTGGTTGCGCAAATGGCTACTGGTTTGTGATGAGGAATTGCTCCCACTTTGGAGTATTGAGCCCAAATTCCCTTGGGAAGATCATACGATTCAACTCATTGATTATGAAGTTGACAACCGGGGAGAAGTAACCGTATTGACCAGCCATCACGATAAAAGTGAAGTGGCGGCTAAGGTTGATCCTCAATACGCTACCCTAATTTATCGGGACAATGGCCGTAAACTAAAGTGGCATAATTTTAATTTAGGGTCAGCAATCCCGCAACAAATTGATCTTCAGCTCGACAATCAGTCGCATTTGTATTGTGGCGGATTGTTGGGCAACCGCATGAATGAAACCTGTGGGGCATTTGTGATTTCCATTGACCTGGAAAGTGGCAAAACTCAAACCAATATCCATTCCTTCAGCGAGGAAGAATTGGCTGGACTGGAAGGAGCACCCAAACGTTTACCTGATTACCATTTGCGCGCTTTAAACATCGAAAGAAATGGTACTATCAGCCTGTTGGCCGAGCAATTTTTGCCACCTTTCCGGGGAAATGACCAGCGCTTTTATGGCCAGGTATTGTTGATCAGTTACCCCGCCGACTTGAGTGCCAGAAAGTTGTACAGCTTGAGTAAAAGCCAGGTAAGTTATGATCAGGGGTATTTTGATTCCTTTGCTTATTTGGCCAAAGACCAGCAGTTTTTGCTGTTGTACAATGATAAAAGCAAATCTCCCATGCGAAAAGCTTGTTTCAATGCCAAAGGGACTCAAAATACTGCGTTGGAATATACGGGTGCAGAGAAACTCAAAGTACGGCCCAGTAACTGTATGGCTTTGTCAAGCCAGGAGCTGTGGATTTATGCCGAAACTGCGGACAAAAAGCATTATCAGGTTGGATTGCTTGGGTTTTAGGCCATACCACTGGACCTTTTGCTCGGAGTACATGAATTGCCACGTGCTTTAGCGCGTGGATTGAGATTGCCCTCTGATCTGGGCTTTAGCCCTTGTTTGAAGTTAAGACTTGGGCTAAAGCCCAGATCAGGGCAGGGTCGATCAGTTCTAGTTTCAAACCATTTTGGATTGGGCTGCGCCCAATCATTTTTAATAACCGCGACGACACGA
>JAIYAV010000397.1 GCA_027488855.1 Saprospiraceae bacterium
CATAAATTGCCTCGGGAGTTTTCGGGTTTTGAATTTTTTGTTTCGCAACCTAAAAGTAGTAGAAACTTGTAAACTCCCGACTTTTATCCGCTCGCCCCGATTTTGTCATGCACTCATATCTTTTTATTATTTCAATGGCTTTTTGGGACGCGTCCTGAGGATCAGAGATAATAAACGGTTCAATCAAGGCATATACAATCTCTTTTAGAGGTTCATCATTCTTGGGAGATTTAATACTGAAGGTAGCTCTCCCTGCCGAGCTTATAAAATTGAAATCGTAAGTATATATTTTGTTCATTTTTTTTGTTTGAGTAGTTTAAGTAACTATTTTGTTGTTTTTACTTTCAGGTTTTTCAAAGTATTGCTTTGAGAGCATTCGATCCTCAGTTTTAGGAAGAAGGAACTTCTATCAAATCTACCTACAATAATAGCTGTAAAATTTTATTTTCTCTAAAAATTAATCAAAATGTTTTACCTAAACACCTTCCCCAATTCAATCCTCACCCCCGTCATCGGATCCTCCAGCATCTCCTTCCTTGTAAACGTCAAAGTCTCCCGATCCGCCATCACCACATGAATGATCCCAAAGGCAGGCTCCACGAACCAAGCCGACTTCACTCCTGCCGGGAAATAAATATTTTTGGCTTTGTCAATCAGGTCTTCCACTCCTTGTTGATAGGAAAGAATTTCGATCGTGGTGATGGGTGCTTCTTTGACTTTGTGTTCTTCGGCCCACCAATCGTAGGAGAGGTTGGGGTAAATACAAATGTCAGGTCGGGCGCGGCCAGGTAGCTCTAGGTCGAGCTCGGGCAATGCGTCATACAGATGCTCGAATTGAGCGAGCTCAATGATCAAGCGGCTTTGAATGCGGGCGTGATTTTTTCCACTCAGCTTTTCAATTTCAGCTTCAATGTCTGGCACAATCGATTCGATGATTTCTTCTCTGATGGTCATGAATGAAGCGTTTATGCTAAGTAAAGACAAAGCATAAAAATAAAAAAGCTACCCCCACCAAATCCTAAACTCCGTCCACCCATCCTCCTCCGTCCTCAGCGAAAACTTCCACCCATGCCCCATCAAAATGTCCCGAATCAAGGTCAATCCAATGCCTTGGCCTTCGGTTTTGTTGCTAAAAAAGGGGGTAAATAAAAGGTGCTCATTGCCCTTGGGAATCGGCGCTCCATTGTTCCGAATGTTCAAACTGTTTGCCGCCAATACCACTTCCACCTCCTGCCCAGCTGCACAAGCCTCCAGCGCATTTTTAAGGATGTTGATCAACACTTGCTCCATTTGTTGCACATCCATTTTTACCCGTACAGGCTCGGGCGAAGGTATAAAACTCAGCTGCACCCCTTTTTCCACAAACAAAGGCTGATACAGTGCAGTAGTATCTTGCAACACCCCATTAAAATCCCGGTAATCCAACTGCGGCTGCGGCAGGCGCACCACATCAGCAAAGCGCCGCATGAACAAATTCAGGCGTTCGTTACGGGCGTGGGCTACGGCCAGAGCGGCAGAGAATTGATTTTCTTCCTGCTTCAACAGGTAGCGCTGCGTGCTGTCGATGATGGAATTGATGGCACCCACGGTATTGTTCACCTCGTGGGCCATCATGCGGATGACTTTGCCGTAGGCCTTTTTTTCGGAAGCCAACAGCTCCTCGCTGAGTTCTTCTATCATGATGAAGGGGCGTTGAAAACCCCGATCCATAAAAAAGGAACGTTGTACTTTATAGGTTTCGATTCCGTTGATGGCGATGGTTTGGTGGTCGCCGTTTTTTAAGGGAATCAGGTGGGGCGTCAGCGGGTGGGTCAAGGTAGCCAGGGGGCGATTGTGCCAACTTTGATCTAATGATGACAAGCCCAGTAAATCCTGAGCTTTGGGGTTAATTTCACTCAAATGATCATCAAAATCCAGGATCAAAATGGCAATGGGTGAGGCTTTGATCAGTTTTTCCAAAAAATAATGCTGCTCCGCCAATTGGGTGCGTTCGATGCGCAGTTGTTCGATCATGCTGTTGTACACGGCGATGAGTTCGTCCATTTCCCGATTGCCCGTAGGCCGAAAGGTGATGGAAAAATCCTGATCGCGAATGGCCTCGATGCCCGATAAAATATACTGGAGCGGACGGTGCACATCCCGAAATATGGCATAAGAAAAATACAGCGATACCAACACCAATAGCTCGGAGGCGATGAAGACAATTTTGTTGTCATACAGCACCCGGAAGGCCAGGTAAATGATCACCCCGTGCAAAACGAGGATCAAAAGGACGTATTTGATCCGCAAATTCATGGTGCTAGCTTTTAACTGCTTGCAAAATAGTGTATATATCGGTGGCAGCCTTATCCCAGGAAAACTGTTGCCGTTGCAGCTGGCCTTTTTTGACCAAATCCTCCCGCAAATCCGGTTCATTCCAAATCCGCAACATCGCCTCAGCAATGTCGTCCACCTGATGGGGATCGACCAAGAGTGCAGCATCTCCGGCCACTTCGGGCAAGGAAGAAGTATTGGAAGTGATCACCGGAGTATCGGTACAGAGGGCTTCCAAAAGGGGCAATCCAAACCCTTCAAAAAAGGAAAGATAAGTCAAGGCCAGGGCCGAAGCCATCAGTTCTGCCGCCGTTTCTTCGGGGAGGTAACCCAAAAAGAGGATGTCGTCCCGGTAGGCCGAAGCGGCATGCGCAGCGGTGATTTCGTCTACTTGCCAGGCCAGTTTCCCAGCAATTAAGAGTTTTACCATTGCCCCGCTTTTTTCCCGAAACAACTCATAGGCCCGCAGCAACCCCAGTACGTTTTTACGCGGATGAATGGCACCCAGAAAGAAAAAATAATCAGCCCCCTTGCTGAACTCGGCTTTCACCCGCACTTTTTCGGCATCGCTCAAAGGTTGAAAAATGGCTCGGGTGCCATTGGGAACCACGGTAATCTTCTCCGCAGGTACCTGATAATGGGCAATCAGATCACTTTTACCGTGCTCGGCCACACAAACGATGTGCGTGGCTTTTTTTAAAAACTTGGGTATAAAAAAACGGTAATAAGGCCGATGCATCCAGGCAACTTGCCTAGGGTAATGGAAATGGGCAATGTCGTGGGTGGTCAGTACCGTTGGAATGTCCGTCCGAAGGCTCAAAAAATTGTCGGGTGAAAAAAAGACATCTACCTGCTCCGCCCTCAATATTTTGGGAACCTGCACATCAAACCAGTACCAGAAGGAGAAAAAATGCCGGGCTTTGGGGCCAATCACTACCGACTTTACATTTTTTCCGGTGATTAACCACTCGATTTGGGGGCGATCGTAGATGAAAATAAACTGGTCTTCGGGGTGATTTTGCACCCAGCGTTTGCACAATTCGTAAGTATACCAGCCGATTCCTTCCAGATTGCCCGTCTTTAGAAAGCGGGCATTGATGGCTATTTTCAACTTAATTGGTTTTTAATCATTCCTAACTCGCACAAATTTGGTTAAATTTATGCGCTCAAAATGTTTTTTCCTTTACCCAAAATAAATAAGCACAGATTCTTATTCCGCTCATTTTGCTCTTCCCGGTACTGATATAGTCCCACCTGAAACGTAGTCACATGATAGAAAAATTGTTTTCAATACTAGCATGCTGCTGTATTGAGAGGCCAACACAAACATTACTATGATAAACGTACAGTTGCTCAAACGCATTTGTGAAACCCCCGGTGCGCCGGGTTTTGAACACCGCATCCGCCAATTGGTGCTGAAAGAACTCGAAGATTTGGCCGATGAAGTGAGCATCGACAACATGGGTAATGTCATTGCCCTCAAACGCGGGAAAGAGCGCAAACGCGCCATGATTGCTGCCCACCTCGATGAGATTGGCTTCATTGTCAACCATATTGACGACGAAGGTTTTCTCTTTTTCCATCCCCTCGGTGGTTTTGACCCCAAAACCTTGACCTCCCAACGGGTCATTGTACACGGCAAAAAAGACGTGATTGGGGTAATGGGCACCAAACCCATCCACCTCATGAAGCCCGAAGAACGCAGCAAAGTGGTGCCCATCACGGATTATTACATCGATTTGGGCATGCGCAAGGAAGAAGTGTTGAAAATTGTTTCGATTGGCGACCCAGTTACCCGGGAACGGGAACTCATAGAAATGGGGGATTGTGTCAACAGCAAATCGCTGGACAATCGGGTGTCGGTATTCATTCTGCTCGAAACCCTGCGTACACTAAAGGGTCAAGAAGTGCCCTACGACATCTACGCCGTATTTACCGTTCAGGAGGAAGTAGGCTTGCGCGGAGCTATTTCCGCCGCGCATGGCATCGATCCCGATTTTGGATTTGGACTGGATGTGACTATTGCTTTTGACACCCCCGGTGCTCAGGCTCAGGAGGCCGTAACCAAATTGGGCAAAGGAGCAGGCATCAAAATTTTGGATGGAAGTGTAATCTCAGATTACCGCATGGTGCGCTACCTGAAAGAAATAGCTGATCAACACAACATTCCCTGGCAACCGGAGATTTTGCCAGCGGGTGGCACCGATACGGCCGGAGTACAACGATATGGTAAAAAAGGAGCGATTGCGGGGGCGATTTCAATTCCCTTGCGGCACATCCACCAAACGATTGAAATGGCAAATAAGGAAGATATTCAAAATTGTACGGACTTGCTGATTGTGGCTTTGCAGCATTTGGATGAGTACAATTGGGAGTTTAGGTAGAGATGAGAGATGAAAGATGAGAGATGAGAGATGAAAGATGAGAGATGAAAGATGAGAGATGAAAGAGGCTACCGCAGCGACTTGGACAAGGTCATCGTCAAAAACGCTGCGGTAGCCTCTTTCATCTCTCATCTCTCATCTTTCATCTCTACCTATCTATTCTTTATCAAACCTCAACTCCTGCACATAATACTTGTCCCCTTCCACCCTTGCATAGATGTATACGCGGAACGTACCCGCAGTAGTGGTCAGGTTGCCAATGCTGTATTGGGCTTCTTTGCCTTTGGATTGGCCCGTGTGCATTTGGCTGAAGGTTTGTGGTTTGTTTTTGCCGAAGAAGGTTTTTAGAATTTGTATGGCTTCAGTTTTGCCGTACACATTCTCCTGTTCCAAAATGGCAATTTCTACCGATTTGTCCAGGTATGGTTCCAAAGCAGTCACGTTACCCGTGCTGATGGCTTTGGTGATGCTTTCGAGAGCGAGTTGCTGATCCCAGATCATCAGGGTTACCAGCAATATGAACATGCTTTTCATAGTCGTCCTTTTATGGGTTGAGGCCGACCGCTTGGTTTTAAAGAGAACGATCGACCTTGAAAAAGTAGAGTTTCATCATCATGATTTACCTCCTTCACATTTGGTTCAGCTAGAAGTGTTTTGAGCCTTTTGATTTGTTCCACGTTTGGTCTTGAATCCTGGTGGCTTGCACTTCTGCTTGTTTTCTCATTTCTGACGCAATCGCCGGGTGATAGTAACATTTTTTTTTTGAACAGTCAAATCCAGAACGACTTTTTTGCCCTTCGCATTGTTTTTACAAGAGAAAAAGGCTTTCTGCTCTTTAATTATCAGTTGCTTGTGTTAATTTCGGCGCGAAATCCTTTTTACAGGTATTCAACTAGACGATAAACCAAACATGAGCACAAAAAAAGTTCTTCTGGTCATTATGGATGGATGGGGCTTAGGCCAAATTCCAGCCGCCGATGCTATTGCACAAGCCAATACTCCTTTTGTAGATGCTTTATATCAACAATACCCCCATGCCACCCTCGTGACCCACAGCGAATTGGTGGGTTTGCCTGATGGGCAAATGGGCAACTCGGAAGTAGGGCACCTCAACATCGGCGCTGGCCGGGTGGTGTACCAGGAATTGGCCCGCATCAACAAAGCCGTCCGAGAGCGCGAACTCAACCAAGACCCTACCTTGCTTAAGGCCATTCAATACGCCAAAGACAATAACAAACCCTTCCACATCATGGGTTTGGTATCTGATGGTGGGGTGCATTCGCACATCAACCACCTCAAAGCTATCGTTGACATCGTAGAGGAACAGGGCCTGAAGCAGGCTTTTATCCACGCCTTTACGGATGGGCGCGACTGTGATCCCAAGAGTGGCCTGGGTTTTCTGCAAGAAATCGTTGACTATACTGCCAATAAAGCGACCAAACTGGCTTCTGTCGTAGGGCGCTATTATGCCATGGATCGCGACAAACGTTGGGAGCGGGTCAAATTGGCTTACGACCTGATGGTCAATGGGGTAGGTGAAGCCACGACGGATGTGATCAAAACCTTCGAAGCGCGCTACGCGGCCAATGAAACCGATGAATTCATCAAACCCATTCTGTGTACTGATGCGGAAGGACATGCTTTGGCCAAAATTCAGGATGGAGACTCCTTGCTGTGTTTCAACTTCCGCACCGACCGCCCACGGGAAATTTCGCAGGTTTTGACCCAGACCGATTTCCCCGACTTTGGCATGCACAAACTGAACCTGCACTACGTCACCATGACGAACTATGACGAAACGTACGAAAACGTGGATGTCATTTTTCAAAACGATAACCTCATCAACACCCTCGGCGAAGTATTGTCCAAAGCAGGCAAAACCCAAGTGCGCATTGCTGAGACCGAAAAATATCCCCACGTTACCTTTTTCTTCAACGGTGGTCGGGAAGAGCCATTTGAGGGCGAGCGTCGCCTGTTGGTGCCTTCACCCAAGGTCGCCACTTATGACCTCCAGCCCGAAATGAGCGCAGTAGGCATTACCGACGCGATTGTAACGGATATCGTCCAGCATCAGCCAGATTTCATTTGCCTCAATTACGCCAATGCCGATATGGTAGGCCATACGGGAATCTTTTCTGCTGCGATAAAAGCCGTAGAAACGGTTGACTCCTGCATGAACAAGCTGATCAACACAGCCCTTGACTATGACTACGACTGCATCGTCATCGCCGATCACGGCAACGCTGACTACATGATCAACGAAGATGGTACGCCCAATACAGCACATACCAAGAACCCGGTGCCAATCATTTATGTCAGCGCCCAAGCGGCTGGGGCCAAAGTAAAAACCGGTAAATTGGGCGATATTGCACCAACTATTCTCAGCTTGATGGGCGTTCCTGCTCCAGCGGAGATGACGGGCGAGGTGCTGGTCGAGCGCTAGTTTTTTAACCATGAAGGTACAAAGACACGAAAAGGGATTTTGCTTTTGGTGTCTTTGTGCCTTCGTGGCTAAAAGAATTCTCCCAAGGTACAACCCAGGATTTGACTATAGTGTTTATGTGAAAAATTTGACTCATGCCAAAATACATCCTTATCTTTTTCGCGCTCTCTCTGACCTGGAGCTGCAACAACACCGATGTAACAAAAAAGCCTGCTACCAAAGAAGATCCCTACTTTTTCGACCTCGCTGGGTTCTTTAACGCCGAAATCAAACAACTCAACAGTGCCCAAACCAAAGCCAATAAAACGGTCAAGTACAACGAAAAGGAGGATGTGTTATCCAATCAAAAACTGGACTACGAAAAAGAACTAGCCATATTCGTCCACTCCGACATCAATAAATTATCCTGGCGGGAAAAATACAGTGCAGACACACTTAGAGAAGGTACTGAAATCCGTTCGATTACCTATAAAGCCCTCGACGATCAGCTCAAAACCCGAAAAATCGCGATTGCGTTTGATCAAAATCAAGTGGCCCAAATCGCCATCAAAAACCATCTGAAAAGCATCATGGCCAGTACCTGGCAGGAATTGGAATACGTACCCGGAAAAGGTTATCAGGTACATGGCAAGCAGCAGATGCGCTTGGCAGGTGAGGATACGATGGGGATAGAGGTGGAGTTTAAGGAATAAAGTTGAGAAGTTGAGGAGTTGAGAAGTTGAGGCTACCGCGAGCAGCGTTGACAAAGTCCTTGTCTAAGCTCCTGCGGCAGCCTCAACTTCTCAACTTAAAACTCCTCAACTCTTTTAGTACCCCGGGTTCTGCACCAAAGTAGGCGTCCCATTGATGGCACTATTGAGAATCTCCTGTGCAGGAATTGGGAAATATTCGTGTTTGCCCTTCACAAATTTTGCGCCCTTCAAATAGACCCGGCGGTTTTGTTCAACGGTCAAATAATCATTGATTACCTGATCGGCAATTCCCCAACGCACCAGGTCAAAGAAACGGTGGCCTTCCATCGCAAATTCCAGGCGCTGCTCAAAACGCACGGCATTGCGTGCTGCAGTTTTGTCGCTCCAGCTTGTTGCGTATTCCTTGATCACATAATTGCCCGCAGGATTGCCGTTCGCTAGTTTCACAACAGCATTAGGATTAGCGGCGCGCTTGCGAATCAGGTTCACCAATTCCCGCGCTTTGTCCAAACTACCAATTTCTACTTCACATTCAGCCAGCCAAAGCATTACGTGCGACAAACGAATGATGCGGTAATTGTTGGCGTTTTGGCGTGGGTTACCCGTCCAGGTATTGGTACCGTTTTCAGAGCGGTAAGGCGCATTTTTCTTGGGTGAAAAAGGCCCAGCATAAGCAGGATCGCGTATATATTGGGAGTTGTGGATGCCCCAATCGAGATAAGGAACCCCTTCGCGACCAACTGTCCAGTCGAGGCGTGGATCGAGGTTACCTGCGTAAGTCTGAGAATTGGTACCTGGTACATCTCCTTGATTAAAGTTACTGGTAATCGGCAAGCCGTCCGCATCCGTTTTAAAGGAATTGACCAGGTTTTGAGAAGGCTGGAAAAAGCCGCAGCAAGTGGTCAATGCACCACCACCATAAGGGTAATTGAGGGTTGCGCCCCGGTTGCCATTGTTTGAAATAGCCGCTCCATCATTTACGGAGTGCTGGATTTCAAAGATGGACTCCGAGTTGTTGTTGGTTGCTGCCCGGAAGTTGTCGTGGTAATTGTCCACCAGTTTGTAGCCTCCAGTGGTGATGATGGCTTCCAAAATCGGTTTGGCTTCTGCGTATTTGCCCTGGAACAGATAAGCTTTGGCTAGGGTAGCACCCGCTGCCCATTTGGTAGCCCGGCCTGGTGCGCCTGCCCAACGGTTGGGTAGATTTTCATAAGCAAACTTCAAATCCGCTTCGATGTTGGGCCAAATTTCCTTGTCATTGGGCAATTTGGTGCTCAGCGCATCCGCAGCGTTGTAGGTTTTATCATCAATGTAAGGCACTTTGTTGAACATTTTACGCGCCTCAAAGTGATAGTGGCCACGCAGGAAACGCGCTTGTGCAATCGCCAGGTTCTTATCTGCGTCACTCAGGTCAGTAGCTTTGGGGGCCAGTTGGATGACGTCATTGGAACGGGCCACACCATCGTAAACTGCCCGCCATTTGCCCCGGAAGTGGGTCAAGTCAGCGGTATGGGTAAACGCTTCGATCAGGGAAATTTCGGGTTGGTCCCCGGCATTACTACCTTTATAAGCATCGTCGGAAGTGACGGAACCGTACACCCAGTTGTCGGCAGCGCCCGTCCAGTCGGGGAAGGGAGAACCCACGTTGGTTTGTACGCCATCCAGGAGGGAATAAGCCCCGGTCAATACCAAATTCACTCCAGCAGCATTGCTCAAGGTGGCTTCACTCAATACACCCAAAGGGGTAACCGATAGGAACTCATCGTTGCAGGAAGCAGCCGAAAGCATGGCGACCATTACTGCACTTATGATTTTTATTTTTTTCATGGTTGAAATCATTTTTAAAATTCAAAAGCGGTGCTTTTGAAAATGGATTTAGAACGTTAAGCCCAGGCCAAAGTTGATGGAACGGAATGCAGGATAAGTACCTTCGTCTACCCCAATTTGGCGGTCAGAACCAGCACTGTAGCTCCGCAGGTTTACTTCCGGATCAAGCCCTTCGTACTTGGTAATGGTCAGCAAGTTTTGGCCCTGAGCCCATACCCGCAAGCCGCCAATTCCCAATTTGGACATCAGCTGTTGTGGTAAGTTGTAGGTCAACTGAACGTTTTTCAAGCGGAAATAAGAACCATCTTCCAGGTAATAAGTGGATGGATTGGAGCTGATCACGTCGTTGGAACGTGGAATCGGCAGTTTGGCATCGGTTTTGCCAGGGCGCCAGGAATCCTCGTACATGCGCTGTGAACGGTTGCCACCAAAAGTTGGGAAGTCGGTCCAGTAGCGCACGTAGTTGAACAGTTCGTTGCCTTGCACCCCTTGGCCAAAGATATCGAGTTGGAAGTTCTTGTAGTTGAAGCTCAGGTTGATACCGTAAGTGAAATCAGGGTGTGGGTTGCCGATGATGGTGCGATCCGCAGAGTTGATGATCCGGTCACCGTTTACGTCCCGGAACTTGAAGGCACCAGCTTTGTTCATTGCACCGCCGCCAAATTGTAAGGGAGCTTCTGCTCCTTCAGCATCGGTCTGGAAAATGCCCAGAATATCATAGCCAAAGAAAGAAGCCAGCGGGAAGCCCTGTTGGGTTACCGCAACCGTACCCGTAGGCAAGCGTAAGTTGCTAAATCCAAAGTACTGGGTTTTAGGGTCGCCGTTGGTTTTGATTACGGTGTTTTTGTAAGTAGAGAAATTGGCGCCAATGGTATAGGAAAACTCTCCACTTTTGCCACGGTAGTTCAAGCCCAATTCAACCCCGGTATTCTGCATTTCACCGATGTTTTGGAATGGGTTGGAGGCCACCCCTTGAGTAAACTGAACTTCTACGGGGAAGAGCATATCCGTGGTGCGGCGGTCAAACCAGTCGAAGGCAATATCGAACTTACCACCCCAGAGGGTCATGTCAAAACCGGCATTGAGAGAGGTTGTGGTTTCCCACTTGGCTTTGGCGTTGCCAAATTGCCCCAATTCGTAACCGGGCTGTGAAGAGGTTCTGGCACCAGCCAGGTCATAAAATGAAGATTCCGGAGAAGTGGCAAAAGTAGAGAAGGCGTTGTAGTTACCAATTTCTTGGTTGCCCGTTTGGCCCCAACCTACGCGCAGTTTGGCAAAGGTAATGGCTTGGCTGTTTGCCAAAAATCCTTCTTTTGACACTACCCAGCCCGCACTAACTGCTGGGAAAATGGCGGTGCGGAATTCTGGTGCAAAACGAGAAGAACGGTCGCGACGTACCGTTGCATCGATCAGGTATTTGTCGTCGTAAACGTAGTTCAGACGCCCAAACTCCGAAGCCAACAACCATTCGGCAGCCCCACCAGTGTTGTTGATCCCCGCCCGGCCTGCACTGAGGTAGCGGTTGGGCAAATCATCAACGGCGAAACCATTTCTTTCACCAGTGAAAAACTCAAAGTAGTTTTTGATCGCCTCGGTACCAATCAGGGCATTGATGCGGTGTTTTTCCCCAAGCTCTTTGGTATAGGTAAGAGTATTGTACCAAGTCCAGGTTACGTCATAACTGTTGGAAGTGTTCAGGACGTTGTTTCCAACTGGCTCTGGCGATTCAATGTCATTGGCGCGGTAACGGCGAAGGTTAAAGATGCCATAATCCACCCCAAACTGGCTGCGGGCGGTCAAATCCTTGAGGATATCCGCTTCAACAAAGGCGTTGCCAAACAAACGGATTTCCTTGCTCTTGTTGTCTTTGTTGCGGAACAACTCAGCCACAGGGCTACGCGAGTTATCCAAAACGGTAGGCGAGCCAGCGAAATATCCTCTCACGTCATAAACTGGTGTGATGGGAGGAACCCGGTAAGCAAAAGAAATTGGGTTGCTTTCGTTTTGGTTGCCGTTGGGTTGGCCAATCTGCTCACCATAAGCCAATTGCATGTTTTCTCCCAGGCGGATTTTTTTGCTCACCTTAAATTCGGTATTTGCCCGCAAGGAATAACGCTTAAAGCTGGTGTGATTCATGATCCCCTGCTGATCAAAATAGTTCATCGACATGGAGTAACGCGCCTGATCAGTTGCCCCACTTACCCCGATTTGGTGGTTTTGAATCGGCGCAGAATCGAAAATTTCGTCAAACCAGTCTGTCCCCACCTTATTGGCTTTGGTGATCAGGTTTTTGGGGGATACACTGTACTTGCTTTCGTCCACGGTGCCCACTGCACCAACGGGGAAAATGTAGTCGGGAATAATCGGATTAGCTACCCGACCACCAAACATCGGGATGTTGGGGTAAACAATTTTGGAAGGATCGGAGATTTTACCGTCCACCAAAAGGCCAGGGTTCTCGGCATTGATCCGCGATTCCCAAAGCAGGTTAACGTATTCCTGGGTATTCAGTAGGTCCAAAAACTTGATCGGCGTTTGGTTTCCGTAGTAGGCATCGTAGCTGAATTTTGGCTTGCCACTTTTGCCACGTTTGGTGGTGATGATCACTACCCCGTTGCCCGCACGCGAGCCATAGATGGAAGCAGCAGAGGCATCTTTCAAAATCTGGATCGATTCTACATCACCCAGGTTCAGGGTGTTCAGGTTGCCCTTGGTCGGCATTCCATCCACTACAAACAGCGGGGAGTTGTCGTTGATGGTACCAAAACCCCGGATGCGTACCATCACGCCGCCACCTGGAGCATTTTCGTTGCTGACGTTTACCCCAGCTACCCGGCCTTGCATGGCCTGAGCCACGTTGGTGGAGGGTACCGAGAGCAATTGTTTGGTGTCCACACTGGCTACGGCACCAGTGATGTCGCGCCGCGATTGGGTACCGTAACCCGTAACCACGGCTTCTTGCAGTAAGGTAACATCGGACTTGAGCTTCAAATCGAAGCTGGTCTGTGTACCCATGTCGACCTCAAGGGTGGAATACCCAGTGTAAGAGACCACCAGGGTGTTGGCGGACCCGGCTGGAATTAGTAAGGTAAAAGCTCCGTCGAGGTCGGTAACTGTGCCTACGGTGCTTCCTTTGATAAAGACCGAGGCACCAATGAGTGCTGAACCATCATCAACGGCAGTGATTTTGCCGGAGATGGATTTTTGCGCAAAAGCGCAAGTGCCTATCAAAAACAGGCACGAACTCAGGAAAAGCCTGAATGGATGGGTGTGAGTGCTCTTCATAATAAGAATTTTGTTTGGTAAATATAGGTATCAATACAATATCTAGGCAGGGTTTTCTATCGCGTTTACTGAAAATTTCACCAGATTTGATTTTTCTTAGCTTTGAGTTAACACAAATTTTCATCTTCCGTTTTTTTTTCGATCTTGTCCTTACAACTCAAATACGAGCTAGCTGTTTTCGTTAGTAGTTCAACCAATTTCATACACATGATCGAAACCGACGTTCTAATCATTGGCTCCGGCATCGGCGGGCTAAGCACCGCCATCAAAATTGCCGAAGCACGCCCAGATTTATCCATCACCGTACTCACCAAAACCATTGAGGGCGAAAGCAATACCCGCTATGCCCAGGGCGGAGTGGCAGCAGTATGGGATGTAGAGGTGGACTCTTACTCCAAACACAAGGAGGATACCCTGGATGCTGGCGACGGACTGTGTGATGAAAATATTGTCGACATCGTGGTCTCGGAAGGGCCTGATCGGGTGCAAGACATCATTGATTGGGGGGCCAGATTTGATAAAAAAAAGGACGCCAGCGAATATGACCTGGCGCGGGAAGGAGGGCATTCCGAAAAACGCATCCTGCATTACAAAGACCTCACGGGTTGGGAGATGCAGCGGGCGGTCATGGCCAAAACCGATGAATTTCCCAACATCACCATTTATGAGCACTATTTTGCCATCGACCTGATTACCCAACACCACTTGGGCCATTCAGTTACCCGTCTCAAGCAGGACATCCAGTGCTATGGCAGCTATGCGCTGAATAAAAAAAACAACGTCATCGAAACCATCCTGG
This sequence comes from Saprospiraceae bacterium, assembly GCA_027488855.1. Classification (GTDB taxonomy): domain Bacteria; phylum Bacteroidota; class Bacteroidia; order Chitinophagales; family Saprospiraceae; genus Haliscomenobacter. The sequence goes on from JAIYAV010000397.1 coordinate 13,744, forward strand.
CGCGGGTGACGGTTGTCGCTACGGGTGGCGCCGGGCAAGTGTATCGGGCAACCACCAATCCGGTGATCGCCTCCGGTGACGGGATTGCGATGGCTTACCGGGCCAAGGGTTGGACCGAAAACATGGAGTTTGTGCAATTTCACCCTACTTCTTTGTACCACCCGGGTGGAGACAATCCGGTGTTTCTCGTATCGGAAGCGGTACGTGGATTTGGGGGCATCCTCAAAACCAAGGAAGGGGAGGAGTTCATGCAGAAATACGACGAGCGCAAATCGCTGGCACCCCGCGACATTGTGGCTCGCGCAATCGACAATGAAATGAAAATCCGGGGGGAAGACTGCATGTACCTCGATTGTCGGCACCTCAATCACGAGGACTTCGTTGCGCATTTTCCCACCATTTATGACAAGTGCAAAAGCATCGGCATCGATCCCATGAAGGACATGATTCCGGTAGCACCGGCCTGCCATTACATGTGTGGCGGGATTAAGGTTGACGATTTGGGGCAAACCTCCATTCAACGCATGTATGCAGTAGGGGAATGTACCTCCACTGGCTTACACGGTGCCAATCGCCTGGCTTCCAACTCACTGCTGGAGGCGATGGTTTTTGCCCACCGCATTGCTGCTGATGTTTTGCCCAAAATCGACCAGTGGAGCATCCAAAAAGGCATCCCCGACTGGAACGCGGGCGGTACCACCGACCCCAAAGAAATGGTGCTCATCACCCAAAGCATCAAGGAACTCAAAGAAATCATGAGCAGCTACGTGGGCATCGTACGCTCCAATGTGCGCCTCAAACGTGCGCTGGATCGCCTGGAATTGCTGTACCACGAAACGGAAGAAATTTACAATACCACCACCATCAGCCCACAATTGTGTGAATTGCGGAATTTGATCACGATTGCGTATTTGATTACCCGTTCAGCAAGGTTGCGCAAAGAGAGCCGGGGCTTGCATTACACCACGGATTATCCCGAGAAAGCGGGGTTCTTGCAGGCGAATGTGATTTGAGGGGCGTGAGGTCAAAACCTACTAAAATATGGAAACAAATGACCAGCAATGGCAGCGATCCATTCCCGGGGGATTGATCCATCCGAACGAAGTTCAGGTCTGGCGTGCCTTCCTCGATTTAAATAAAGCTCCAAAGGAAAGCCTGTTGGGAACACTTTCCGCCGATGAGTTGTCAAGAGCCAGTCGCTTTCGCTTCGAAAAAGACGAAAGACGCTTCATTGGGGCACGTGGAATCCTGCGCCAAATTCTGGGTGCGTATTTGCAAAAACCTCCCCAAACACTCCAATTTCAATACAGCAGCAACGGGAAGCCAATCCTGGCAAGCACCTCTGGAGATGATTCCCTTCAATTTAACCTATCGCACTCCGATGATGTGGTGCTGTACGCCTTTACCCGCAATCGAAACATCGGCATCGACCTTGAACGGATTCAAGCAGATGTTGAGATCGAACAAATTGCAAACAAGTTCTTCGCTGAGGCTGAACTAAAGGCAATCGAAAAAGTGCCTGAATCCAAACGGAATGAGCTATTCTTTCAATATTGGACCAGAAAAGAAGCATTGATCAAAGCCACTGGGGAAGGGCTTTCGTTTCCAATCGAAACGTTGGATGTCTCCAGGGTTGATGGACGCGTTTTGTCGCCGATCCTATTGCCAAGTGACAATGGAGAGCGGTCACGTTGGTATGTACAGGATTTGTTGCCAGGCCCAGGGTACACTGCGGCCATTGTTGTTGAAGGAGGGGGATGTGGTTTTTCGTGTTGGGAGTATTGTGGATGAGTCAAAAAACTAAAATCATGCAGCCTTACCTTAAAGCAGTGGCGCGAAACTTTGCTTTTCCACAACCTTTTGCAATAACTCTGTCGCTTTTTGATAGGTTTTATTCAAAAAGAATGGCCCCATGCTTGCTCTTTTTACACCTAATGCACGGAGCCCGTTAAAATCAGGCAGCCCTGGAATACACATGACGTTTAGAGGGAGTTTGGTGCTTTTCAGGGCTTCTACAATGTCTGCTTCCTGGCTGATGCAGGGCAAAAAAACTCCATCGGCACCTGCTGACTCGTATAGTGGCAATCGCAAGGTGCTTTCTTCCTGTTTGTTCTTTAAGTTAATAAGATAAGTATCGCAGCGGATGTTGAAGAAAAGCGCTGCACCTTCAGCATCTAACTTGTTTTTAAGGTAGGTAATAGTGTCCGCAAATGCGTGGCCATTTTGCAAAATTCGCTTTCCGTTTATAATAGTCGAATCCTCCAGGTTGATCCCCGCGACGCCCAATTCACACAATTTCAATAGATTGGACAAAATGGCAGCCGGGTTTTTCCCATAACCCATTTCGAAGTCTACGGTTACCGGGATTTTTACACACGCTAGTATCCGTTTGATCACAAACAAGTAGTCGTCAAGAGGCATTTTTTCTCCATCATCGTAACCGAGGCTATTTGCTACTGCTGCGCTTGAGGTACCCAGTGCGGGAAAGGCTTTTTCCTCGAAGAGCAAGGCACTTTTAGCATCCCAAACATTGGGGAGCACCAGCAAATCAGGAGCGTAGTGCAAGGCTTTAAACTGTTCAAAATTGGTTGACATGCTTTTCTTTTTTGACAAAATTAGGTTAATCAGAAAAACGAGAATTGGACAAAAGCGAACAAGCCAAAATTATTTATTGGGAGAAATCAAAAGAGCTGAAGAGCCCTCAGGAGAAAATGCAGAAGGTGAAAAGCCAGTAAAGGTTTTGAAGTCGCGAATAAAATGCGACTGGTCAAAATAGCCGCAGTCGTAGGCAATATTGGTTAGGCTGGATTCTTTTTGAGCCACCAAAAGTAGGCTATTTTGAAAACGATGAATTTTGCTGTATAATTTGGGGCTCAAGCCCGTGTATTGCTGAAAGATTTTTTGCAAATAACGTGAACTAATCCCCTGCCGTCGGGCAACTTGGTTGATTTGTTCAAAAAAATTATCCTGCTGAAGTTCCTGCATGATTTGGTTGAGCAGGGGAAGTTTGTGTAGGTTTTTTTCATGTTTTGCGAGCTGGGTCAGCAGATAAATTTCCAGCAAGTCAAGGCGCTGCTGCAGGGAACTCGCCTCCATTAATTGTGCATGCAAATCTTGCACAGCCTTCCCTCCTATTCCACTGAAATCAGTCACTCCGTCATTAAATTGTTGAATGCCGCCCGACAAAAAGCAGGCTGCAGTGTGCGGAAAAAATCGGGCACCCAGCATGACATTGTGTCCAATGGAGCGAAAAGCCAGAGGTTCGATAATTTGCCCCCAAAGCTCAATGGAAGGATTGGTCACAAATTGATTCCCTGACCAAATTTGCCAATACCCAGTCCCCAAATTGAACATGATTTCAATACAACCCGTTGCAAAAGCCTTGTCTTCAAGCGGCAGATCCGTTGAAGTTTCCATCAGATAGTAACACTTGACATAAGGTTTCAAGCGATCACCCGGTTGAAATTCCTGGTATTTCATTTCGGCTACAGGATTTAAGGGATTACTTAATGCTTCGGCAAGTTAAGGAAAGGCTTGATGATGAAATTGTACAAACGCGAACAATACACGCAAGAAAATGGCCTAAAACGAAAAAAGCCCAGCAACTTGCTGAGCTTTTTTGCGGTCCGGACGGGACTCGAACCCGCGACCCTCCCGACGACAAGTCGGGATAATCTAACCAACAGAACTACCGAATTTCTCAAAACGAAAAAAGCCCAGCAACTTGCTGAGCTTTTTTGCGGTCCGGACGGGACTCGAACCCGCGACCCCCTGCGTGACAGGCAGGTATTCTAACCAACTGAACTACCGAACCATGTTTGGGCATCCTTGCGGTTGCCCAGATAGATCGAAACTTTATATTGCAACAGAGGCGGCAAATTTGGCACCCCTGGAACGCACGCAGGCGCTTTTCGCTAGCGTGGCTGCAAATGTAAAGTGAGTTCCGCTAACTTGCAACTCATTTTCATCAAAAAATAAAAAAAAACTGCGCTTTCCGTTTTCGATACAGGTAATTGTTAATTTTGCCCCTCTAATCTAATTGCACAGCTATGGTCTTTTTGGAGTTTGAAAAGCCGTTGGAAGTATTGTACGAGCAACTGGAAAAGCTCAAGGAAATCGGCGCTAGCGGAGAAATCGACGTTTCCGAGTCGATCAAAGCCCTGGAGACCAAAATTTCCGACAAGCGCAAGGAACTGTATGACAACCTTACTGGCTGGCAGCGCGTGCAGCTTTCGCGCCACCCCGAGCGGCCGTATACCTTATTTTACATCAAGGAGATGTGCAACAAGTTCATCGAGCTGCACGGCGACCGTTATGTAAAAGACGACAAAGCCATTGTCGGCGGCTTGGCCGAAATTGATGGACAAACCGTAGTGATCCTCGGGCACCAAAAAGGAACCAACACCAAAATGCGCCAATACCGCAACTTTGGCATGGCCAACCCCGATGGCTACCGCAAGGCACTGCGCCTGATGAAAATAGCCGAACGCTTTGGGTTTCCGGTCATTACCTTGATCGATACTCCAGGCGCATTCCCAGGGCTTGAGGCCGAAGAACGTGGCCAGGCCGAAGCGATTGCCCGCAATCTTTTTGAAATGGCCCAACTCAAAACCCAGATCATTTGTGTGATCATTGGGGAAGGTGCATCGGGCGGTGCCATTGGAATTGGCTTGGGAGACAAAGTATTCATGCTGGAAAATTCCTGGTATTCAGTGATTTCTCCCGAAAACTGTTCAACTATCCTCTGGCGGACCTGGGATTACAAAGAGCAAGCGGCGGAAGCCCTCAAGCTGACGGCAGAAAATATGTACGCCAATGGCCTGGTGGATGGCATCATTCCAGAACCCATTGGTGGAGCACATTCTGCCCCTCAAGAAATGGCCTATATTCTGAAGGAAGCCATCAAAAAATCGTTGGCCGAGCTCAAAACCATGACCATTGATGAACTCATTGACGCGCGGGTGGATAAATATTCCAACATGGGCGAATACGAATACGTCGATGAAACCGTAAAAACGGAAGAAAAGTAAGCCCACAAAGTATGACGCAAAAAATTGGGAAGTAACTTTTCTGCGTTACAAAGCAAAACAAATGGACATCATTCGCAATATTCAAAACTACTTTCGCAACAGCACCCTCAAAAGCAAACTGCAACTGCAAAAAGCAATGCAACGCAAAAGGGTGAATTTTGAAGAAGCACAAACCGTTGGCCTCATTTTTGACGCTACGGACAACGATAAGCGGCAAACCGCGCTCAGCTACGCTGAAAAATTGAGCAAACTGGGTAAAAAAGTAAAACTGCTCGGCTTTTTCGACAGCAAGCAGGAAAGCCCAGACTTCACCTTTGGCTATTTCAACCGCAAAAACATCGATTGGGCACTGCGCCCGGGAGGTAAAAGTGTAGAAACCTTCTTGCAAGGTGCCTACGACATCCTGATTACCCTCAACCCCCTGACCAATCAGCACGTGGAGTACATCTCCGCCCTGGCCAATGCCCACCTCAAAATCGGCCCGAGCACCAATAACATTTACTGCTACGATCTGATGATCGATGTACGCAATAAAAATAGTGTGATGGACTTCATCCGCGAGATGGAGCAGTTGTTGACCAAGACAAATATCAAACATGGGGCTAGCAAAGTTTAGGGGAACGGGTGTAGCACTGGTTACCCCTTTTCGCAACAAAGCAGTAGATTACGATGCCCTCGAAACCATCATTGAGCATGTCATCCAGGGGGGCGTCGATTACCTGGTGTCGCTGGGTACCACTGGAGAAGCCATTACGCTCAGCAGCAAGGAATGTCGGGAGGTATTTGATTTTACCATCAAAGTGGTGAAGGGGCGCAAGCCGCTGGTTGCCGGTCTGTTCGGCAGCAATTTTACGGAGGCACTGGTAGAAAAGATCCGCAATTACAATCTGGAAGGCTTCGACGCCATCATGTCGAGCAGCCCGGCGTACAGTAAACCGCCACAAGAGGGAATTTTCCAGCATTACATGCAGATCGCCGGGATTTCACCAGTGCCTATTATCATTTACAACGTCCCGGGGCGCACGTGTAGCAACGTTAAACCCGAAACCATCCTCCGCCTGGCGGAAAGCAGCGAAAAATTTGCGGGGGTAAAGGAAGCCTCCGGGAACTTGGAGCAGGCCATGAAAATCCTCAAACACCGCCCCGAACATTTCGCCGTGATCTCTGGCGAGGATGCACTCACCGTACCCATGATGTCCTGCGGGGGCGATGGGGCCATTTCGGTGATCGCCAATATGTATCCTGCGCATTTTTCTGCGATGGTGCGCAGCGCCCTGGAGGGTGATTTCGCTACCGCCGCCCGCTTGAATGCCGAGTTGTTGGACATTCATCCGTGGTTGTACATCGAAAATAATCCGGTTGGAGTGAAGGCAGGGATGGAGATTTTGGGGCTGTGTAGCAAAGAAGTGCGGATTCCATTGGTGCCGCTTTCTGAGGGGAATTATGAGCATTTGAAGAAGGAGATGGCGTTGGTACCGGAATTGAGTTTGGTGTAAAGCTTTCCAATAAAAATCGCCACAAAGATACAAAGGCACAAAGAATTTAAGTTAATCTTTGTGCCTTTGTGGCCAAGTTGATAAAAATCATGTCCAGTACGATCGCCGCTGGTAAGACGTCTCTGACTTGTTCCATTATTCCCACAATACACATTTGCGCCAGCGGGGGTGAAACACTTACTCATGCTAACGAGTGTTAAAAATTTCTTCATCAAACCAAACATCTTCATAATCATTATGTACTAAAAATCGCCACCCAGGTGGAAGCCCAAGATATTTTATAATCACAGGGTTCCAATCTTCCAAATGCGCTACGTGCAAAGGCACAAAAAAATCTGGGTCTTCTGAATACTGTTCTCCTCCCCAAAAGTACCATCCTGTTGTGTCCCCTTTAGGATGATAACGCACGCCGTTGATTGGTAAAACTCCATCTTTAATATTTTTAGAAATCCCTACTTTTAAAAAAGAAGGAGATTCTAAAAAACTGGTTCTATATTTTTCGCAAATCATTCTTTGCAATTCATTCAAAATCACGCTCATGTTTCTTTTTTTGCTCTCTTGAAAATTTACTCATTTCCGCCCCTTGCCTTCCAGAACATGTTTCACACTGTGGTTGCACAGATTCAACTTTTCTCTTTTTTTCTTTATCAATTTTCCCAGTTGAATAATATTCCTCGACTAAAGGATCTTTGTGATCAGCAACTCTTTTACCGTCTTTTTTGCCACAAGTTACACAAGGCTTACCTTGCACGCTTTCTCGCTGTTTTTTTGTAGCCGAATAACTTGGGCGTTTGTACAGTGCAGTAAACTTGGGTTCTCCAGCACTGTTATCCTCCCCCCCACTAACGGCCCTCACAATATTCGCCGCCGCAGTACCCACTACCGCAGCCCCATGAGTAGCTACTGCCACACCAGCAGGAGAAGGCTGCCAAGGAGAGCCCAAAAGTAGGCCCAGCTGCTATTACTGAGGCCTCTGTAGCTGAGCCACCTCCGCCTACTTCTGCTCCTCCGGTGAAGAGCGAGACTTATTCCAGCGATATACTTGTGCCAGTGGGTTAAGTACACACTAACTTACGTAGCTGATCCGATTTAATATTTTGTAAGAACCATAATTTTTCAAGCGGGTTTAGAGTATGTTTAAATTTCATTTAGTCAAATCTTGCTAAAATGATACTGATAAAAGCAAGTTGCATGAAAGCTACGGATGAAGCAGGCGTTTTCTCATAATCCTTGGCCAATCTGCGAAA
>JAIYAV010000111.1 GCA_027488855.1 Saprospiraceae bacterium
GGGATGACCACTTCTACCACAAAGTTCTGATCAGGAGCCTTTTCGATTTCTTCCCAAACCGCCCTCAGCTCCTGCTCGTTGGTCACCTTTTTACCAACGGCTCCGAAGCCTTCGGCCAATTTCACGAAATCCCAGCGGGGCAATTTGTTGTATGGGTAAAAATCGTTGAGCAGGCTGCCCTCCTTTCCGGTGTAATCCACTTTGTTGTCCCCTCTGTAAGGATTGGGATTGACGAGGTACTGCTCGATACCGTAGATGCCGTTCGACATCACAAAAACGACCGTGTTGTGGCCATAGGCCGTATGGTCGGAAACGGCCTGGCAGGTTTCGTGAAAAGCCCCATCACCGACTATGTTGAGCACCCTTTTGTCGGGGCGGGCGCATTTGATGCCCGTGGCCGCGCCTACGGAGTAGCCGATGGACAGCCAGGCCGCCTGTGCCACAAAACCGCCACGCTCTTTGATCTTCAAGCCTTGTGCACCAATGAGCGGATAACCGGCATCCACCACCAATACGTGGTCTTCGGTGATCAGGGTCTGGAGTGTTCCGTAAAATTGGTCATAGCCAAAAACGGTCTCGTTCATCGCTCTTGCGGCCAACATCTCTGGCTGTTGAAACCGGAGGGCCGTCATTTTTTCCAGTTGCTCGTCCGCTTCTTTGACAAATGCTTTTTTCAATGCCTCCATGTAAGCCGTCAGGCTGACCATTGGGTAATATTTGGCTCCCACCAGCACACCGCCGTGCGAGGCCAACACGGTACCCTCCGAGCGGATGTTTTGGCTGCCGGTGTCCTTGCCAGTAGTCCATGCGCCGAGGCCGATCAACAGGCCATGCTTGTCTACCAATTTGAGAACGTTCTCCTGGTTAAGTGTTGCGCAGCTCTCAAAATAGGGGTGCGCTTCAGAGATGACCGATTTGCTCAGGGCCGTGGTCACAAATTTGATTTGCTTTTGCTCCTCCTGACGGGTCGGATGTTCGTTGATGGTCTTCAACAAATCGAGGAATTGGTCTTCCAATCCCAAGCGTTGAAGTTCGATGCCTGCCCAGAAGAGGGTTTTGGGCCGTTGCTTGATCAGTGCGAAGGTTGCTTCCGCAGCTTTCTCGGCCTCGCTTGTGAATACCGAAGCTGCTATGCCAGGCTCGAGTTTTTGGTCGGGACAGACAACGCAGTTGGCTCGCCAAACATCCTCTGCTACTTCTAAATAGGCGGGGCTTCGCTGGGTGATCATGGCCATTAGGGCAGAATCAATTTGGTAAGGTGCCTGCGCGGCATTGGTGATGCGCTCGGCAGCCGCCGTGATCGGGCGGAACATGTGGATATCCACCTGTTGGTAGCCCGTAGTATGGGAATAGAGCAGCCCGGCATTTTTGCTGATGTCGTCTTCCTTGTTGGTAGGGGCACCATTGATGAGCAGTACTGGCACCATTTCGGTGAATGATCCCGCGAGGCAGTTCAGCAAACTGAAGGCTCCGACACTGTAGGTGACATACAGCGCGCCTATCCCGTCTTTGCCCCCGACGCGGGCGTAGGCATCGGCGGCGTAGCCTGCACAAAGTTCATTGGCGTTGCCCGATATTTTGATGGGCGATTGTTCATCGGCCAAAATAGTGTCCAAAAAAGCAGCGGTATAGTTGCCGGCCACTCCGAACATCTGCCGCAGCCCAAGTTGCTCTAGGCGCGTTTTCAAGTACTCCGCGACTGTGTTTTTGTTGTTTTCCATGTCTCTCCGACTTTTGTGGTTGTTTGGCTTAAAATACCTCTATTTTCAACCCAAACCCATCCTGATCGGCACTTGGGGCAAAAAGGCCGCTTGCATCGCAGTTGTGGTCCAACTTATATTCAGGGTCAATGTCGGTAAAATAGTCGTTGGCCTGCTTCACCAAGCGGTTGTGGTAGTTGCATTTGATCTGCTCGTCCGCTTTTTTCGGGTGTTCGGCGTTGTATTTTTCGTACATAGAGGGCAAATCGAATCCTTTTGCCAAGACCAAATTGGCGGAACGCAAGGCACCTTCCACCCAACCTTGATAATCGGAGAAGGACTCCCCGCAGGTGTACAGGTTCTCGAAGGGTTCGGTCATTTCGCTCATCACCTCGTCGTCCTGTGCACCCAACGCCCATTGGTGAACGCCAAAACCATACGGCTTGTAGGTGTTGTTTTCATCAGGTCCTGCTGCATGCAGGCCCCTTTCGTGCGTTTTGTGGGCGGAAGGGGGGAAGTAAGCACTACCCGACCAGATGCGAGCACTGGTCAGCACCGGCTGCGGCACGTAATGGGTGTTGAACAATTTTTTGAAAAACGCCGTTGCCTGCTCCACCACGACCTCAGAAGCTGGGGCGAGTTTGGGGTTGTTCCGCTGCATGTCGCTGTCAAATTTTCCAGCTTGGTTCTGCAAGCCCAGCCAGAAATTGATGTTCAGGTAATCGCAGTAGATGGTCAAAGCAGCCGGATGGTCGTACTTTGAATCCAATACCTCTTGCACCTCATCGGGGATGGATTTGCCGTTGTCTTTCAGCCACTTGGCGTATTCTATTGCCGCCGCTACTTCATCTTTGATCGTATAAAAAGGATAGACCGAACCCAGGGGCAGGTCGGAGAAGTTGGGGCCAAACTCGATGGCCGACCGTCCGCTGATCCTGCTACCCCACCATGCCTTGTCGTAGTAAAGGTTGATCTTCAGCAGGGGTTGGTTGGAAGTTGATTGCAGGTTGTTCCACAGTTTTACCGCCTCTTTATCGCCTAGCTGACCGAAAGCGTCCGAGCGGACGAAGAGTTTTTCCATTGCCAAACGGGGCAGGCAGAGCAGTACTTTGTCGGCTACTATGCTGCCAGCGGTCAATGTACCATCCGCTTCTTTTACCGAATAAAACAGCTTGTATTTGCCGTCCGCTCCTTTTTGGATATTGTCCACCGTGGTGTTCAACCTGATTGTTTCCTTTGGGATGCGCTCGGCCAAGGCATTGGTGAGCGTACTGAAACCATTCCGCAGTGTCCTAAACTTTGGGTCGGCGGGGAAGTCCTCCAGGAGTTGATAAGCCACTCCGGCGTTCATGGTGGAAAGGAAAGTGCCATTGAAGCCCAACAAGCGGTAGAGCATCGTGATGCACTCATTGGAGTAGCCCATATCCGAAAGTAGGCCCCACATAGTCCAATCCTTGAGGCTTACTCCTTTCCACTGACATTCCAGACGGAAACGTTGCCAAAATTCTGGTTGGCGCACTTCCCCTGGTTTTGGAAAATCGGGATTGACCGACAGGATGCGGTTGAAAACGGTGCTGATGATGCTCTTGGGGTTGTAGCCCTGTTCCTGTGGCAAGAGGTTGTACAGCGTTGACCAGATGGCGTAGTTGTTTTCCATGGAAGTGCCGTTGTCAAAACTTTCTCCCCTGAAGTACAACCGGTTGTTGCCGCCACTGTTCATCGGGAAGGGAACGATCTGGTCGTCCAACCCCAAGGTTAGGAAAAGGGCCATGAGCTGGTTCATGGAGTCGAAGGTGAAGCGCATGCCGCCTTCTTCTTCTTTGACCTCACTGCCATCGCCGAACTTGATCACATCGGAATCGAGGCGGCCGCCCGTCCGGTTGAGCTGTTCGAAGATGACGATGTTGTCGATCCCCTTTTCGTTCATCAGCCGCCAAGTGGAATAGAGGCCCGAAACGCCCCCACCTACCACGGCTACTTCGACTTTTTTGGGGACGGCTGTGCCCTTGCGGTGCTTTAAATCGGAAATTGTTAAGTGTGCCATTTCCTTGAATTTTTATATTTTGAAGTGAAACTATGGAGTGATAAGGGAACAAGTGCGCATTTTGCCAAAGTAGTGGGGCAAAAATAAGTGCTCATTTATTTCTCGTTCTTTCTCGTGAAAAATTCCTGATTATATCCTCCATAAAATCATCTTGAATGAGACAGGCTTGATAAAACACCCTTTGATTAGGATCATCATTAGGGTTTGGCAAATGGTTGAGTTCGGTGTGGATGGATAAAGCATTTCCGTCGGAGAGCTTCTTGGTGCATTGCGGGCTGATATCACGGGGATTCTGGTAATTTTTTGCAAAATCTTCCGCATTTTCTACATCAAATGCCACGTCTATTGTTGGCGTTATTTGTTGTACGAATACTGGATCAAGGTACCTGGAAAAACTGATGAAATTAGAAAAATTGTACTTCTCTTTTAGCCCCTTGGGCAGTTGGAAGCTTGTTACCTGTTTCATCTGTTGGATTTTCCTGCCACCTTCTTCCGTGTAGTAAACAATGGAAAAGCCAATGGTCAAAGCTTCATACAAGGACAGGTTTGTTTTGCTATCCATTTTATGGCTGTTAAAACTGGTAGCAATACCTGCTGCATCAATCAGCAGTGGAGTACTCCCCTTTTCTACCCACGGTGAGGGTAAGGTGTTAAAATCCAGATGATCTTGGTAGGCTAAATAGACTTCAAATGGATATTTGGATTTATTGAGGTAGAGGGTTGTCTGGCTGTACTCGGGCAAAAATAATTTTGTAACAATGTAAAGGATGTAATCAAAAAAGAGATAGACCAATGCCCCGGCTATTCCTCCCAAAATAATAAATTCGCCCTCTAACTCAGCGTATTCCAAAGCCAGCTTTTCAAAGTATTTGATGACTTTTTCGAGGACTTTGTCCCTTATTTTTTCTATGGCTTTCTTGATGGCCTTCTCCAAGATTTCCTTCATGATACCGGAGTCGTCTTTCACCTCTGGCCCACTCAGTATGACTTGCTCCAGAATGGTGATGATGTAGAGGTCTAAGTCTTGAGGATTGACGTCGTCGGGCCGGTCGCCATAAAAAAGCAGGTTTTTGATAATCTTAAAGTTGCCCTCGACTTCAGGCTTGCAGTCTTCAATGTTGAGGATGACCAGTTTTTTGTAGCTCCAATCTTTCAGCACCTTGTCATATTGGGCCGGAGGCTCAATAGCCGCGAAACTGATATTGGAAGAACCACGCCTATACGTTTTCCCTACTAGGTTGCCGTTGGCATCAAGCAGATCAACAAAGGTCGCCCCGCCGTGCATCACATCGTCCAGCAGGCCAGATAGATTGGCCATCCTCTCCTGAAAATAATTGATACCACTCTCTATTCTATTTGTGTCTCCAAAGGTACTCCAGTGCATGATGTCAGTTATGCCCTTGTTGGCCACTGATATGGATTCATGCGTGTTGGGCTTTCTTTGATACCATTCTAAGCCACCTGCTACTTGAGTATATTGGAGCTTGAAATTTTCTTCCATGCTGATTTAGGATTGGTTTTGTTTAGCAATGATCTGGGGATTGGGGCGAAATTCTAAGTTGGCGGGGCCGGTTTGATTGCGGGTTAAAAATTCCATTAAAAAGTAGTTTCTAAAATCCATAGTAAGGAAAACCTTCCAGAAGATTGTTGACCTCAATTTTATTATCCTTATTGTCAATAGGCACATCAGCTGCATTCGACATAGGAAATGAGTACCACAGGGTGATAGTTTCCTCTCCAGGTTGGTACCTCATGTCGAAGTTTACTCTTGTGTTTTTACTGGTTAACTCTTCTTTCTTCTCATAAACCTCTTGATAATTGGCCTCAAGGCTTTTTATCAATTTCTTTTTAGGCGGCTTTGCAAGGTGATCATCTAAAGATACGATAGATGATATCTCGATTTTGTCTTTAAAATCATTGATTTTGGTGATCACAATTTCTATGTAGGGATACTGTCCTAAATGGCTAAAATCAAATTCGAGGGTAGTTTTATCCCAAGCCGCATTAAAAAACTGTCTTACATAAGTAGAATTACCTTTTGGAAATATCCTAATCCACTCCACCCCGATATTCAATCGACTTACGTAATACATTGATTCTCCTATCTTTTTGTTCCCATCGAACAAGGTTAGAGTATCGTCTTGGCCCAAGCAAATATGTATTTTTGCTTCGCCTAAAGATCTTGAAAATTCCCAAAACTTAAGGTTAAAAGGAGAATCAGCCGACAAGCTGTCGGGGATGATTGAAATATAATTACCGGAAGTACCGTAACCAAATTGAAGCGAATCTTTCCCCTTTCTTAAAAAAAAACAGTTGTTGTAGTCATGGGGATCTTTGGGATCAATCATAAATCCAAAGCTTTGTAGGCCATTAGGTTTTCCTTTGCATGCTTTTACAAGGCTGTAAAATTCGAGATTCCGTTGCCCAATACTGTTGGCTTTCAATAAATATGGGTGAAGCAATAGTGCAGCATTGATGCTATCTTGTGCATTGTACATCGCTTTCAAGGAAGGGAGCACATCTGCATAATCTATTTTATTCCGATGGAAAACAAATAAAACAGCCTGCGATGCGAACAAGAATTTACGATTCTGGTAATAAATACGATAGATGCTTTCTATTACATTAAGAGGATTGATGAGATAGTCCATCGTATCATCAAACCTTCTGCGGTCTTTATCCGAAGCGTGTGCATCAATAACTTCCTTAATTATCGAGTCATTCCCTATTGAATTAGGGATATTTATTTTGTTCACACTTAAATTGTATTCGGAACTATATAGTTTCTTTACAATATTCTCCAATCGCGTTAACATTTTCTCCTCCAGCCCAAGGAGATTTTTGGCTTCACTCTCGATTTGACGGATTTGAGGTTGTTTATCATCTTCTTTAGTGCTAAAAAGAATCTCGTTATAATATCTTTTAATTATATTAATCTCTTTCCTCATTTCCATTTCTTCATCTTTTATATTGTTGAAGTATGGATGGAAGGCTCCCAGGTCTTTAAAGAGATTTTCGATATAATCGTTCGTTTTTTGAAATTTATCTTGAGTTTCGGTAAATAATTTATTTAAATTAGTGCTAATGTCATCCAGTTTTCCATCTACTACCGAAAACTTTTCATCAAGTCGCTTTTTTAGATCATCAAACTCTTCGTCTAGTTTTTGACTCAGCGGATCCGGCTCATCTCCTAATATTGCACCAAAAAGACTTTTCCCTATACCTCCAAAAAGGCTGCCTACAATAGGTCCACCAATAGCGGTTCCTATTGTGCCAAGGATCATTGGTCCTACTGATCTGCCTACATGTTTCCAGAAGTCACCATCTTCTAGACTTGGCTTTTTGCCCGCTAACAAGTTTGTAAACCCTTGTCCAATTTCGTTGCTCAAAGTTTTTGCAACTTCTGAAGCATTTTCGTTCAAGGCTTTTTTTGCCGCACCTTTATTCGAAGCAAATGATCCTGTCTTCCACTTTTCAGACAGAGATTCTTTTGTATATTTTCCCTTTAAAGCCTCGGTTTTTTTACTTAGTTCCTCAACTTTACCTTTTATATCTTTAGGCGCTTCGCCTCCTTCACTCAAACTTTTGTGAATGCTTTCCAGCATTTGCTTCAATTCCACTACATCATTAATATCTGAATAAGCTTCAATGCCAGCGTGTTCATCTGCTGTCGTCTGCGGAGCTTTCGGTTTTTCATCAGTTAAGTGAAGAAAAAGATAGTCTTGATCATTGGCAATATGAGCGCTGAATTTATTGTAGAAATTCTTAGTATTGTCTTTCTGATTATTTTTGTCATTTTCTACTATTGCCATAGATGTTTGCAAATAAGAGAAAAACAACAAACGGCGCATCAGATAAATTCTTCTGAACCTATTAATCAGAGTCTCTACAGTTGTTTCGTTTATGATGTCAGGAGTAGGCTTGGCCAGAATATCTTGAATGCTAACTTTTATATTGTCATAGTTACCAAGCCCTTCAAATAATGCTTTTCGGGATTGGGCAAAAGAAATTCCATCATTCAGATATCTTTCCACATAGTCCGTTGCCAGCGATTGAAGTACTTTTACACCAGCACTCTGTTTTTGTTGAAAAAAAAGAGTGCTATAAATATTGGCTTCTCTTGTCTTGAAGTCAGAAAATTTATCAGCTTGTTTATCTATTAGGTAATTGGCAAATTGAAAATCATTACCACAAATTTTCAATATATCTGCGTCATAATCCTTATAATTAATTTTTTCGTCTTGAGACTTGCGGAAAAACGATTCTTGGTGCTTCAATGCGTAGGTACAGATTTCTTTCCACATTGAGATATGGAGTTTTAGTTCGGGATAGCCAGTAATACCTTCTGCTGATAAATTTTGACTCATGATACAAAACAGTTTGAGTACCTACTCTCTCCAAGGCTTTTCGGCAAGCGCCTTCCCATTAAATCTACTGAATGGGAACAGTCCATTTTCCACTGGGTGGTGTTTTGTCATACAATTGAATCCAAGCGAAGATTGGGGCAATCCATAAATGAGCATGAAATTGCCCCGTGTATACCTTCTACTTCTTGGTTTTTTGCTTCAGGTAGGCTGCCAGCCCGGTAGTATCCACATTAAACACCACACATGCTCTTAGTCAGGCAGCTCCTGCTCATGCTTCCTCATCGTGCCTTAATGACGTACATTCTTTTTGCTTTCATTTGGGCAATGAGATACTTAATAAGCCGCAACCGAGGGTTAAGCTCCCAGCGCAAGGGGCGAGGGTGCTCCAGATGCTCACTGATCATCATCAACGTAACCACCAGCATCGCAATGGTATGTCCATTGGGCAATAGCATTGGGAACAGCATCAAGGCCCAGCCAGAACCCACGCACCACAAGCCATGTGTCAGGCCGAAAAGGTACGCCGCCCGAAAAGCTGGAAAACCAAAAGCGGGTAGGTTCCAATGGTTGTGCCCAAGATTGAGGAAACGTTGCTTGGTCGGAGAACATTGGTAAATGGCGGCAATAATCCCTACACCAATGGCCGGTAGATAAGACGCGGGTAACCAGTAGCTAAATGCCAGAATAATGGCTGTCATAAAAATACCGGCCAACATCCAGGAACTCAAATACCCGAGCACAAATAGCACCGAGAGCCGAAAGCGGTATCGCTTGAGACTCCGTGCGTAAATGTACTCAATCGGGATGATGAGTTTGGGCAACATCATCGCCACGACCATCAAGCCCCAACCGGCCAATAACCCGGAAATGGGGTTGAGTTCGAGCAGGGTTTGTAGCGAATTTTCTGCCAACACTACATCACTGCTGCAAAGCACCATTGCTGGTGCCTTGCAGTGTTCGATGGTGATGATATTACCTGGGTTGAGCAAAAGTAACACCCAAATCAGCAAACTTAAGCCGAGTACGCCCAGCAGAATGGAGTTATGGGTCTTTTTTGAGAGCCTCATAAAAGGTACTGTTTATTGGGCTACGCGATAGACGCTGATGCGACCCACCTCAAATGTATCACCAATGATGGGATCACTGGTTTCGATCTTAACTTTAAGTGCGTCAATATTTAAGTTTTCACTGAGGTATAGTTCATCAATGACATGGGTAATGTCAATATTAAACGTTAACCCTGTTCCGCCGTGTTGACTGTTTTCTTCAGATGCCGAACGAAGTCCAAAAAGCGCAATCGAATCAACGAAAGTACCATTGACTGATACCAAAAGCGAATTTGAATTATGGATGCCTTTTACGTTTTCAAGTTGCAAATAGACCTCATCGGGTAAATTCTGATTAGAGGCATCCCGTAGGCTATTCGCAACCGACTTCCACGATGTATTATCTATTTGAACAGAGGTTTCAGTTATCCCACTAAACAATGTAAGTGGAGTACTCGCCCCTACCAATTCGGAACTAATATCTTTGGGGACAACAGGTTCATTTTCACTCATTTCAGGCATCAATTTACCGAGGTTAATTAATCGAGAAGCCAATGAAGAAGGGGCTTCTACGGGTAATGTAAGGTCATCATAGGTGTATGAATGACCCACGTTCCCATAAAAATTAATGTTTGTACTGTTGACATCTTTGGGGGCAAAATGCCATGCCGTGCCGGCTCCATCCATAGGCATTGCATAACGCGAAAGACCATCGGCGGTTGGCCCTTCCAACCAATTGGTGTCTTTCGGGTTATTATTTTTAGTATTCCATGCAGCCCACATTCTGTCAATATTACAGTGGTGGATATAAAAAATAGGATCAAGAGCGGCCGTCGTTTCATCCGACATTAATCCTTCTTTACCTGCTTCATTATATTTACCAATGTCAATGTGACCCCGATTATGCGGATTACTCTCAATGCGACCAGTGGTGCTACCGAGCTGGGATCCAATATGATTAAAGCCACCGGACTTACCAAGGTAATCGTTCGTAGTTGACTTACTCTGACACTCTTGGTTCGCTAAACTAAGGTCAACATAGATATCTATTCCATTCTTATCAGGGCCGTATCGTTCAGCAACATACAGCGGATTTGGAATGTCCGTATTAGGCAGAGTAGAATCCGTAAACGCAGTCGGAATCTTATTTTCATCCTTGTTAAAGTAATTCCAATAAGGCAAAGCCCAATCAGCGGGGCCATTCAATTGGTTGATGATAATATCACGAAGCAGATATTCCAGTGCTGCTAGGTAACCTCGGTGCCAGGGAAGAAAAAAGCCAGTCGAGTGTTGACATTGATCCCAATAAAGACTCATTTGGGTTGCCGATGGAAGGACACCAAGATTCGCCGATGCAGGTATTGATTCTATGAATGTCCAGTCAGGATATCCTTCCTGCTTTTTATTTAGTTTTTGCCCATGCATCGCCGCATAAAACCACCAACTGGTAGGGTCGTTGACGGGTCTTGATTTCATTACGCCTACAGCTTTGGCGTACCATAGCAAGTCGGAATTTTTAAAGGTACCGCCATCTTTGTGGGCGTTTCGTCTTGTCAGTGTCATTGGAAAAAAGAATTAAAGAATTAAATATTGCTCCTACTCTTGTGGATTTTCGGAATACTCCCCGGTTTTTAAGAGTATGTCTAAATGGTTACCGGCCCCCATTTTTTATAGACTTGTCAAATAATCGTTTTGGGGCTTCTGAAATGATTATAAGGGTCTTGGGAATGCTCTTTTTTTATGTTTTTTAGTTTTTCGTAGTTTTTGTCAAAATAAACCCGCGTCGGAATGCTGCTGTCCTTGAAACTGATAAAAGCCCCGGAAGTGTTGGGAATCTCAAAATTGCGGGCGGCATGAATCCAATCTAAACCACGATTGACGTCCTCATACACAAGTGTGTCTTGCGAAGGGGCAGGGTAGTCTAAGTTTTCGTCTGGCGTGTTCCACCAAACCTGGTATTGGAGGAAATACAATCTGTCCTTGTACGGAAACGCGCAATTGTCGGTTTGTGGGTTATTGCGGTAATAATCACCCGCAACCGCGTGCAAAAGCAATTGTGTCACCAATTTTCTTTCCAGGTTTTCCGCTTGCACGAAGGGCGATGTAAGCGACAACAACAGTTGTTTAAACCCATCCTCGCCCAAACCAGTATGGTGTACAGTACGGGAAGTCACTTTGTGCGAGGCCGGGCCATATTTAAAAGGCGAGATAGGAGCATTGTGCTGCAGGCCGTTTTTGGGGCCTTCTGCATCGAAATACAAATGCTCCCTGTCCCAATCATTCATCAAATGAACATTGTTCCGGTAAAATTCCTTTACCGTTTCGGGGGTTTCCTGCTTGTCTATGATAAAAAAATTGGGCGTTCCTGTTGAAAAATAAGCGTTTATAAAGTCATTTAATTCCGCTTGGGTTCCTTCCCAAAAACCGTACAGGATACAATAATGCGAAATTTGGGTGTAATCGAAATTAGTGACCTCCGGGCGCGCCATAATTTTCAGCATCGCCCCGATTAATTGAGGTGTACTGTTGGATTGAATGATTTTTTCCCAGGCTTTTAAGACGTGCAGCGTTGGGAAATTCTGCGGGAGGGTGCTGTCATTGGGATTATTCCATTCTAACTGAAACTTAATTAATTGTGATGGCAACGGAAACGTTTGGATGCGCAATTCGGTAACGATACCATAACTCATGCCGCCGCCGCCGCGCAAGGCCCACAACAGGGGAGGGACATGGCCATTTTCGTCTTCGTCTACATTAATGATTTCACCATCGCCCAGCATGATGGTTGCCCCTTTCAAATGTTCGCAATTCATGCCCATTTTCCGAGTCCAGGGCCCCCAACCACCGCCGAAAGTGAAGCCAGTAACACTCACCGACGAGCAAGTGCCGTGCGCAATCATTACGTTTTGGTTGGCTAATTCGGTCACCAAACGATCAAAGCGGTTTCCCACACCAATGCGCGCAACGCGGGTTTTTTGATCCACCTCAATGCTGTTCATTTTAGATACATCAATTAAAACGACATTGGTGCCGGAGGATTCGCCTTCGTGGTCGTGCCCGCCTGCGCGTACCCGGATGGGAATTTGATGTTTTGTAGCTATTTCGTAGGCTTTTGATACGTGAAATGAATTTTCACAAAATACAATGGCCAAGGGATTTTGCTGTATTCGCGTGTTGAACGTTTGGGCCGCAATAAAATAGGCTGCTTGTTGTTCTCGGTCGGTGCCTTGCGCGGTAAGGATTTCTACATTGGACAATTCAGTCCGCAATGCGTCAACGCATTGCATGGCTTGTTCAAAGTAGGCTTTAAAGTAGGTATTTTTGTCCATTTTTAAATGAAAGGTTAGCGTTTTCAAAGTGACTACTCCTTCAACGGCACCACCTTCACCGCAAAAATCCGGTTGCTGGCACGGGTAAGTTTGTCTTGCTTAGCATTTTTACCAAAACCAAAAGCACTGTCTACCGTAGACAAAATACCGCCATGCAAGTAGCCAATGATCCCACCTTGGGGATTAGCTTTGATAAAATCATCGTAGTTCACCACACCACCAGGCATTCTGCCCTTGCTGGCAGGGAGCGTCCACATCAATTCCGAGCCAGTACCGTTGTAGGTGACTGAGTTCGCAGGGAGTGCCGTGGTATCCTTGAAGGCGTAAGGAACTTTAGTAAGGGGGAAAGAATCGGGCAACAGGTACTGGCTGTACTGGTGCTGCTCGTCTATCATCAGCGTAGTGATCTGGTTGCTGAATGGAACTGTAGGAGCGTCACGGGTATTCTCTTTGGTTAACAATACTGGTAAATTACCCGCGGCACCAGTGTAAGTGGTATTAGTCATACCGCCCAACAAGGTTGCATACGATTGCTTACGGCTAGGGCTGTACAGGGGCACCACTTTGCAGGTGTAAACATTGGAGCGCATCGTAAAGTCCAACTCTTTAGCATCATCAGTTCCGATCCATACCGGGTTATCGAAAGGTGTACGTTTCCCTCCATCCTTGAATACTCCCGCATAGTACATCAGGAACTCCTCTCCATTGGCGGGATCAATCATGGCACTCATACTGCCATCCCTCCTGCGAAAGTAGCCTGTTGTTTCAGAACTAGTGGTATCGGGAACCTTGTCCCAGCAGGTAGCACAAACTGTAACCGGACTAATGCGCAAGGTTTTGCCATCATCCGTGTAGGTAAAACTCCTGATCTGGTGTGTGTAGAGCTCGTCCTTGCCGAAATTCCAACCAAACACTAATTTTACGGTATTGCCTATCAGTTCCAATTCACCACCTGTTACTGCTAATTGAGCATTTTTGGCCTGACGGATACTACCAGACGGAAGTTTTACACCATTATTGACCGCATTGATGAGTGCAGGTAAAGTTATAGCGGTGATGTAAGGAGAACTGTGTTTTGCTTCTGGTTTCTTGTGTATCACGGTATCTCCCAACATTCCCCCAACAATGTACAATACGCTATCCTCTGTAAAAAACTGAGCATTGTTGGCTTCCAATTGTTCCAGATTCAGATTACCCGCAGATATACTGTAAACACTCATTTTCTTCACCGCCCAGGTTTCAGGACTTGCCCAATTGTTGGTATTGATCACAAAAATACTATCGTTGTAAAGCTCATCCTTGAAACTGTAATTTGTATGTAAGCCATTTCTACGCCCGCCCATCATCACAATCTTATCCTGATAAACCGCCTGGATGTAAGCGTGCAAGGAAGGCAAATTGGGGTTGACAAACTCCTCCAACTGTACCGTATAAGGTGGCCCTGCATAAGCTGCAGCACTGGAGTCCAGCTGCTTTTTGCCGCTGCCGTTGCTGCATGCCCAGAACGTGACCATGAGCAGGATGAACAATGCGTAGTTTATGTTTTTTTGCATGGTTGCGCAGTTTTGTTTTGACGAGTATAAAAATACCATTCCCCTCCCCCCTTCCCCAAAGACAAATTCCAGCCCTTACCACAAGAAAAGAAAGCTTAATTTGCGGGCAAACCCATTAAAAATTCTACATTTGTGTTAATTCCCTCATGTAAAATTACCACAAAATCGATGTACAGTTTCCCCTCAAAGTTTTTGCGTATTCTCCAACATTTCTCTCCAAGTGAGCTCAAATCCTTTGAAGAATGGCTCCGTTCACCCTGGTGCAACAGCAACAAAAATCTGCCACGGCTCCTGGCTTGCCTCAACCCCTACTACCCCGATTTTTCGAATCCCAAGCTCAGCAAAAAGAACTTGTTCCGGCAGGTACTGCCCAAGGGCAAATTCAGCGAACGCCGGATGAACAACCTCTTGTCGGAAGCCTATCTGGCGGTCGAGCGGTTTCTGGTTTTTCAGCAGCTTGTCAAGGCACCTGATGCCCAGCAAAACCTCCTGGCAAAGGCATTTCAAGAGCGGGGCCTGGAGGACTGGTTTTTTAAAACCTCGGCACAACAGCTCGAACAAATCGAAGCAAAACCAGTGAAAGACCACACTGAGCACCTTGCACTGTTTGATCTTTATCAGCGGCTTTACCAGCATCCACAGCCGGAAGCCAAGGTGCAGGAAGCCCATACTTGGCTGGAAAAAATGGATACCCACCTTGATTTGTTTTATCTACTCGAAAAAGCGGCCATCATCAATGAAATGATCTTTCGCAGCCGTTTGTACCGCGAGGTAAGTTACGACCTATCCTCTGAACTGAAGAAATGGCAACAAGCGGTTGCAGGGCTCCAACATCCGGCGCTGGACTTGTACCAAATGCGCTTCGCGTATACAGATCAGGAGTTGCTTCCACAATATTTGGAAC
>JAIYAV010000262.1 GCA_027488855.1 Saprospiraceae bacterium
GATGATTTCAGCCATAACTTGCGCTTGATTGTATGTTTTTATTGCTATTGCTGCTGTAAATTTCAAGAAAAATGGCCTGCTTCCCTGCATTTTAGCCCGGATTTATTTGCGACAGCTTTGTAGGAGCTTCTTCATCAATTCCTATAAATCTTGCCTACCATTAGAATGCGCATCAATCCTACATCATGACGCTGAAAAAACGAGCGCCTGATCTGATCCTGCACTGGCGACGATGCCAAAAACAACGAGCTGATCCGACAATTGTTAAGTAACCCCAATCGACCTGATGGGGTTTTGCCTCGGTTGAGAATCCAGCAAGGCCGGTTAGAAAAAACCCTAAAAACATAAAGCCGCAGAGCTAACCCCGCGGCTTTTCTATAGTAATAAATCAAGCATTGCCAAAGTAAATCGATTTCAACTAGGGGTTAAGCGCGTTGGTGTACCAATTCTGTTTCGAACATTTCCTGCGGATGCAGTGCATCGAAAGAATAACCTTCGGCTGCAAAATGCTCCAGCACTCGCGGTAATGCGTACTCTAAGCGCTCTTTCGATTTGATGCTGTCGTGGAAAACCACAATGGAACCAGGACCAGCATTTTGAACCACATTTTTGAGTACTTGCTCCGGCGTGATGTTCGTATCAAAATCACCACTCAACACATCCCACATCACAATCCGGTAATGCCGCAGCAAAAACTGGGTTTGTTTGGGTGTCACCCGGCCATAAGGTGGGCGAAACAGCACGGATTTGGATTGGCTGGCACCTTGGCGGATGTTGTGAAAATAAGTGATGTTTTCAGTCACCCAACCATTGAGGTGATTCATGGTGTGGTTGCCGACCACGTGGCCTGCATCCACTACTTGTTGGAACACTTCAGGGTGTTTGCCGATGTTGTCGCCCACACAGAAGAAAGTAGCCTTGGCATTGTAGTGTTTCAATTGTTCCAATACCCACGGCGTAACTTCGGGGATGGGGCCATCGTCAAAAGTGAGGAAAATTTGTTTTTCCTCGGTAGGAATCCTCCAAGTGAAATGGGGGAATAGGTTTTGAATAAAAAGGGGTGTCTTGATCAAATACATAAGCATAATTTTTTAGGATCGCTGCATCAAAAAGCAACAATACCAATGTTCACGGGATAAAAAAAACAAATCATTAACAGCAACCAGAGTCCAGTTAGAAAAGGAATTCCCCTGGTATTGCAACTTAGTAGTGGGGCAAAATAAGTGTTCATTTTTCTTGAGCCAAAGGATTAGACAAGGCACTTGAAATGAACCGTTTACTTATCTAATCCTCTGGCAAAATGAACACTTATTTTTTTATCGCCCCATTGAGCCACTTAAATTTTTACTTTTGTGGATCAAAATTGCGTAAGTGCTGTTTATGCTATAACGCAAAAAATTAAAAATGGGCTGCTCTATAGCGCATTTTTTTTCAGAAATTTTTGAAAAATAATTCTATTGACCTTTTTTCATGGAAAATATTCGAGTTCGATTTGCCCCAAGCCCTACCGGCGCCCTGCACATAGGCGGCATCCGTACGGCATTGTACAACTACCTGCTGGCCAAAAAATATGGCGGAACCTTTATCCTGCGCATTGAGGATACGGATCAGACCCGCTTTGTGCCCGGTGCCGAAGATTACATCATCGAAGCCCTGCACTGGGCTGGGATCGTTCCAACGGAAGGCCAAAGTTTTGGTGGCGAATATGGCCCCTATCGGCAATCCGACCGCAAAGCCATCTACCTCGACTACGCCAAAAAGCTGGTTGAAAATGGTCAGGGCTACTACGCTTTCGACACGCCCGAAGAGCTGGACGCCGCCCGCCAGGCCGACGACACCTTTAAATATGACTACAAAAGTCGAGCACGCCTCAACAACAGCCTGACCCTAAGCGCAGCTGAAGTCCAACAACGCCTGGACTCTGGTGCCCCCTACGTCATCCGCCTTAAAGTACCCGAAGGCGAAACCGTCCATATTCAGGACTTGGTGCGTGGCGAAGTGAATTTCCAAAGCAACGAGCTCGACGACAAAGTGATGCTAAAAGGTGATGGCATGCCCACTTACCACCTTGCCAACGTGGTGGACGATCGTTTGATGAAAATCACCCACGTGATTCGGGGCGAAGAGTGGTTGCCGAGCACTGCGCACCACGTCTTGTTGTACCGCGCCTTTGGTTGGGAAGCTGAAATGCCCCGTTTTGCCCACCTGCCCCTGATCCTCAAACCAGACGGCAAGGGTAAACTCAGCAAACGGGATGGCACTCGCCTGGGTATTCCCGTGTTTCCATTGTCCTGGACAGGCGAAACCCCGGAAGATTCTTTTGTGGGTTTCCGCGAAGCAGGTTTTGATCCCCGTGCCATGGTCAATTTTATGGCCTTCATGGGTTGGAACCCCGGCACCGAGCAAGAAATTTTCAGCATGGACGAACTGGCCGATGCTTTCTCAGTGGAAAAAATCGGCAAATCTGGCGCACGTTTTGACATTGAAAAAGCCAGGTGGTTCAACCAACAATACATCATGGCCAGCAGCGAGGAAGAACTGGCCAAAACCGTTCGCCCCATCGTTGAAGCCCATGGGCATCAGCCTACGGAGGCCTATTTGCGCAGTTTTGTAGGGATGATGAAGGAGCGCGTGGTGCTGTTTCCTGATTTCTGGACAAATGGCGCGTACTTCTTTGAAGATTTTGCCGTTTTTGATGAAGCGACCATTCGCAAGAAGTGGAAAATTGATGGCAGCCGGGTGATTTTTGCACCACTATTGGATCAATTGGACGACCTTGCCGATTACACTGCCGCTGCAGTACAGGCTTGTGTGGAGGGATTTACCAACGCAGCAGGTTTGAAATTTGGCGACGTTTTACCCATTTTACGCGTAGGACTGACGGGCACGATGAAAGGACCGGCAGTATTCGACATGATGGCTTTGTTGGGCAAAGCTGAGAGTCTGCGGCGGATGGAAAGAGCATTTGATTTGTTCGATCAAATAAGTTGAGTAGAATAGTGATGAGTGATGAGTGATGAGTGATAAGTGATGAGTGATGAATTTTGGGTGCTCCCAAGCTAAGGAGTGAAAGGCAACTGCTATATCACTCATCATTCATCACTCATCACTCATCATTCATCATTCATCATTCATCACTTATCATTTATCACTTATCACTTATGAACTATCAAAATATTTTGCTACTTTAGAGCAGCCTAAAGAGCATTGACCAAAAACCGATCACATCCCATGGACCAATTGTACATTGTCCACTGCCACGCTATTTGCGCTAACCTGCTCCGAAAGGAATCCCTCATTCATTTTGATATTGTAGTCACTGTGTTCAAGGTATCCGTAAAACGTATAACTTCCGTTTTGGTATGAAGCATTTGTTTTACCTCCTCGCCATACTGGCCACATGCCTACTTTTTGGCACTGCTTTGTCAGGAAAGGCCAAGCAGCCCGACCGTTTTTTCCCTCTGACCCGTCTGGTGGAAGATACAACCCTTGTGGCTTGTGAAGACGCAGACACAGCCTACAGCACCTGGTTCAACACCTTACAACTGCAGGTGGTACTGCCCGCGCAGCAAAACGGCCATACGGTAACGATTACTCCTACGCCGCCAGAGGTCTTTGTTTTTAAAGGGCCTTGTGCGGATACCTTGCGGCTGACTTTTAAAGTGACCGCCACTGGCGGCGGAACCGTTTCCAACGACACGTATGTATTCATCGTTGGCGACAATGAAGCGCCCAAAATCATCTCTTCCATTGCTGACTCGCTGGTTTTGGGGTGTAAAGACCCCATTCCGGATACATCCACCGTAAAAATTACGGACAACTGTGCGCTGGCCAATGTCGTGTACAATCAAAGTGATCTGGGTAGTGGCAACTGCATTTACCGCCGAAAAATTGTGCGTACCTGGCGCGCCTTCGACAAATGTGGCAACCGCAGCGATTACCGACAGGTGATTGTGATCACGGATAACGACGCACCTTCCTTTGGACAATTTCCCCGTGATACCACCGTCGCCTGTAATGTGATCAAAATCCCTGAAATTTTGGGAATCCCCATTTTAAGAGACAATTGTGACCCCGATCCCATTCTCAGTTTTACCGATGAAATCGTCTACGGGACTGATCCCAATTGTAAAGGAACTTATGAACTGCGACGCCTCTGGAGAAGTGAGGACGTATGTGGCAACAGTGCAGTGCAGCGACAGATCATCTATGTAGTGGACAACGTTAAACCCAGTTTTACGCCACCTCGAGATACCATCATCGATTGCCGCTTTGGTGACGATCCTGCATTTTCGGGCAAACCTAAAAACCTGAGCGACAACTGTAGTACACTTACCGAGGCCAATTTAAGCTTCAATGACGTCCTGCAGGGAGGAAGTTGCGACAACAATTACATCGTCCTGCGTACCTGGAGATTGACGGATAGTTGTGGCAATTTCACCACCCACCAACAGCGGATTGAGGTGATCGACCGCACTGCACCGGAGATTACCCGTGCGCCCATCAACTTGGTTTTGAATTGTGATGCCAGCCTGGACGCTGAAGCCCGTTTCAATACCTGGATCAGCAGCTTGGGCAATGCGCTCGCAGTTGACAATTGTACCACACCTGCCTCTGCCCTGCGTTGGGTTTTGCAGGATGCTCAAAGTGGTGGGGCGGTGACTTTTCCGACCCTGCGTTGTTCCACTGGCGGCAGTATTATTCTGGAGCGACGGGTGCGGTTCATTGTGGAAGATGAATGTGGCAATCGGGATACCGCTGTGGCCGTTTTTCAAGTCATCGATGATCAGGCCCCAGAACTGAGCAACTGCCCCAGGGATGCTGAAATCAATGCTGATCCAGGGCAATGTACGGCCAATTATACGCTACAACCACCGACCGTAAACGATATCTGTACTTTTGCAGCACCCAATAAGGAAGACATCCTGTATCGCTACCGCATCAACAATGGAGCAGTCAAAACCATCCCGGGCTTTGTGCCTATTCAGGTAAGTTTAAACCTTGGTGCCAACCGCATCACCTACTACGTACAAGATTGTGCGGGCAATACCGACTCCTGCAGCTATACCATCACCGTGCGAGACCGGGAGCGCCCCGAAATCGTTTGTCCGCCTGATATTGAACTGATTCTGGCTACTGGAGCTTGTACCGCGCCGTTCACTTTGCCTCGCCCCGCTGCTACCGACAATTGTAGCCTGGCGGGTAGTTACAACCGAACCTTACCCTTGGACAGTACCAGTGCGTTTTTGACCTACTCTTTCAATGCGGCTCTAAACAGCTACATCGCCGGAGGAAAAGTGTTGCGTTTTACCAACGTAGCCCCCAATGCAACGGGTAATGCCAGCATTGTGGTCAATTACAAAGGTGACTTTAATTCTCCCAATGCCATTTTGGAAGTTTTTGGAGAAAATGGCCGTTTTTTAGGCAATTCAAACCTAGGTGATGCCACCTGCAATCAGGCCGGACAGTTGAACCTCAGCATTCCACGCGATACCTTTAACCGCTGGGCCGCTGATGGGGTTATTGTGCTACGGGTAGCCCCCCGCCGCATCAGTGTTCCATCCGGACAACCCGGAGAAGGTGTCAATCCCTGTAATCCAGCCGCGATTGTCAATGATGGAGATACCGACCGCAAAGGTTACATTTTTGCCAATCTCGCTTACCCAAGTGTATTGCCCTTGTACTCTGCTCAAGGCGCTACACCGATCACTGCGGCTCGGATGCCTGTGCCGCCAGATAGTGTAAGGGTGCAGTTCGCTTTGGGTGAAACCCGTGTATCCTACGTCATTCAGGATGCCAGTGGTAATGCCGATACTTGTACTTTCAAAGTGACGGTTAAGGACAATGAATTGCCAGTGGCCAAATGTCAGGCTACCACCTTGTTTGTCAATCCTTCGGGACTGGAAACGGAACAGATTAACGCGACCGAGATCAACGCTGGAAGTTCGGACAACTGTGGCGCACCCACGCTCAGCCTCAGCCCCAACACTTTTACCTGCGCCCAGGCTGGAACGGTACAAAATGTGACGCTAACTGTTACTGACCGCGCTGGAAACATTGCCCGTTGCTCCACCATTGTTCGCATCGAAAACGAGCGCCCAGCACCTGCCGCCAACTCCGGTTTGTGCGGCAATGATACCCTGTCTTTGTTTGCCAACCCACCTTTGGCCAACGGTGGCACGGTGTTTACCTTCCGCTGGACAGGCCCCAATGGTTTTGCCTCCAACTTACAAAATCCGATTATTCCCAAAGTCAGTTCGAAGAACGCGGGGTCTTATTCGGTAGAAATCACCGGGATCACCGGCTGCAAGTCGACAGGTGTGGTGGAGGTTTCGATTGAGGACTTGCCAGTGACGCCCACTTTACTGTTGACCAAAGAAAATTATTGCTCCGCAGAAGACATCGTACTGACTTCATCCATTGCACCTTCGGGCTCCAATGTGGTTTTCCGTTGGTACAAAGGAGAAGCGCCCAATGGCAAGGTAATCGGCCAGACCGTTGTACCCAGCCTAACCCTCCGGGCACCCCATGCGGAAAGCCAGGACAACTATTACCTGACCATCGAATCGGGCGGTTGTGAATCATTGCCTTCTGCACCTAAAGTAATCCGCATTTACCAAAAGCCCCAGGCCATTCCTAAAAAAGCCAGTTTTTCGGTTTGTGAAGGAGAGCCCATCGTATTTGGCACCGAGGTAGCAGGCCCTGGCATCACCTATCAATGGACAGGTCCAAACGGCTACAGTTCTACCAGCCAGTCACCCCCCGCCATCACTGCCGCTACCATGGCGAGTGCGGGAGTGTACACCTTGGTGGTTTCGCGCTTTGGCTGTGCTTCGGATCAAACCTTTATCCCGGTTAGTGTATTGATACGCCCAGCGCAACCACAGTTGACCTCTTCTGGTGCCGCCTGTGAAGGTGGCAAAATCACCCTGCGCACCAATGCCACAGCTTCGTTTTATACCTGGGTAAGTCCAGCTTTGGAAGAATTCCGCACCACTGTCAGCAGTTTTGACCTCAACAACGTCACGAATGCCCAGGAAGGTACCTGGCGTTTGTACTTGACCAATCAGGAATGTAGCTCAACGCTCTCGCAAGGATTGGAAGTGGTGGTCAACGACAAGCCCAAACCCAAAGCTTCGGCCAGCTCACCCACCATTTGTGAAAGCAGTCGCCTAGAACTAAAGGTTACACCAGCTACACCTAATGCAGCTTTTCAATGGACGGGCCCCAGTAATTTCAGTTCAGTCGGCAGTAGTGTAGCCATAGACAACGTTCGCCAAATCAACTCCGGGCGTTATGTGATAAAGGTGACCAGTGCTGAAGGCTGTGTGGGAATGGACTCAGTTGCGGTTGAAGTCATCACCAGCATTCGAATTTTTAACGTGACCAATAACGCCCCAAAATGTTTGACTGGACCGACGGACATCATTTTATCGGCCAACTTTTTCCCAGCTGACGATGGCAAGTTTCGATACAGTTGGACTGGGCCGAATGGGTTTGCGGCCAATGCCGCCAAGGCTACCATTCCCAATGCCACCCAGGCCAACAATGGCAATTATTCAGTGGTCATCACCACGGCGGGGGGCTGTACCTCAGAAGCCGTGAGCACGTTGGTTAGTGTAAACGACCCACCTGCGATACCCACGGTACCGAAACTTTCAGAAACAACCATACAACCCCTTTGTGTAGGTGGTGCGATTACCCTTTGTACCAATGCGTACCAAGGAACCACCGTGACCTACAATTGGGTGACGCCCAACAAAGGGGTGTTCCTGACCACGACCCCTTGCTTCAGTATTCCTCAATCGGTAGCCGATGATTCGGGAACCTATTCGGTATTTGTGAGCATTGATGGTTGTAATTCGCGGGAGTCTGGCGAAGTCATTTTACAGGTTACGCCCAAACCCATCCTCACCGCCTCCGCGAGTGGGCCAGTATGCCAGGGTTTGCCCATTGAGCTGAAATCTACGTTTGTGCCCGGTGCTACCTACAATTGGAGTGGGCCGAATTTTAGTTCTTCTTTGGCCAGTCCAATAATTGCCGAAGCGGACTCTGCTCAGCATGCGGGCACTTATTCGGTTTTTGCTACCCTCAATGGTTGTAAATCGGACATCGTAACGACCAAGGTGGAAGTGTTGGCAGGAGCCCGCCGCCCATCTTTAGTTGGCAATAGCCCCTTGTGTGTCAGTGGAGCGGATGCGCGCTTGCGCTTGTCGTTAAGGCCTGGTACGGCCACAGCTGGGGCCGTATACACTTGGAGTGGGCCAAACGGGGCCTTGGGTACGAGTACCACCACCGATTTTGACATTCTCGACCTCAGCAGTTTCGCCGAAGGCATCAGCAATTTTACAGTGCAGGCCAAATTGGGGGTTTGTAACTCCAGGGTATCGGAGCCTTTCCCCATTTCGTTTAGCAAAATCCCCCCTGGGCAGGCTTTTGCTGGCGCAGACCTTTTGGGGTGTGAAAAATCGCCGATCACGCTCAGTGCACAAGCCCCCGCGATTGGAACGGGAACCTGGAGCCTGGTAAATGGCGATACGACTGGTGTGCGCATCGTTGATCCCAGTTTGGCCAAAACTCTGGTCAATGGCCTGAAGGGTGGCCAGAATTATACTTTCCGCTGGGCGCTTTCCAATGGTGCTTGCAAAAATTATTCCGGTGATGAGGTAAGAATCACCGTCAACAAACCCGATACGGCCTTTGCTGGGACGGATATTTTGGCGTGTTTTTCCCGCGAGATCAAACTCAATGCGCGGCCTTCTACCAGTGCTCCAGGGGCCTGGAGTCAGTCGGAAGTTCAGGGCTTGTTGGGGGTATTGATTCTCGACCCCACTAACCCGCTAAGCGCAGTGACGGGCATGCAACCGGGCAACCTGTATGCATTCACCTGGACACTCAAAGCGGGTGGCTGTGGGAACATTACCGACGAGGTTTTGGTGCTGATTTCTGATCCTGGGCCCTATGCGGGAGGAGATCAATCCATTTGCAACAACGAAGCAGTGATCCTGTTGGATGCTGATAAACCTACGGATGGCAGTCGGGGGCGTTGGACTGCCATTACCCCAGGCATCAATATCCCTAACCCCGAAGACCCCAAAGCGCAGGTGCGCAATTTGCGGATAGGCACGAATACCTTTGTTTGGGAAGTCGACAATGGCATTTGTGGCAAGGACTCCCGCGATACGGTGGTGATCAACTACAAACGTTCACCCAAAGCCCTGAATGACGCAGTAAGTGGAAATTTTGGAGTGGACATTCCGATCAATGTACTCCTCAACGATACGATACCCACCAATACTCAGGTGAGCATCATTAGGCAGCCGTTTAATGGTACGCTTACCGCTACCGGGAATGGAATTTTTACTTACACCCCACGCACTAATTTTGTGGGCGAAGACAAGTTTTTGTACCAAATCTGCAGCGCGGGTTGTGATTGCTCGCAAGCGGAAGTGACGATAGAAATTGGTGCTGATGCGGATTGCAAAATCCCTTCAGTGATCACACCCAACAATGACTTGATCAATGATGTCTTTACGATTCCTTGTTTGTTAGACGATACCGAGTACCCCGAAAGCCAGGTCATCATCTTCAATCGCTGGGGCGATGAAGTATTCCGATCGGGCAAGCCCTACAAAAACACCTGGTCGGGCACCTACAATGGCGAAGATTTACCTGCGGACACCTATTTCTACATCCTTGATTTTGGCAAAGGACAAAAGCCTAAAAACGGATTTTTAGTTATCCAGCGATAAACACAGGCTATGAGAAAAATCTACATCCTTTTCATCCTTTTAGGGTTGGGCTGCGGGATGCAGGCTCAACAAGAGAACCAGTTTACCCAATTTCAGCATTACAAACTGGGCTTTAATCCAGCCTACGCGGGCAACGCCGAAGGCATCTCCATCGCAGCCCTGGTACGACAGCAATGGCTGGGCATCAAAGGGGCACCGATGGTGCAACTCCTATCTTTGAATATGCCAGTACTGAACAACCGGGTGGGCATTGGGGCCAATTTTGCATTGTCCTCCATCGGGGTGACCAAGCAATACACGGCGGAACTGGCTTATGCCTACCGCATTCCCGCGCCTCGGGGGCACCTCAATCTGGGTTTGATGACCTCGATTCGCAACTTTCAAATGAATTTTTCGGAGTTGGAAGGCTCGCAGCCGACTTCGATTGATGGGGCCATTCCGGCGGGTTTGCAAAGCAAATACGTGCCCAATTTTGGCGCTGGCATTTATTACGATGCGCAGAATTTTTACATCGGCGTGTCTTCCCCCCGCTTGTTGAATGTCAGCATCGATTTGGCCGACGGCAGTGGCACCATCTCGCGTGAAACGCCGCATTTTTTCCTAATGACCGGGGTGATGATCCCGCTGGGGGAGAAGATCAAATTGCAACCGCAAACCTTGCTCAAATACGTCAAAGGTGCACCTTTTGATGCGGATGCCAACCTTAGCCTGATTTTTAATGAGCGGTATACTTTTGGGGCATCTTACCGTTTGGGTGGCTCCAGTGCATCAGGGGTGGGTGAATCGATTTCGGGCCTATTTAGTGTACAAATGGGCAAAAACTTGCTCATTGGCATGTCTTATGATGCGACACTTTCGGAGTTGAAAAGGTACAACAATGGGAGTTTGGAGGTGGTGCTGCGGTATTTCATCAATGGGCGGAATTCGGGGGATGTGATTTATGAGAACCCGAGGTTTTTCTTTTAGAGCTTGTTTAAGTTTTTAAAATTAGTTAAAACAATCCAATGAAAAATTCATTCAACCCCTGGCATCATGTTTCACCTGGCGACAATTTACCAGACATTGTCCACGGCATCATTGAAATCCCCAAAGGAACCCGCGCCAAATACGAACTCGACAAAGAAAGTGGTCTTTTGATATTGGATCGGGTGCTTTATTCTTCGGTGTATTATCCTGCAAACTATGGGTTTATTCCCCAGACTTATTGTGACGACAAGGACCCCCTGGATATTTTGATCCTATCCCAAATTGACGTGGTGCCCATGTGTATTGTTCCGGCAAAGATCATCGGGGTCATGCGCATGCTCGACAACGGTGAGGCCGATGATAAAATCATTGCCGTAGCGGCAGGCGACCCCAGTGTGAGCCACATCAAAGACATCTCCGAACTACCTGCCCATTTTATTTCTGAAATGCGGAGCTTCTTTGAAGATTACAAAAAACTGGAGAAGAAAACGGTAGTGGTGGAAGAGTTCCTGGATCGGGAAACGGCGATTCAAATTTTGCAGGATAGTTTTGAGTTGTATCGGGAGGTTTTTGGGTAGAATAACATAAAATGAAAGCAGAACAAATTCAAACGCTCCACCCTCTTCCAGGCAAAAAGAACAAACGCATTGCCCTGGAAAAATACGAGCTGATCAAGGAGCAGATTTTGTCGATTTTGAGCCAGTCCGAGTTGACGCACACGGAGTTGATGGAGCAATTGTATGCCAACGTAAAAGATACCTTTGAAGGTGGAGTGCAATGGTACGGCGAGACCGTAAAATTGGATTTGGAAGCAAGAAAAGTGATTGAACGGACAGGGAGCAAACCAGAAAAGTACCGCTGCGTCAATAAGTCGGGAGAGACCAATTTGAAAACACCCTAAAACAATCGAAAATGAAAAAAGTAAGTTTGAACCTGCTTCTTGCCTTGGCAGTTTTGAATGGCTGTACATCTGATCCGGTTGAAAAAGGAGAAGCATGCGCGATAAAGGTTTCGGGACTTGAGTTTACAAAATCGCTCAATGACGCAAAATCTCAAGCAAGTGTTGAAGGCGATAAACTGGTACTCAAAAGCAAAGCCAAAACCGACTATTTTAATGAACCCGATGGCACGATGTCGTACAGTACGGCACCTGTTTTGCTGACAAAAATAGACAACAGCAAGCCCTTCACCTTTACGGCGAAGGTCACTCCCACTTTTACAGACACCTACGATGCCGGGGCCATGTATATTTTTTTGAACAAAAACTGGTGGTTTAAATTTGCTTTCGAAAGAGATGAACTCCAGCGTACGCGTGCCGTAACGGTCCGAACCATTGAAGCCTCTGATGACAACAACCACGATGTAATTGATAGCACAAGTACGTACATGAAAATCTCTTCGGATACAAAGACGATTGGCTTTTATTATTCACTGGATAAAAAAGCCTGGCAGTTGGTGCGCTTGTTTCGCAATGATTACCCCCTCGAAACCTGGATAGGTGTGAGCAGCCAATCGCCTATTGGGGATGGGAACAGTACAATTTTTGAAGAATTTTCACTGAGCAAAAAAAGCATCAAGGACTTTAGGATGGGGATTTAGTTGGCTTTAATCCATAACTTCGTGTCAAATGGCTGAAAAAAATCAAAACTAGTAGAAATCGACCTGGAAGTGCAGCAGGGTATGATTGAGGCCTCGTTAAATCAAGAGTAGGATGTTTTTTGAAAGGGAATACGTCTGAAAGATTAAACCAATATACGGCATGAACATCTCCGACACCCACCATCAGCGGATGGCAACAATGACCTTCGCTTCGGTCTATCCCCTGTATCTCACCAAAGTGGAGAAAAAAGGGCGAACCAAAGAAGAATTGCATCAAGTCATCACCTGGCTAACCGGCTTCGATGACCAGAAGCTGCAAGAACTCATCCAGGAAAAGGTAACGTTTGAAGCATTCTTCCAACAGGCTTCGCTACACCCCAATGCGCCGCTCATCACCGGATTAATCTGTGGTTATCGCATAGAGGACATCGAGAATCCTTTGACACAGCAGGTTCGGTATTTGGATAAGTTGGTGGATGAGTTGGCGAAGGGCCGGAAGATGGAGAAGATTTTGCGTCAGGCGGGCTGATGCGCTTTGGATCAAACCTGTTTTATCAAAATACAACTTACGCTATCTTGCCCAAGCACTACGGAATCTTCTCTCCAACTCCACTACAATCCTAATTCAGGTAATGTGCGAATAATGTAACTCTTCTAAATTATAGTGTAAGACTTTAGATTGTAATAGTCCTCACCTTTGCACTCTTATGAAAACGCGTTCGCAATGAAAAATAACGCAGGATTACAGATCGACGTTCCAAAAACCATCAAAGCATGAAAACAAAATTGGTAGAATACTCGAAGACCCATGAAGCTAAGCAAGAAAAAGATACGGTTAACCAATCCAAATAACTCAACCACGAAGATTCAATTCAATAAGGACAAAACAATTTAAGAATGATTACAGCTCCCCACCTCCATGCCTTGGTGATTCATTTTCCAATAGCCCTATTAATGGCAGGTTTTTTATCTGAGCTAATTGCGCTGTTCAGCAAAAAGCTGTTCTTCAAAAATGCCTCCCTGTATCTGCTGCTACTTGGTGCATTAGGTGTCATAGTTGCTTATGTGAGTGGCAGTTATGCTGGTGATGGAATGACAGATGGTTTGCTTCAAGAACCAATGGAATTGCACGAAGATGCTGCCCTGGTTACCCTTTCACTAGCTATCATAACCGCGCTGCTTAGAGCAGCGATGTATTATTTTGACTATCAAAAAGCCTGGGCGCAATGGGTAAGCTTCTTGTTGTTCGCTGTATTGGTTGGCTTTGTAGCAAGAACAGGTTACCTGGGTGGACAATTGGTTTTTAAACACGGTGCTGGAATAGAATTGGCACTTCCTGATTTCGGAGATCAACCCAAGAAATAACATCGGGTGATTTAAGCAATTACCAAAGAAACCCAAAGGCGTAAGCATATCAGTTTCACACAAATTTCAAACCCATTTAAAATGAAAAAATCAATTTTAGTCGCCGTATTGGGCGTGGCCTCATTAGGTACGCTCCTTCAATCTTGTAATGAGAATACCGGAGATAAAACTGAAGCAAAAGTGTCTGATGAAATGGAAAAGGATACAGCAAAAACCAGTACCGAAAAGCAGGATCCCCAAAAGGTAATCATCCAAAACATGCACGATGCCTACAAAGGAGAGACTACTGCTCACTTTAAATATGCAGCCTACAGTAAAAAGGCAAAAGAAGAGGGCCATCCTGAAGTAGCCTTGCTTTTTAAAGCTGCTTCCGGAGCTGAACTGATTCACGCCAATAATCACAAAGTGGTTTTAGTCAGAATGGGAGAAGCAATACCTGAAATCACACCTGAGTTTACCGTAAAAACGACCCTTGAAAATTTAAAGGAAGCCATAAATGGAGAGAGCTATGAGTTTAATACGATGTACCCAGCGTTCATTACAAATGCCAATGCTGCCGGAAACTATATGGCTCAGATCAGTTTGACCTATGCCTATAAAGTAGAGCAAAAGCATCGGGATTTTTACATCGACGCTTTGGCAAAACTTGAAGCAGGTACAGACAATACCCTAGCTAAACTTTACTTTTTGTGTCCTACTTGTGGAAATACCTATGCCACTGTAGCACCTAGTCGTTGTGAAATTTCTATGACCGACTCCAAGCTATTTATTCGGGTGGCGAGTTTGTAAAAAGTCCAACCCATTCAAAAACAGAAAGATGAGTGGAGTGCTTGATAAGAAATGAGTCATCTCGAATTTTTGAAAAGTCAAAATCGGACATAAACCTAATCGCGGAGCGATTGAATTTAGAATAGCCCCGGTCGTCCGCAAGGCCGATCAGTTCTAGTTTCAAACCATTTTGGATTGGGCTGCGCCCAATCATTTTTAATAACCGCGACGACACGACGACGCGACGGTTTCACGACGCAAGCGTCGTGTGGTGCGGAGCAAA
>JAIYAV010000407.1 GCA_027488855.1 Saprospiraceae bacterium
ACTCTTGCTTTCCTCCATCATTGGCGAAAACATTGAAGAATTGACTTTTTTGCCTCAGGAATTCGTCAGTGATATCGATCAGGATAAAATAAGCAAGCCCCGCAAATCGACCAAGTCACGAAGGGGAAACAAGAGCAGCCTTACCGTTTATCGCCTCGATTTTTCGGCGCAGATCCAAACCCCAGAAGGCACTAAACAAGTCATCATTGAACTCCAAAAGGCCAAATTTTCCACCGACATTACCCGCTTTAGAAAATACCTCGGCGAGCAATTTGGGGACAAAAGGAACATTACCAGCTTAAAAATCAACAAACGCATTCGCAAGGTGGGTATCCCCATCATCAGCATCTATTTCCTGGGGCACAAACTGGATTACACCACGGCCAGCGCCATCAAAATCAGCCGACAATACCAGGATCTGATCACCAATGAAATCATTGATACCAAAGAGTCGTTTATTGAAAGTTTGACCTTGGACAGCTACGTCATCCAAATTCCCTACCTGACCGACAAACGCCGCAGCGAACTCGAAATCCTGCTCAGTGTCTTTGACCAGCGCAATGTAGCGGACAACGAGCACCACATCCTCAATGTCAACGAACTGGACTTCCCGGAGCAATACCGCTCCATCATTCGTAAATTACAAGAGGCCAACCAAAGCCCCGAAATCAAGAAAAAAATGCAACTGGAAGACGGAATTATTGAAGAATTGGAGGACAAAGAACGCGAAATTGAAGAACTGGAGCAGACCGTGGAGGAAGTAAGGTCTGAAAATGAGCAGGTGAAGCAGGAGAACGAACAAGTGAAACAGGAGAATGAGCAGGTGAAACAGGAGAATGAACAGGTGAAACAACGAGCCAAAGAAGCTGAAAATAAAATCTACGCAAGCCTTCAACGCATGCGCAACGCGGGCTTGCCTGATGCGGACATTTGTGCTTTTTTGAACATTAGCATAGAGGAATTGGAAGGAATGACGAATGGTTCGAATGACGAATGACGAATTTGGCGCGTTGCCCTATTTGAATGACGAATTTTTCAAATGACGAATGACGAATTTGGCGCGTTACCCCCCAGGTTTGTCGGCAAGTTCGCCTAGAATGGAATCCAAGTCTAGCACTACCAAAAAATCCCAGGTGCGACCTCCCCATTCGTCATTCATCATTCGAAAAATTCGTTATTTCTTCCTCCCCATTCGTCATTCGAAAAATTCGTCATTCCCTGACTTGCATCACCTTCAACCACACCTGCCGTCCACTCTTATCCCGCAAGATCAATAATAGATACAAGTCTGAAGAATATATATTTTAAAAATTTCAGGTGAGGCGACTAAATTAAGGAATGAAAGACCTGTGCCAGCCGTGCAATCATCAAAATTTGGGCTAGTCAAAACCAAGCAATCCGGGGCAATTCTGAAAATTTGGGGTAGTCAAAACCATGCCAATTTGCCTTGCTTGCCCCGGCGTTTCTTAGCAGCTTTGTGTCATTGGAAATTGTTATAAAAGGTAAGCAATTGGTAGGCTCGGCATTGTGGTTACAACGTCGAGTCTCTTTTTAAAGTGCCGATCTTTTGAATGATGAATTTTTCGAATGACGAATGACGAATTTGGCGCGTTACACTCCAGGTTTGTCGACAAGTTCGCCTAGAATGGAATCCAAGTCTAGCACTTCCCAAAAATCCCAGCTGCTACCTCCCAATTCGTCATTCGTCATTCGTCATTCGAAAAATTCGTCATTTCTTCTTCCCCATTCGTCACTCGTCATTCGAAAAACTCGTCATTAGCCCAACACTCGCTCCAGAGCCATCCCTCTCGATCCCTTGATCAAAATCGCTTTGTTTTCCCAAGTCTGCCCTGCGAACCAAACTTTCAACTCCTCTACATTGTCAAAATGCATACAGCCCAATTGCTGGGCAGCCGCTGCAAAATGTTTTCCTACCAAAATGACTTGTTCAAAACTTAGGGTATTGGCCAATTGAGCGATTCTTTCGTGTTCGATCGGAGCATCGTCGCCCAGCTCAAACATGTCCCCCAGGATAACCACCTTGTTTCCCGAACCATTTTCGGCAAAAGAACGCAGCGTAACTTCCATACTGCTGGGGTTGGCATTGTAGGCGTCCAGTAAAATCGAATTGCTCCCCCAAGGCACCCACTGCGAGCGGTTCATATTGGGATTGTAGTTTTCGATGGCCGCTTTAATTTTTGCGCCGGGGACTTTGAAATATTTGCCGAGGGTGACGGCCGTTTTGATGTTTTGAAAATTATGGGCTCCCATCAGTTTACTGCCTGCTTCAAGCAATTCTTCGTGTTCGTCCAAAAAAGCTACCCGAATGAAGGGTTGTAATTGCAGCAATTTGACTTCGTAGGGTTTGTGATTGGGTGCTGGATTTTCACTGAGTTCGTAAAAGATGCGTTTTTTAACGGGGGTAGACAGTTCCAATAAAAAGGCTTCATCATTGTTGACAAAGGCCAGTCCGTTGCTTTCGGCCAAATAGCGGTACAATTCTGACTTGCCTTTTTTCACCCCTTCAATTCCGCCAAATCCTTCCAGGTGAGCTTTGCCGATGTTGGTGATCAAGCCGTGGGTGGGCTCCGCAATGCGGCACAGTTGATCGATTTCACCCTGGTGGTTGGCACCCATTTCAATTACGGCTACTTCAATCCGGGGATCAAGCTGCAGCAAGGTGAGCGGCACGCCGATGTGGTTATTCAGGTTGCCCTGGGTGGAATACATCGGGTACTGGCTGCCCAATACTGCGGCGATGAGTTCTTTAGTCGTGGTTTTGCCGTTGCTTCCAGTGATGCCAATGATGGGAATATGCAATTGGCGACGGTGGTAACGCGCCAGGTCTTGCAGGGCTTTGAGTGCATCATCGACCACTATACATTGGTCATGATTTGCCAATCCAGGATCGTCCACTATGGCGAAACTGGCACCTTTTTCTAAGGCGGCCAATGCATACTGGTTGCCATTAAAATTGTCGCCACGCAGGGCGAAAAACAGGCATCCTGGCTCAATTTTGCGCGAATCAGTGGATACTTTGCCGGCGCTAAGAAACTGTTGATAAAGACTTGAGATTTCCATGTCGTTAGGGTACACGCTAATTAAGTAGTGGGGCAAAAATAAGTGTTCATTTTTCTTGAGCCAAAGGATCAGATAAGACACTTGAAATGAATCGTTTACTTATCCGATCCTTTGGCAAAATGAATACTTATTTTTTATCGCCCCTGAGGAGGGAAAATTAAGTAAGGTTTGGCAAATTTAGCCTGCTTTAAGCGGATATAATTTGAGAAAAATTCAAACAAAAAAAGGAGACCATGAATGCACATGGTCTCCCCTTTTTCTCTGATCAAAAGATCAATGTTTATTTGTAGCGACGGTCAACACGTCTTTGTTTCACTTTGAATTGGTTGCCACCTAGTTTGTCGTTGGTAGCTGAACCACCCATGCGGCTCATGGCGCAACGGAAACCGAGGGTACGATCGGCATCGTCTTCATCTTTAAAGCGACGGGCACCTGGAGAAAGCCAGTAAGCACGATCGGCCCAAGAACCACCTTTGTACACGCGAGCTTTATCGCTTACGAGGGTGTGCTGCTCAAAATCGTAAAATGCTTCTGATTCTTTGTCACCATCCCGGTAATCCAGGGCATTGCCACGGCGGATGTTGTCGCGATTAGCCAATTCATCATCCTTGAAATACCGGAATTTGATGCGGCCCAAGCTGTCTTTTTCAACTGGACGGCCATCTTCGTCGGTCTCAACCGTTTTGTATTTGTTGCCCCGAACTGGGTTCAAATCGTGGTTGTCGGCATCACGCAAGGTTTGGCTGGTCAGTGGACGGTAAACATCGAATACCCATTCGTTGACGTTGCCCGCCATGTTGTACAAACCAAAATCGTTGGGCAAGAAGCTGCGTACAGGAGCGGTTACCGCAGCGTTGTCGTTCAACTTACCAGCAATACCCATGTAATCCCCGGCTTCTTTTTTGAAGTTGGCCAACATTTGTCCCTGGTATTTGTCGTGCTTCTGGTAGCGCA
Organism: Saprospiraceae bacterium; assembly: GCA_027488855.1. GTDB lineage: Bacteria > Bacteroidota > Bacteroidia > Chitinophagales > Saprospiraceae > Haliscomenobacter. The sequence continues at coordinate 4,036 of JAIYAV010000407.1, forward strand.
AAGTTTGTCCGTTCCAAGGATAGTTGCGGCGGTCGGTATAGTTTTCGTCCCCTTCCGCAGATTGATTGCCACGTAGGGCCAATGCTGCATATTCCCATTCTGCTTCAGTAGGCAGGCGGTATTCCGGTAACATGATACCATCCTCAAAACGTGCTGGGCGCTCTTCGCCAGTACGGAAATCTTTGAGGTTTTTGCGTACGTTGCCTTCATACTGGCCTACTAGGTAAGAACCAGTGCTAAAGCTGTCGTCGTCTTTTTGTTCGTTGTTTTCGTTGAGGATGCCTCGCTTGATGAGCAACATTTCGTTCACCCTGTCGGTACGCCAGAGGCAGTATTCACTTGCCTGAGTCCAGGTAACGCCTACCACGGGGTAATCGTCAAAAGAAGGGTGGCGAAAGTAGGTATTTACCATTGGCTCGTTGTACGACAAATCATCGTACCAAACCAGGGTATCCGGCACAGCCTTGCGGTATACCTCAGGATAAGTTTCACCGTACACACGACCTACCCAATAGGTATATTCGCGGTAATCGATGTTGGAAACTTCGGTTTCATCCATGTAAAAGGAAGAAACGGTAACGCGGCGAGGGACGTTGTTCCACTCGTACATCACGTCTTGCTGGGTTTGCCCCATCGAGAAAGTACCACCCTCAATCGGAACGAGGTTGGGACCCGTGATTTGACCCTCATAATTCAGCTTCTCGAAGCCTCCCCATTTGGTATCATTGTAGTTCCAGCCCGTGGTGGAAGAAGCGTCCTTGCTCTTACAGGAAGTAAAAATCACTGTGCCGACAAGGAGGTAAGCAGCAAACTTCAACAACTTTTTCATTATAAATGACCAATTTTTTTTAGAGAAACGACCAACCTGAATTGGCATTATCTAAGAGCTTGTGTAAATTTTCTTTCCGGGCTACAAAGCCCACTTTCAAACAAACTCCAACTACATTGATTTGACTTTATACCGAACGCTGCGTTCGGCGAATTAGTATACAACCACAAAATTTTTGTCTTTTGAGGTGGCAATTTAATCGAGGGTCAAATATAGAGAAAAAAATTACCTAAAGATTTGAAAACAGTCGTTGATGTTAACTTTTTTGCGCCGCCTTTGATTGGCGCGGCTTTCATCCAGAGTAAAGGAGAGCGAAATTTCGTGGCTACCCCCCGTACGATTTAGAGCCAGATTGGACAAAGTAGCGTCAAAGCTATACCCCAAGCGCAATACGCCATAGCGATAACCAATCAACCCTACGGCTGCATCGGGATTTTTGCCACTGTTGCGGTACCAGGCTCCAGCGAACACGGGGCCAAAGCCCCAATAGCCCCCCACCATGACCTGCGAGAATTCAGCCTGTCGGACGTATAAAAAATTGGGGGCAAAAAAAACGGCATCGCCATTGCGACCACTTCCCCCTAGGTCAAATTGGCCACCACCGTGTATAGACAGTCGCATTGGGTGACCTACCAAAAGGGAAGAGCTCCCTGTATTGAGCAAATTTTCATTGAAATTATTGAGGTGTTGCAGGGCTATGCCGCCGTAAAATTTCTTACTGAAGGCCAACAATCCAGCTGAAAAGTCGATTTGATTGTTGCCCAAGTTATCCGGGCGCAACTCCTCAGTGCTGTTGCCCTGGCCATTGCTGCCCAAACCATCAATTGGGTCGAGCTGATCGCCAAAAACCAGTTTATCCCAAGCCAATTGGGAGCGAAAGGCTCCGGCTTCAATGCCAAATTTCAGCGCCAAATCATCGTTGGCTTTCAATTGGTAGCTGTAATACAAACTAAACTGGCGTGTTTGGTAAATGCCATTCCCGGCGTCATCAGCCGTGATGCTTGCACCAATCCCGCTGTTCAAAAAGGGTAGAGATTGTTCATACGCAATGGCATAGGTCTGGTAGGCATTGGGCCAGGAAGGCCATTGATTGCGGTGATTGAGCATGATGCGCGGCGCATGTGAAACGCCAGCAAAAGCCGGATTGAGATGTAAGGGCGCAGCAAAAAACTGACTAAACACCGGATCTTGGGCAAAAACCTGCGTGATTAGCATGATTGAAAAAAGAAAAAGTAGACTTGTGCGCATAGTATGTTTTTTTTAATCAACATTTTAACCGCTTAGGGTGTCAATCAGTAGTATACTTGACAATCCAAAAATTTGAATTGGGTTACCTTTGGGAATCCAATGAGCGAAGCTATACTATTGTGTTCGCTAAATTGTCAATTCTCATAATCAATAATACTGCGGAAACGTTTGAAATTTATGAAGAATTTCGCGATTACCTCCATTTTGACATTATTCTTAGGTCTGCTGTACGGCAATTCTCCATTTTTCATTCGGGAAAGCCTCCAATGGAAAGCCGAGACCATGTCCACATTGCCCAAACCACTGCCCAAAGAACGTTGGAGCTTCAAGGGGGCGGTGTACGGCAAACAAAACCCCGAACAGCCCTGGTTCATTCAGGAATTCTCAGTGGATGGCCCCGGGCAATTAGACATCGAATTGCTCACGGTGCGTTGGGAGGAGTTTCCTGCCCCACCCCAATGGGCAGTAGAAAGTGTGGGGGAAAGCCTAAAATTTTTCAGCCAGGTAGAAAAAGACCGGCGGCAGTTTTTTGGAAAAGTGTATTTCGTCCCGGTCATTCGTCAAGGTGGCCGATTTTTGCGGGCAGTCGAATTTGAGCTAAAAGTCACGCTGCGTCCGCAGACCAGCCCTGAACTACGCGCCGATCCTTATGCTGCAAATTCTGCGCTGCGCGACGGCCAAATTTTCAAGCTCGCCGTGACTCAGAATGGCGTACACCGCCTGAGTTACGATTTTTTGAAAAACCAGCTTAAAATCGACATCGACCGCGTGGATCCGCGCAACATCAAAATATTGGGCCAAGGAGGTGGCATGCTGTCGATGGGGGTAAACGAAGCGCGGTTGGATGATTTGGTCGAAAACCACGTTTTAGTTGTAGGTGAAGACGATGGCAAATTTGACTCCGGCGACTACATCCTCTTTTATGCTGAAGGCCCCGACCGCTGGGATTACCAAGCCAGCAGCCAGCGTTTTGACCTGAACAAAAACATTTACGATACCCGCAATTATTATTTTGTCAAAATAGCTTCCGAACGGGGTTTGCGCGTCAGCACTCAAAATTCCCTCGCCACCACGGCCTATACGAGCAACACTTTTGACGATTTCGCCCGCCTCGAAGAAGACAAAATCAACTTGCTTGAATCCTGGGAAAGCAACGCCAACAGTGTAAGTGGCTCAGGTCGCATGTGGTTTGGCACTCATTTTCGGGTGGCACGTGAAAATACCTTTACCAAAGCTTTTAACTTTCCCAATCTGGTTACGGATCAGGATGTCAAAGTCAGTGCTCGCATGGCCTTGAGGGCTTTGGATCCAACCTCCTTTAGCCTGGAGCTCAATGGAACCCGCATCAACAGCGCCAATGCAGCCAATGTATTTTACCTGGATGGCTCTGCTGCCACCGAAGTTGAATATGCCAATTGGGCCGACTTGCGCAGCAACATCCGTTTGACCCAGGATGCGGTAGATGCCATCGTTCGTTATCCAAACGTCAGTGCGGGCAGTGAGGGCTGGCTGGATTACATCCAATTGCAAGCTCGTCGGAGACTGATTATGAGCGGGGATCAAATGGCTTTTCGAGACCTCAATACCCTCCAATATCCTTCAGCCAGTTATGAATTAGGCAATGCCAGTGCCGATGTTTTGGTTTGGGACATTACCGACCCTCAACGGCCCAAAGCGCAGGAAGGCGCCCGCGCTGCTACTCAATTCAGCTTTGGGGCTAGTGCGGGGAGTAACTTGCGTCAATTCATTGCTTTTAACTCCAAACAAGGGTTTCTCGCCCCGGTTGCGGTTGGTAAGGTTGAAAATCAAAACCTACACAACATCCGTTCGGCAGATTTGGTGATTGTTTATGATGCTGCTGGAGCATTTAATGAAGCTGCGCAAAAATTGGCTCAACACCGTCGGGCGCATTCCAAGCTGGAAGTTCAAGTAGTCCGTGTGGATCATATTTACAATGAATTTTCTTCGGGCCGGGCCGATCCCAGTGCGATCCGCGATTTTGCCCGCATGCTTCACCAGCGCGATCCGCAATTCCGCTATTTGCTGCTGGTCGGTGATGGCTCTTTTGACCAAAGAGATGTATACAAGTACGGCAACAATTTTATTCCTACCTTTCAAGAGGACTCTTTTAATCCACTGTATGCCTTTCCAGCGGACGACTTTTATGGCATCCTGGAAAACAATGTCCCCTTTGACCCGCTCAATGGTCGCTTAAATATTGCAGTAGGTCGCTTAACTGTGCGGAAAGCCGAAGAAGCACTACAAGTAGTAGACAAAATAATCAATTACGACCTCTCACCCCAATCCATGAGCGACTGGCGCAACCGGGTGCTCTTCGTCGGCGACGATGAAGATGGCAACCTGCATACCCGCGATAGCGACGATATTGCCCAAGAGATTGCCCAAAAACACCCTTCACTCAATCCTGACAAGTTTTACCTGGACGCCTTTCCGCAGGTAGCTTCCGCCGGTGGCAATTTTTACCCAGCCGTCAACGAAGCCATCAACAATGCCATTTTTAAGGGGACGCTAGTCATGACCTATTTGGGGCATGGTGGCCCCAATGGCTGGGCACAAGAGCGCATCTTACAAGTCCGGGATATTCAAAACTGGACCAATTTTGAACGCCTGCCGCTGGTCGTAACCGCCACTTGTTCGTTTACGGGATACGATGACGCGAGCAACTCAACGGCTGGCGAAGAAGTATTGCTGAACCCACGAGGGGGCGCAGTTGCCTTGTACTCTACTGTACGGGCGGTTTATGCTTCTGAAAATGCATCCTTAACCCGCTTGGCACTGTTGGAGCTCTTCGAAGCTGAGCCCGGTAGTAGCATCGGCGACGCCATGCGCAAAGCCAAAAATCAACTAAGTGGTGGCACCTTGACCAATTCTCGAAAATTTGCCCTGATTGGTGATCCTTCCATGATTCTGGCACTGCCGCGTTACAGCGTACAAACTACTACGATCAATGGTAAAGCGGCTCAAAATAGCACGGATACATTGCGCGCATTGCAAAAAGTATCCATCGAAGGCCAATTGGTTGATGGGCAGGGCACCTTGCTAAACGATTTTAATGGCATAGTCTACCCTACCGTATTTGATAAACCCTTTAAAGCTGCAACCTTGGGCCAAGACCCCAGCAGCCCCAAAGGCTATCAGTTTGAGGTACAAAAAAACGTGATTTTTAAAGGCCGGGCCAGTGTGCGCAATGGCCGTTTCAGTTTCACCTTTGTGGTTCCCAAAGACATCAACTACGCTTTTGGTTTGGGAAAAATCAGCTACTACGCCGCCGATACCGTGCGGATGGTGGATGCCAGTGGCGCCTACAAAAACATCAACATTGGCGGCAATAGTCCCGGTGGTTTGACTGATGATCAAGGTCCGGTGGTGGATGTATACATGAATTCCCTCGACTTTGTCTTTGGAGGCATCACCAATGCAGATCCCCTTTTGTTGGTGCGTTTGCGCGACGACAATGGCATCAACGTGGTGGGCAATAGCATTGGACACGATCTGGAAGCAGTGCTGGATGACAACACCCAAAACAGTTTGCTGCTCAATGACTTCTTTGAGTCCGAACTGAATGATTACACCAAAGGGGAAGTGCGCTATCCGATTGCCAGCTTGACGGAGGGTTTGCACAAAATCCGGGTAAAGGCTTGGGACATTGCCAACAACTCCAACGAAGGATATACCGAGTTCGTAGTGGCTTCCTCTGCCGACATTGCGCTCAAACACGTGCTCAACTACCCCAATCCTTTCACCGATCGCACCTGTTTCCAGTTTGAACACAGCGCCAACAACCAGCAAATCGACATTTTGGTGCAGGTGTACACCATTGCGGGGCGTTTGGTCAAAACGATTGAGACTTCGGTTTTATCCGATGGTGCCCTGCGCCAAGGTGATTGTATCGAATGGGATGGTCGGGATGATTATGGCGACCGCCTGGCCAGGGGCGTATATTTATATAAAGTTAAAGTGCGAGCAAATTTGCCGGGTGGAAGCACCTTGAAAGGAGAAAGTAAGTTTGAAAAGTTGGTGCTGCTAAAATAAGATCGCCATTTTTTCGTACAATGAGTAAATTGCAACTTTTTTTTAACGGAACGATAACACATGATGAGAAAACGGCATGAAGTTTGTTTACTAGTTCCTGTGTATCGATCTAAAAAGATTTTTAAAATAAAAATCTCATGAAGAACTTAGTACTTCGTTTGGCAGCCCTTTTGGTGTTCACTTCAGTTTACGCCACATCAATATTTGCACAAGGTGGCTGCACAATAGGCCAAGATGGTAGATTGTACAACATCGATGGAACACCTTGTACCAACACCGTAACATCTGCGGTCCCTTTCTTGCGGATTGTAGCGGATGCGCGATCTGGAGCCATGGGCGATGCTGGGATTGCCATTTCGGCTGATCCCAACGCCATGCACTTCAATGCTTCCAAACTGGCTTTTGCGGAAGACAAAATGGCCATGTCGGCTACCTACACGCCTTGGTTGCGCTCTTTGGGCCTCAACGACGTGTACATGGCCTACCTGACTGGCTACCGCAAGCTTGACAAGGAAGCGCTGCAAACCCTCGGTTTTAGCCTGCGCTACTTCTCTTTGGGTAGCATCCAGTTTACCGACATCAACGGTACAGCGCTGAACACTGGTCGCCCCAATGAGTTTGAGGTTGCCATCGCTTATGCGCGTAAGTTGACCGAAAAAATGTCGGCTGCGGTAACGGGTAAATTCATCTACTCCAACCTGGCTGCGGGCAACGTAGTCGGTGGGGATGTGATTGAACCAGCGATTGCCGGGGCAGCAGATTTTTCGCTGACCTACAAATCTCCAATCGAACTCAAAAACGGCGATGCAGATTTGACCGTAGGTTTGGCCCTTTCCAACATCGGCAACAAGGTGTCGTATACCAATAGCAACGAGCGCGACTTTTTGCCTGCCAACTTTGGTTTGGGCGCTGCGTATACCATGAATCTGGATCAGTACAATAGTTTGACCTTCACTACAGATGTCAACAAATTCCTGGTGCCAACCCCTTGTGTAGGTGGCCCAGCAGTATGTGACACTGATAATGATGGCACCCCTGATTACAAGCAAGAATCACCTATCGGGGCCATTTTCTCTTCTTGGGGGGACGCACCTGAAGGGATTTCAGAAGAACTGCGGGAATTCATGTTCTCCTTTGGTGCTGAGTACTGGTACGACAATCAGTTTGCCGTACGCGCTGGTTATTTCAGCGAACACGTACGCAAAGGTGCCCGCAAATACCTGACGGTAGGTTTGGGCTTGAAATACAATGTATTTGGTTTGAACTTCTCTTATCTGGTTCCTACGACCAACCAACGGAATCCATTGGACAATACGCTGCGGTTCTCGTTGTTGTTCAACTTTGCAGACCTGGAGGAATAGGAAATGAAAAACGAAAAATGAAAAATGAAAAATGAAAAATTGGAATAGTACCATTTTTCATTTTTCATTTTTCATTTTTCATTTTTCATTTTTCATTTTTCATTTAAAAATTTTGCCGCAAACCGATAAGCCGGATTTTGTTCCAATACCTTGCGGTACCAGCCTCTATCATTTATCTAGTCCTGTCCTTGCGGCGCAGGATCCATCTGCCTACCCTCCTCAACATTCTTGCGAAAACAAAACGAGCAGCTTCGCCGGGCAAGCCCGATTGAGGTATACTTGACATTTCAACCCACAAGGTTTATCCACACCCGATATTGCTACCGAGCCGCGTGCGCTCTTACCACACGTTTTCACCTTTTCCGCCCCGAAGGGAGGTAGTTTCTTTTCTGTGACCCTATCTGTCCACTGTTCCGAGCCGAAACTCAAAACAATAGCCCATCCGTTAGATGGTGTGGCGCTCTACGTTGTCCGGACTTTCCTCACGCTCATTTGCACGAGCCCGCGATAGAGTGGTTTGCGGCAAGGGGCAAAGATAGGGAAAGTAAGAGATGAAAGATGAAAGATGAGAGATGAAAAGTGGGAAGCTTCAGTTTTATCCTTCCCAGGCGCCACTTTTCCCCACAGATAAATCCATGGGTTGCTCCTTTTGGTGGCTCCCACGGATAAATCCATGGGTTGCCCCGAGTTTGCCTGGAGACTTAACTGTTAAGGGTAAAATTTCTAATTGTTACTAAATGTAATGCATCCAAATATTCTTCATGCCCCATAACTTCCCCCCTTCAACCAGCACCAGTTCGGAGCTAGCCATTCCAGGAACAATATGTGTAAAAGGTAATTCAGTCATACCGGGTACTTTGTGGCTAAGATAGGGAGAAATGGGGGCTAATATTTTTCAGATCTTTTCCTGCTCTGATCGAAAAAGCAATGTCATATTCAAATTCATCCTCCATCACAATCCCAATTCCTTTTTCATGTCCTCAAATGAAATCACCTGCCCTGCTGCAATCCCCGGCCTGTCTTCCAAAATGGACGCGACCAGTTCTTCTTCTGAAATGGCGCTTCCATCCACTTCATAGCCTACAATATCCTCCGCTGGCTGGGTATGTTTTAACAAGACATAGATGCTGTTCAAAAGCTCGGTATCCTCTATTTCGTCCAATAAATGGCTGATGGAATATTTCAATTGTTCGTTACTCATGGTGTGTGTTTTGTGCCTATACAAACAAAGGTAAGGTTTTTGGCTATTTGAAGCAATGTCTCGACCAATTCTGGTTTTTGGGTTTTCTTATAAAAAGTAATTTTTTTTACCAGGGATTTATTGGATGAAACTGTCAGCGGCACTAGCCGCGAAACGTCACTAGAAAGCAGCAAGCATTGAGTGTGTTTTTGGAGGTGCAGAGCACCGAAACCCGCCCAGTATTGTTCCGGTGCTCTGCACCTCCATCGACATCCCTTACCCCTTTTGCTAATGACGTTGCGCGGCTAGTGCCGCTGGTCGTAAGCTCAAGGTTGGTTCTCTCTTATCAGAAAATCCTGCCAATTCACAAATTTTCCTGCTCCCACTGCAACCTTTCCCCCCACTTTTTCGTACAACCCTACCAGGCATCACCACCTGGACAACTGTAAAAACATTAAGCGCATCAAACACGCTTCGATCGAGGTTTATTTCATGAAAAAACAACTACTGACTGCCCTCGGCATTTACGCCAGTGGGTCGCTGGGTTTGAGCATTTTGGCCTGGATCATCAAGGAGGTTGTACAACAGTACGGGGCGAATTGGAGCCTCGAACAACCTTACTTTTTGTACTGGCAAAGTTGGGGCATCATGCTGGCCTTGAGCTGGTTGTTGATGGCCTTATTTCTATGCCTGTACCGATTGGCCAAGCTGGCGCGAGGGCAAAACATTTCTTTTCACCAGCGTTTGGCTTTGATGGCGCTGGGCTCTTTGTTGGGTTTTGGCTTACACCTGCTGTTTGGCCTGAGCATTCCCATTATCGTTTTACCCTTCTTGACTTTCGCCTGCTTTTTGTTGCTGGACATGTACCTCGACGACGACGAGTTGAGTTTAACCTGGATATTGGTCACACTCGTGATGTTGGCCGGAGTGGGCGCGGGATTTAGTGCAGCCACTTTGGGGGTCAGCAAGGCGCAGTTTCCGCTCGTATTTACCTTGTTTGCCAACCTCTTTTTGCTCATCATCGGGCATTTGCCCATTTGGGTATTCAGCACCATGCGGCGGGAGGGGTTGAG
>JAIYAV010000339.1 GCA_027488855.1 Saprospiraceae bacterium
CTAAGCGGGGAAAATAAATTAGCCATTTGTATTGTTTTTTTTGCTCCAGGAAATAAAGCCCCGAACGTTCATGATTAGGAAAACAATGTTTCCGATGCCAATTCCCAAACTATTCATCAGGAAAAACCCAAGGAATATCCATAGTACATTAGCGATTGAAAAGCTAATAAAGCCGTATTTGTTTTTATTGCCCAATAGATATACGGCCAACAGGCTTAAAGCCATTGCCAACCAATCCAGGGTATAATATTTTAGGAAAAGGTCCATTTTCGAGTGTTGGTTGATCTTGAGGAATGTTTTCAGCGGTTGCTTTTGCTACGTTTGATGACACAAAGATGGGGCAATAATGAGCCTAAACGTAGGTGATGTTTCCCTACGACTTACCAATTTTTCCTTTTGCGGTACTGAAGAGTCTGGGAAGTAGTGGTAATGCAAAAAGAAACAGGATAGTATCGATGCTGTTTTTCCCGTTTTTCTTGTAGCTTTAAGCTCATTGCCGTCAATAGCTACTGCGGCAATGAGCGGGGTAGAGTAGGGGGAGTTGCGCAGGGCAAACGCATTAAAATTTGAGGGTGTTTTCGCGATACTTGTCAGATAAAGCACATCGGTTCATTCTACGATTAATACTGACTTTTTCTTTTTCACCATTTGTTTTAAGGAGGTTGAGAGCCATTCGGCGAAAGAGCCCAAAATTCTGTGCTGCATGGTTTTTTCTTTTTCGGCTATCATCCTCCCCAAAAGTAACATCCATCGTCCAATGGAGCTGATTTTCAATGGCCCAATGCTGTCTGATTTGTTCATTGCATTGGGCGGCGCTTTGAATCTTGCTGCCCAGATAGTAGCGGTATTCCGATGAATACTGCTGTGATGCTTGAATAAAGCGTTCACTTTCAATTTCAATGAGCATATTCAACCCTGGCCACTGAGTGCGAATGGACTCATCCAACAGTGCTGCACTCAGGATACGGCAGTGCCGAACATCAAAGCGACCATGTCCAAAACTTTCCTGAACATCACTGTCTTCAAAGTCTTGCTGCTGTGCAAATAATTGTTGGACAGCGGCATGTAAAGTGGGTTGATTGTCTTTGAGGCCAAGAATGTAGTCAGCCTCTTTTTTGATAATCTTCCCCGCAATCTCTTTTTGACACCCCATTGCATCAATCGTAATGGTGCTTCCAGCGATTTCCAGCAAATCCAGTAAGGCTGGAATAGCCGTAATTTCATTGGATTTATCCTCCGTTTTGTATTGTCCTAAGCATAGATTCACTTCTGAACACCACGCTTCTACTAAATGGATGGCTGATTTTCCTCCTTCCTTGTGAGGAGTTTGTTGGAGCTGTTTATCCACACTGGATCTTAGTTTCTTTCCGTCTATATTGATCACTTTACCGCCTAGGCTAACACTTAAACTGTCCACCCAGTCAATGAAAAATGTCTCGAAGCTTCGATAATCGATCAAACCTAAAACCCGATTGACCGTGTCGTGTGATGGAATTCCGTTTTTGTATGGTAAATATTGCCGTAACCATTCCAGTTTTTCCTCTCCAAAATCTACGATCTCATCCCATTCACTGTAACCACTTATCACCGCACTAATGCTTAAAAACAAGATTTCATTAAGCGGATAAAGCTTCTTCCTTTCTATACGTATATCTGTAATCCCCTCAAAACGTCCTATTAGCGCTTTGATTTGATCGGACGGCTTTGATCTTGACATCGGTTTTTTCTCAAAACTAATCCTTCTCCTCTATTCTTCAAATTTTAATGCGTTTGCCCTGGGGGAGTTGCGGTAGTGCAAGAGTTAGCAACAACCAGAAAATGGGCACTAAAATTTATTCACAAAAGCAAAAATCACGTATGAAATATCCATTAATTATTTTGTTCGCACTTTCAATGCAAGCATTATTTAGTCAAGAAACCACCCTAGATGAAGCGTATAAAAAAGATGTAATTGAAAAACTGTCTGTGTTAATGCAAGACTTCTACATCTATCCAGATATTGCAAAGAAAACGAGCGAACATCTTAATAACCAATATAAAGCGGGGTATTTTGATACGTGTAAAGACAATCAAAGATTTGCGGCCATCCTCACAGAGGTAGTGCAAAGTGTCAATAAGGATAAGCATATGAGGATAATGTCCAATCAACCTTATATCGCCCCAAAAAATACGCTGGAAGCAAAAGCAGAGCATCGAAGGGGTCAGATTAATAATTACAGAAGCATTAATCACGGCTTTAATGAATTGAAGATGCTGGAAGGCAATGTTGCATATCTGGATTTAAGGATGTTTGCACCTATGGATAGAGCGAAAGAAATTGCGGATGCCTATATGAAATTGATGTCTTTAGCAGATGCAGTAATCATTGATTTAACAAAAAATGGCGGTGGAAATCCATCTATGGTCCAATATCTTTGTAGTTATTTCTTTGCGCAGAAATTGCACTTAAATAGCCTCTATTACAGAGAAGGAGATAGAACTAAAGAATTTTGGACATTAGAAGAAGTAGGTGGTAAAAAAATGTTTGACATACCTCTGTTTGTAATGATTGGTGAAGAAACATTCTCTGGAGCAGAGGAATTCTCCTATAATATGCAAACACAAAGAAGAGCCACTTTAATAGGACAAACGTCTGCAGGAGCAGCAAATCCAGGCGGAACAAGGGGCATTAACGATCAGTTGTCTGTTTTTATCCCTACCGGAAGAGCAATTAATCCCATTACTAATACTAGCTGGGAAGGAATAGGTGTGCAACCAGAAATCATTACTAAAAAAGAAGAAACATTTGATCGAGCACTCAAAGAAGCCCAAAAAGCTGCTGATCTCTTAAGGCGAAACAAACTTGAAACATACATTCAATTGCAAAGAAAACTCAACCAAAGTCTCGAAAATTTCAAGAAAGGAGAATCAGAAAATGAAATAAGTAGCTGTATTAAAAACTTAGTAGATTCCCAACTTTTCGGAGAATGGGATATTAATAATTTAGGATATGAATACATGACAAAGCTAAATAAACCAGAAATTGGTCTATGTATTCTAAAATCCAACACTATTCATTTTCCTGAATCTCCTAATGTATATGATAGGTATACTAGGCGCGGCCATGTGAGGTGAAAAAGAGGAGAGTACGTATCTTGTAGGCGACCAAACCTGAAAAGATGTACTCTCCAATAATCAGCGAGGCTGACTATGTCCTTGCAAGATAC
>JAIYAV010000028.1 GCA_027488855.1 Saprospiraceae bacterium
AACCACAGTACTGGACATTTTACTCGGAGGACATGAATTGCCACGTGCTTTAGCGCGTGGTTAGCAGGATTTTTTAAAAATGGGCTTTAGCCCTCGCTTGAATGTTGATGCTAGGACTAAAGTCCATCAAAAAGGCAATCTCCATCCACGAGCTAAAGCACGTGGCAATTCATGTCCTTCGCTTCTGAAATACAAAATGTCCAGTAGTATGCGTTGATAAGGTTTTCTGCCCACAATGAGAAAGAGAAGGAATAAAACTCAGGTGCGTCGCTTTGTCAACGTTTCGCCTTTGCGTCCTTTGTGCTGCCTTTGTGTCCTTTGTGCTTAAAAATTGTGTCGCTTTATGTTTTTCTGAAAAATTAAGAAGGACTTATGTTTTTTTCTTTTTGATGATTTTTTGTGATTGATTGAGAAAATTCCTCAGCTTCTTTCACTTCCATACCGTTGCGCCGCCTTTTGAAAAAAGCGTGTCATTTCCTCCTTTAAACTTGCGGGGCTCAGCACCAGCACTTCATCGCCATAAGAAGCGATCTTACGTGTCAATTCAATTTCAATCATCAAATCCAGTTGCACGACCAATTTTTCCTCGGTTTGTTCAAGAATCTGATAATGTTGATAAAAAGGTTGGGATACAAAATATTTGCCTTGCACCCGATTGAACTGGAGGATGACAGCCTCAACTGGCTTATTTGCGGGGCGATTGATGCCAATCACGTGCTGCCAGTAGGTGACCGGATTAAAATCTTTGGGTTTCTGAGCAAAATCAATGAATGAACCTGTCAAAACGGGCTCACCTTCGATGCGTTCCAGTGGAAAAGTGCGAATAAATCCTTCGCTAGGATCGTGCGACCAGCCACCTACATACCAACGCTGGTGATGCTGACGCAAAAAATAGGGGTCAAAAATGTAGTTTTTGGGGGCAGTGGCCTGAAAAGACAAATAATCAAACTGCACCTGGCGCTCTTTTTCGATGGCTTCCATAAAAAATGGCAAATGGCGACTACCTTCATAATGCGGCAAGGGGTCGAAATAAATGGCCTTGTGCTGGGCTTCGTGGTCAACCCAACGGCCCACCGATTTGCGGATTTTATTCACCGTTTGCGGCAGGTCTTTAAAATCAGCAATCTGGTTGAGTTGCGCCAGCGTGCTAACCGCCAATCGCAAATTGTAGATGTCTTCCACGGTCAGCGGAATGTTGTCGGAAAAATTAAAAGGTTCGGTGTAGCGCCAACCCCGTTTGCGGCCATCGTAGGCCAGGGGGGCGCCCATTTCTTTCAGCTTTTTCACATCCTCTCGCCACTGCCGTTCGCTGATGCCCAGTTTCTCCAACATTTCTTCGGTGGTAACAACTGCCGTTTCACCTTTACGTAGATTGAATACCCTGTTGATTTCCAGATACCTATCAAAAGCTTGACCATTGCGTGACATGCTCTTTTGAATTTTTTTTCAAGGTAAAAAGTAAAATGCAGTAATTCTGCACAGTACTGGACTAATTTTGTTGGTATAATAAGGAGGGGGTTTTGTAACCTTTTTCTCACGTATTCGTAAAAGTATTGTAAACCCAAAACCACGATACATGAAATTCACACTGACCCTACAAGCATTAGAAAAGAACGCTGTACTGCCCATCAATTACCAATATCCACTCTCTGCCTGGATTTACCGGGTTTTGGAATACGGTGACCCTGTCCTGGCCCAACTCCTACACCAGGAAGGCTACGTAGAAGGCAATCGGCGCTACAAGTTTTATTCCTTCAGCGAGTTGCGCACCGTCCAACACCGCATCGAGCGCGACCGCCTAATCCTGCTGCACCCCGAAGTCAGCTTTTCGATCCACTTTCTGGCTGAACATGCGGCTCAGGTGATGGTCATGGGCCTGTTCAAAGAGGCAGGAGCTTTTTTTCTGGGCGACAAGGTGTCGGGCGGCAAATTTGTCATTCGCTCCATTCAAATGGACATGCTCCCTCCGCTGGGTGAAAGCATCGATTTGTTTACGGTATCGCCAGTGGTGGTCAGCACCGTGATCAACACGCCCGAAGGCAAACTGAGCCGCGAATACCTGCGCCCCTTCGACGAAGCCTACCCCGCCCAAATCATCGGCAACCTGGAACGCAAATTCGCCGCTGCTCAAACGGCTGGATTGATTGCGGGTGACTCAGGTGGGGCTCGTTTTGAAATGCTATCGAACGAGGCGAAAGAGAAAAAAATTGACCTGATGGCGGGCACGCCGCAGTATACCCGGGTAAGGGGGTACAAGTATCGATTCCGATTGTATGGCTCGCCGGAGTTGTTGAAGTTGGCGCTGTTGGCGGGGGTTGGGGAGAAAAATGCGATGGGGTTTGGGGGAGTGGAGTTGGCTAAAAACAGAGCATAAATATAGTCTTGTTTAAAATTTAAAATCTGTCACCATGAGTTTAGACACTGTTTTGCAGATAGGTAAGACCATCCAGAAATCGAAAGATGGCTGGAAATTTCATCGATTTTTAAAGCCCATTGAAGAGGACATTAAAATTTATCAACGTAAAAAGGATGCTACAGGTAGTACAATTCATACCGTTGTTTACCAACTTCCCGTAATCGGCAGTGTGCTTTCAGGTTTCACCTTTGACTTTGAAAACATTCAAGTTCTTCAAGATGAATCTAAGATTAAGAGCTTACTTTACCTCAATTACAAGACGTCAGATAAAGATGCTGAAAAGAAATACTTATTCGGAGACATTGTGTACTCAGGTTATAAGGATAAAGATGGTAAAATTGCTGAAAATGGAAATTACAGATTACAGTTAGAGGGAGCAAAAAAGCCAAGTTCTTTTGTGCGGTGTAAATCCGAAGCCGCAGATCTGGAAGATACCATAATTGGGAAGTTTCGTAAAAGCTTCGAAGATAATATTGAGCATATTGAAGGCATTCTGCGATCTCATTCAGCGGTAGCGATACATTTCCTTTTTGAAGAAGGAAAAACATGGATTGAGTTAGAGAATGTAGAATCATTATTAAAGCAAAAGTTACTTGATTCATTTATTGTATCGGCGCAACCAAATGGTACATCAGTATATGCCCTTACCAAAACGCTCATAAAAACAATAAAACCACCAATTTGGGACAAAGAAGCTAAAAAGTTCAACCCTCCTGATGGTGTGGGAGGCGTTACTCCTGGATTTGATAATCAAACCGCTTACAAATTGAGGGCGTTTAGTAGTCCCGATGATGTATGGGACTTGATGTTTGCAATTGACTTTGCAGAAAGGCCAATGATTTCGCTTGGAACCATAGGCATTATTGCCTTGCCAAAAGGACAAAACCTAAATCCGGACAATCTTATTGGTTTTTTAAAAAAATCAAAAGATGTAACCACGGAGGACGAGCAAGAAAAAATTTTAGAAATCCAAAATATTGCCAGTAACTCAGGTAATGATTTTGATGACTTGTTCAAACCATACATAGAGAACAGTTTTGACGAATCAGTTCAGTTTGACATCATATTTATTAGACCCAAAGCTGGCTCCTCCCCTGCCGTAGACATGATTGAGCTTTCAAGCATCAAGAAAAGCCACTTGCGTAAAGTCCATGAAGTTATAGCGCAGGTTAGGCGGTCACTACTTGATGAGTTTAACCAGCTTCTTCCTCATACAAAGTACAAACCCAACCTTAGCATTAAAGATTCCCTTTCCAAAATTATAGCTTATGAAGGCAAAGCCGCAGCTAAGAAAACTCATTTTCATTTGCTCAAAGTATTGCCACAGATATATCTGGATGCTTACTACGATGACCCGATTTTACTGCCAGCGTTTGTAGACCGTACACAGTACAACATTCGTAATGAAGGACAATTCTTTTACAATCAATTCCGCTTTCATTTCCTGTTTTTAATGAACATTCAAAAAAACAAACCACTAATGGAAATTAACAACAGCCGAAGCTACGCATTAGGCAAATTTCTAGGTACAATGGCAAAACCATTTGCCGCATGGAGAGACGATTGTCCAATAAAAAGTTTTGAAAAAAATTATGTTGGAAACCTCACCCGCAGAATTGCTTATGTTGAAGACCTCGTCAAGTTTTCTAACTTTTTAAATGAGAAACTTGCCATCCATGAAAAGTTTTACAAAGATCAACAGGAGGCTTCTCGTCAACTGGCTCAAGAGCTTAAAAACCTATCCAATACAAAGTATAACAAGCATGAATGTGCACTTGGCTTTTTTGAAAGCTATTTTGAAAGGCTTGAAACCAAAGTCGAAGCAAATCAAGACAACAACTAATTCCTCCATCTCTCAAATCAAAAACAATGAGTACAATTTCTGAAAAATCCGAAATTCTTTTTCTCTACGAATCCAAGTATTCAATGCCAAACGGTGACCCTTTCACAGGAGAGCAACGTTTTGATGAAGAAGCAAAAAAAGTTTTAGTAAGCGACGTGCGGATGAAAAGATTCATCAGAGACTATTTGTTAGAATTAGGACACGAAATATACGTAGTCAATGACAAGTCTCAAATCGAATCAGGTGATGAATCAGGAGCAGCTTCACGACTAAATGCATTGATTGAAAAATATAAGGCTTCTCCCGAAATTAAGGTCAAAACTGACGATGAAGCGAATACGGAGGATAAAGCAAAGGCAAAAAAAGGCAAAGGCAAAAATCAGCTAGGCATTGATGTAGTAAAGCTTCTACAGAAATGTATTGATGTTCGTCTTTTTGGCGGCATTTCAACTAAAGAGGGAATGGCTGTAAATCTAACTGGGCCTGTGCAATTTGCTTTATTGAATCCTGCCTTGAATAAATCAGATTTACGCATTCATCAGAACACATCAGTATTTTCATCGAGTGCTGAAAAAAGTCGAGGAGCTATTGGTACAACTTCTCTCGTTCCTTTTTCATTGTGTCAAATCCACGGCTGGGTCAACCCATTTAGTGCAAAGCATAGTGGACTAACTCAATCAGATCTCGACATTATGTTTGCAGCTCTTTGGCACAGTGTAAACAATGCCAACACCAGATCAAAGTCCAACCAATCGTCTGCCCTACTCATCCAGATTGTGTACAATGAGGTAACAGACAAACTCTATGCCGCCGACAAGCTGCTGTCGATTAACGCCGAAAAGCAGGATGAACAAATTCGTGACTGGGATGATTTTTCTCTCAATCTAGATAAACTTATCCAAGCAGCAGCGTCGAGCAAAGTCAAGGTCATTAATTATTTCACCGAGAATGAGACACTGAACAACAGTCTTGAAGGGCAACCTAAGTTTCATAAAATGACTTTGGCAAGTCTCACTGCAAATCAAAACAACCATGAAAGCAGCGCTCATTAGCATTAAAGGCAATTGGGCACACTTTCGAAAAGCAGAGACAAATAACAATCCATTAACCCACGATTTTATTACCAAAACGGCGTTGGTCGGAATGATTGGCGCTGTTTTGGGCAAAGAGCGCGGAGAAATGCGACCGTTGTTTCCTCAGCTTTGTGAAGATCTGATGTATTGTGTCCAAATCAACAATGTTGTTCAGAAACAATCCTGGGGGTTTACGCTCAGAAGTGCCACTAACCTGTATGATAAATCACCCAAACCAATGGAAGTGATTCGCAATGCCGATTACTCGGTTCTACTGGCATTAAAGAATGAACGCTCCTATTTTTTATTTGAGCATTTTGTTAGCTTAATCACAGTTGAAAAAACGCATTTCCAACCTGTTTTAGGCTTACATAATTGCCCAGCCGACCTAGCATTATTAGAGCTGGGTACTTTAAGTGAACAACAGCAAGGAGAGTTTGAAACCTACGGATTTGTATCTACGGAACATCAGCCTAGAGTACAATCACTACCACGTTTGAATTTTGATAGAATTCCTACTTACCAAACTGACGACTTTTGGAATCGGCCAGATGCATACATGCCTGTAATTTATCCAAGTAACCAAGAGACACTTAAGTCAAAAGGAGTTTTTTATCAATTCAACAATCAAAGTCAATGGTTTTTGATTTAGACGCGTACAAATCGCATCCAGATAAGGCGTTGGAAAAACATATTGGAGGCGTAGCCCAAAAAGCCTTGAAAAGACAGAGTACGACCTTGGTTAATTGGGCTGCGCTTTTTCATGATTTGGGAAAAATAAATCCCAATTTCCAACGCAAACTTGACCCAAATTACAAAGGAGGTCGGCGAGGGTATGATGAGCATGCTTATTTGTCTGCATGGGCATGGTTGTGCTTCATGTCAAAAAACTTGGAACTTGTAAAAGCTCATTTTGGTGATGATATCAGAATCAAGGCTAAAATTGTATTGACTATCATAGCTAAACATCATGGTAATTTGCCCAATTTTGACCTACTCTTAAAAAGCGAACCTACGGAACGGCTTCGCAAATTCATCTCCACGCAATCATATTTACCCCTTTCTGAATTTCTTGAACATAAACTCGGCGTAAAACATCAACCTTTTGAACTTCTCGATCAAGATTTTAGCAGACTTATTGCTTTCACCGAAAAAGAGGCCTGGCAAACAAATGCACTGCACTATTTTTTTGAAACGCAGTACTCTTTTGCTTCCTTAATTGAGGCGGATAAACGAGATGCTGGCGATAAATATGTTGAAGACTACTATCATTTTGAGTCAACAGTTCAAGAAAATCAAGAACAACTCTCAGTATCGTTGGCCCAAACCTGGGCAAGGTTAAATGAAAAAGCAGGTAAATCAGAATTAGACATACTACGGACTGCAATTCGAGAAGAAGCCGTTGACAATCTTAAAGAACACCTTACTCAAGGTCAGCGAGTGTTCACGCTAACTGCGCCCACAGGTGCTGGAAAAACGTTCACGCTCTTGGCTCTCGCTAACGAGATTCAAGAACAACAGAATGGTTATGGTATCATATATGCGTTGCCTTTTTTAAGCATTACTGAGCAAGTAGAGAAAATTGTTCAAGGTTTTTTAGGCGAAGCGTTTCTCACTGTTAGCTCCAAAGCAAAAAATAAGCAGCTCGATGATTTAATCGAAAAATTAGATATAGACCCACAAGATGAAGATTTCAAAGATTTGCTTAAACAGGATTTCATTAGTCAAACTTTCGATCACCCCTTTATCATCACAACTTTTGTCCAATTTTTTGAAACCTTATTGAGCAACCGAAACTCAACTTTGCTCAAACTCCCCAATTTTTCTAAAAGGATTTTTCTATTGGATGAAATACAGGCATTGCCGCCTAGATTGTACATTTTTTTCGCCGCCTGGTTGGAAGCTTTTTGCAAGAGAGCAGATAGCTACGCTGTTCTTTCTACAGCAACGATGCCGAATATGAGTTTTGAACAAAAGTCCTACATCCCAGACCAGAAGAAACCTGATCTTTTGTTTAAGGGTTACCTTAAAAATCCGCCCCAAGAGATTTTAGATTACAAGAAATATTTTGAAGCCACGCCATTCAATCGTTACCAAATATTTTTGACTTCACCATTTGAAATTGATCTACCTCAGCTAGCAAGTTTGATTGAACATCAATCGTCTTCCTGTTTAATCATCTTAAATACGATTCGGGATTCAAAAGAGCTTTACAGGCTACTTCGAATAAAAGGCATCGAAGCTCATTTGCTAAATACGCATTTTATACCCTCAGATCGGAAGAAAAAAATTGAACTCATCAAAGAGCAACTTGCTTCTAATGAGTTTACAATCTTAATTTCTACGCAGCTTATTGAAGCGGGTGTCGATATTGATTTTCCAGTTGTTTACCGAGATTTATGCCCCTTGCCTAGCTTGATTCAAAGTGCTGGAAGATGTAATCGCAATAAAAAGCTTCCCTCTCTAGGAAAGGTGTACTTTTTTCATTTGCTCAAAGACAATGGAAAGAGCGGAGCCTATGCTGTTTATCGAAACGAAGCAAAACAGTTCCTTGACTTTTCTCAAAGTTATATTCACAATGGCATTGAAGAAAAGGATTTACTAGGGGTGCAGGAGAATTTTTTCAAATTTATTGCCAACAACCTGATGATTGGCAATTATGAAATTGATCAAGAAGAGGTGAATCTTATCGAATTGGTAAACAATGCAGCTTTTGAAACGCTAGGGAAATTTAAGTTGATCAATGAAAAAGCATTTGGTTTTGAATTTCAATACTATATCCCTCTAAGCGAAAAAGACAATTCCTATAATCTTGCGGTGGAATTATTGGAAAAAACTTTGTCTTCGAGGGATTTCAAAAGCAAACGTCAGTGGAAAATACAGCTTTCTCAACAATTGAAAAAAGTACTGGATAGAACCATTACCATAAGAGTTTTCGATCCTGTCAATATTCCTGCTCCAGCCAATGAGAAGGAATATTTCGACATAAAGGTTTTAGCCAATCTTGACTTATACAATTTTGAAGAAGGATTCATTCATGATTCAGTAGAAAATTCATTTTTATGAAAATTACCGCTGTCGAAGTGTCCTACTACTTTTTTTGCAAAAGGCGATTGTACCTCCATCACCACGGCATCCGCATGGAGCACACCTCCGACGTAGTCTACGAAGGCAAACTCATTGGTGAAAGCACCTACCCCGAACGGGCCGCCAAAAACACCCAATTGGAGCTCGATGGCATCAAAATCGACTACTACGACGCCAAGACCAACACCGTACACGAAACCAAAAAGAGCGACAAAATGGAGCAAGCCCACCTCGCCCAGGTGCGCTATTACCTGTACGTGTTGCACCGCAATGGCATTGAGGGGGCAAGGGGCATCATTGAGTACCCCACCTTGCGGCAACGGCAGCAGCTGGAATTTGACCCCGAGCAAGACATTCCCCTCATTGAAGGTTGGCTCAGTGAAATCGAACAGATTTTGGCCCAGGAAGAATGCCCGCCAGTGATCAATAAGAGCATTTGTAAGAACTGCTCTTACTACGATTATTGCTACGTTGATAGCGAATAGCGAATAGCG
>JAIYAV010000419.1 GCA_027488855.1 Saprospiraceae bacterium
AAAAGGACAGTACCTACGCCAATTGGAAGATAATGAGTTTTACGTACTGGGCTTGGGCACAACAAAGACAAAGCAAGCAATACAAAGATCAAGCTTTATTGTACCTTGACCAAGCCATCGCATTGGACCCCAATTACAAAGCTGGTCGACAGAGAGCGGAAGCATTAAAAGCAAAAATGGCTCGATAAAATGAAGCCATTGCCTCACACAATCAAGCGCCCATGATACGCCGGAGCCCCAATTTCCGCTGCTAACTCCTCCCAATTTTCCTTCGTGATTTTCCCTGCCGCCATCACCTTAATCCTCCCCTGGCTCATGGCCACCATTTGTTGCAACACGGGTAAACCTTCGCGCGCAGTGGATTTCCCCCCGGAAGTCAGCACGTAGTCAATCAAGTCGTGGTGGGCCAGCAGTTGTTCAAAAGCAGCGGCTGGATCCGGGGTGTAGTCGATGCATTTGTGCACCACCACCAGCATTTCTGGCTTGGCGAGGGCAGCCAGTTTCAGGATGTTTTCCAGGTCGAGTTCGCCGTTTGGCGTCAGTGCGCCGAGTACTATACCGGGCACGCCCTGGGCTTTGCAGTAGGCAATCTCCTGTTCCATTTGGGCCAACTCCTCCGCCGTGTACACAAAATCACCACCGCGCGGACGGATCATCACATGGATGGGAATGGCCAGTTCCTGAAGGGCTTGTTGGATAAAATCTTCATCTGGGGTCAGTCCATCCAGGTCCAAACGCCCGCACAATTCGATCCGGGTGGCGCCATTCGCCTGGGCTTGCAGCGCAGCTTCCAGGGTATCTACACAAACTTCAATTTCTGCTTTCATTGTTTTTTGTTTTCCAAATCCTGATTGACCAGAATGGCCATACAGATGAAGAAAAAAGAACCCATTTTATCGGTTTCCACCATGTCGTTGATCAACAAAAAAGCATCCATCACCACGGTACACAATGAAACCGCCATGATGATGCGCCGCCGGAAAACATCGGGGCATTGGTGGTAGATTTTTTCGGCCTGGATCAAGACCATAAAACTGAGCGCAATAAAAAGGATCATCCCTAAATAGCCTTGTTCTACCAAAGTCATCAGGAAGTAACAATGTACGCCGGAGCCCTCCGGGTTGTCACTTACGTAGGTTTGAAAACTGGTGATGGTGTAAGATTGGTAAAAATTGACAAAGTTGCCCGGGCCGAAACCCATCCAGGGCCGATCCAGGCTCATCTGAAAAGCAGCCACCCAGCGGTACACCCGCTCCATGGTGGAAATGTCCTCCAGTTTGTAGGTCGCCTCCATCAGGTTGCCAAAATTCTGGTGACTGATCGCCCGGTTGTAATCGGGTGCAAAATCGAGGTATTTGTTGTCGTAACTGAGGTACAAAAATCCAATCAACAAAGCCAGGCCAGCCAGTCCCAACACTGGGCGCATCAAACGCCAGCGAATCACCATATAAGCCCCCGCCGCCATCACAATCGCCGCATAGGCAGCTCGGGTATAAGTGAAATAAATGGCCAGCAACAAAAAGCCGATGGTACCCACCCAAGCGTACCAACGTGTTGAAAAGCGAGCATACTGCACTGGCGCAAACCACAAGAGTGGAAAAAACAAGGCCAGCAGCACCGCGTAATTCACGTGATTGCGGTAAAAAGGCCAAAGCACAAAGTTGATTGCGGAAAAAGAAAAACCTGACTGTGCGTGCCGAATCATCGTCAGTACCACCGTAAACATCAGCGGCCAAAAGACCCACCAAAATAGTCGTTGATATTGCTCCACCCGGTCGATGAAGTACCCGGTCAGGCAATAAAACACGGCGATGTACCAGGTTTTGGCCAGCAAGTATTTGACCGACACAAACAACAATTGTGACTGTAGGGTGCAAAGGAAAATCCAGGCAAGATGCAGCAACAGCATTAGGGTGATGGGGTGCAACAAAAACCGACTACTGATGCGGTGCACTCGCGACAAAACAAAAGGAATACTCACCAAAAACAAACCAATAATCAAAGCTTCATCCGGTAAATCGGTGCCAAAACCATTGGGCAGCACCACCTCGGTAGAAATGGGAATACAGGACAACATCAAAAAATAAAGGGTCCGAATGTCCATCGTCGCCCAATACACCACCAAAAGTGCCAGTGGCAAACCCGCCAGATAAATAAAATTGAGCGCCACCCCTGCCCAAATGGACAGCAGAGTGATCAGCGCGAGTCCCCAAAACAGGATTTGAGGTTCTGAACCTGATCGCAGAGCCGAAAACGTTGAATTAACGCGCATCACTAAAAGCTTCGCCCCATTTGTTCTCCTGGTAGGCATTGAACAACAAGACCCCAAAAACGCCAATGATAAAAGCAATCGCCCCGGCGGCTAGCACCAAAATAGAGCGTTTCGGGCGGGATTTCAACACGGGCACCTCAGCTGATTCTACGATCAGGATACTAGGTACATCGGCGGCGAGTGCAGTGCTCAGCATTTTGGCTTTTTCCACCGCATCGCCCAATTGGCCATTGGAAGTGTAGTAGCGGGTTTCCATGAGCATTAGTTCGGCTTCACCACCAGACAAATGCGCCAAGTCTTTTTGCAAACTATCTACTTCCGACTTGTAGCCCTTCATGGTCGCTTCGGTAAAAGCCACCGAGTCGCGGGGAATCATAGGGTTGTTGCGCATGGCATCCCAACGCCCTTTAAAGCGCGAAAAGTTACCCCGCGCAATGATGTAGCGCTGGGTCAAATCAGTAGATACTTCACGGGTATTGTAAATGCGATAGCGGGCCCGTAACCGGGACAAACTATCCGACAGTTCTTTTAAAATCGTTTCATTCGCAGCAATGCCAGCTTTGTACGAGGCCAGGTTTTTGCGCTGGTTGGACTTGAGCACTTCCTGCGATAGGTAATTGATGTGTTCGCGGGCGGCATTGGCGATTTGGGACGCCAGTTGAGGGCTCACGTCTTCAAAGGTCAGCTCAATCGCATCGCGCTTGGTTTTGGTCACTTCCAAGCGCGAAAATAGCTTTTGCCGCGCCCGTACATAGGATTTGGGGTGATCGGGATCAATGTCGTAGTGCTCAAAAAGTTTGAAGCTATCGATCAAATAATCGCTCAATTCGTTGGAGTTGGCAATGGTCAAAATGCGGTCGATGTCATTGGCGGTACCATAGGGTTGGCCGCCGTTGGATTTGCCGTAGAGGATGTCTGGCCGCGCCAAATCCGGGCTAGCTGCCAAAAAAACCGTAGTGGCTTTGTAATAATTGGGCAGCAAGAGCGAAATGCCCGCCGTGCCAATTGTTGCTAAAAAGGACAAACCCAAAATCCGTTTGCGCCACTGGTACAGGGTTTTGATCACCCCAAGTAGATTGTCTTTATGCTCCATTGAAAAACTAAGTTCTTGCCGAAAACAAGGTTAACAATTCCCGAATGCTGATCAGGCGTACCACAAAGGCAGTCAGCCCACAAGCCGTTAAAGCCAGTAAAAAAGCCCACAAATGTAGTCCCGGCAGCAAATAATACCAACTCAAACTGGCAATCCCCAGTGCAGCCAGCGCCAAAGCTACAAACTTCAACACCTGCCTCCCGGTCAGGCCCACCTGCAAAATTTGTTGGCACAAATACAACTGTGCGCCAAAAATCAGCACTTGGGTAATACAATTCGCTACCGCCGCGCCCATCGCCTTGTAGATTGGGATCAGCCAGAGGTTGAGCCCAATGTTGAGCAGCACACCCCAGATGTAGACCCGGTTCAATGCCTTAAGGCTGCCTTGAGCGGTCAGTAATGAACTAAAAATATATACCCCACTCACTGGAATAAAACTGACGATGATCCAGCCCAAAATATTGCCCGAATACACGCCTCCACTGGTATATAGCCCCTCCATGATCGCTTGGCGAAACACGATCGTACAAATCACCAGACTGATCGCCCCACTCCAAATGATCTGAATGCCCAAATGTGCCAAGGGCTTTACGTCCTGCCCCACCTTGAGCAACCTCGCATACATGGGCATCAACAAACCCGCGAACAAATACCCAATCACATTACTGGCTTCCAACAAACGGAAGGCCGAAGCGTAAATATTGGTTTGCTCGCGCCCATCCACCAGCATCCGTTCCATCAGCGGTGCATCCACCCGGGTGTACATGTTCATCAGGATGAAGGAAAGGGCATAAGGCACCCCCGCTTTCACAATGGCCAACATGCGCAGCCAGTTGAATTGGAAGCGCAAAACGCCCGCATGGTACCACACAATGGCAAAGGAAACCAGCGCTCCCGTGCCAAAACCCAACAACTGCACATTGACGAACCATTGTAGGTCAAAGTTTTTTCCATCAAAATAACCCAACCACAGGGGAATGCCCAGCACCACAATCACCACCAAACGATCCAATACCGACACCAAGCTATCAATCCAATACAAACCCAATCCCGCAATGTTGGAGCGGAAATACATCACCAAGGAATTGAGCACCTGGCAAAGGGTCATGCCCAACAAAATGCCCGGATACTCCTGCAAATAGCCCGTGGCCCAACCCACCAGCACCAAAACCAGCGCGTAAACCAAAGACAAAAGCCCCTTGGTCAACAAAAAAGCCGGAAAGTACTTGGGCAACAAGTGGGGATGCTGAGCAATATAGCGGGTATTGAAATTCTGGATGCCAAAGTCGGCAATGATGTTCAAAATCAGGGTGAGATTCAGGATGCTGAAGTAGATGCCGTAGAGGTTTTCGGTCACTACGTTTTGCACCACGCGCTCTACCCCAAAGAGGTAAGTGGGTTTGATCACCAGATTGATGAACAAGAGGAAAAGAAGATTGGCCAGGAATTCGCGTTTCATGCCTGCGCTGCGGGTGCTTTGTTTTGCGGGGCGAAGGTAAGGGAAAGTGGGGAGAAAAAAGGGGGTATAAGTTGTGTTTTCGGTGGGAGTTGGAGGTAGAGTGAAAAAATTGTGTGGGAATCGCACCTCATTCGTTGACAATAAGCGAACAAAATTGTATTTTTCCCTGCAATTTCGCCATCAAATGGTGAAATTGCAGGGAAAATGAGCTACATTACTAGAAAATCAGAAACAGAAATTGCCCGTTTGCTGGATTACT
The DNA here is from genome assembly GCA_027488855.1 of Saprospiraceae bacterium. Lineage (GTDB taxonomy): Bacteria > Bacteroidota > Bacteroidia > Chitinophagales > Saprospiraceae > Haliscomenobacter. Next base: position 5,084 of record JAIYAV010000419.1, read on the forward strand.
TTCCTGCGGTAGCCATTGTTGGGCCTCGACAAGTGGGTAAAACATCTTTGGCAAAACATCTAGCAGAAAATAGTGCTAGGGCTACTGTATATTTTGATCTAGAAGACCCCGATGACCTTGCCAAATTCGCCAATCCCCGTTTGTTGTTAGAGCCTCTGGAAGACAAAACCGTTATTCTGGACGAAGTACAGCGCTTGCCGAATTTATTTCCTCTCCTGCGTAGTGCCATTGATCGAAACCGTAAACCAGCACGCTTTATTTTGCTCGGTTCCGCTTCCCCTGACCTTATCCGCGATGCTTCTGAAACCTTAGCTGGCCGCATAGCTTACTTCGAGTTGACACCATTCTTGTGGCAAGAAGTAAGCGATTTAACCAATTGGCAACAACATTGTTTTCGCGGAGGTTTTCACGATTCATTATTGGCTCCAGACGAAGAATTGGCCAGACTTTGGCGTACCAATTTCATCACGACCTATCTGGAACGAGACCTCCCTGCGTTGGGGCTAAAAGCGGAGCCGACCTTAACTCGTCGACTCTGGCAAATGATCGCTCACTTGAGTGGTAGCATTTTGAATATGGAGACCATCGCCTCAGGCTTGGGGATCGGTAATTCTTCCGTACGGCGTTATCTGGATTTTTTTGAATCCTCATACCTCATCCGCAGGTTGCAGCCTTACCTTCCCAATTTGCGCAAAAGGCTGATTCGCAGCCCTAAACTGTATTTGCGGGATACCGGAATCTTGCATCAATTGCTGGGGGTACCTTCCTTTGAAAGTATGATAGGAAATCCCATTGTCGGCGCTTCTTGGGAAACTTACGTCATCGAACAGATTGCAGGCAGTTTACCCAGTTGGGCTGAGCTGTTTTATTATCGAACGCAGGATGGTACCGAGGCGGACTTGGTCATTGCCAGAGGAGGGGTTGCTGAGATATTGGTTGAAATCAAATTTACAACGACCCCCAAACTAACCAAAAGCCTACATATTGCCAAAGCAGACCTCGGTACAACACGTAATTTTATCATTTGCCCAGTTGCTGCTGGCTATCCCTTGGATACGGATGTAAGGGTGCTGGGAGTTGGGGAATGGGGAGAAGTTTTTGGGGATATTGAGGCGTGAGTGAGAGGTGAAAATTGGAAAGATTTTTTTAACAACAGGAAAATGCATCATACATACGTGAGCTAATTTGGCTTTTTTCTTGTAGCTTTAAGCGCCTTGTCGTCAATCAAAACAGCGGCAAGGCGCTGGATATGGGGAGAGGCGTTGCGGCAATGCCGAAGTTATAGGCTATTTTAGAACGACCACAATGACAGCAAAAATAATATTCATATTGACACTATTTGCAATGCTAAAGAGTTGTAACAATTTTGAACAAAATAAAAAAACCTCCCAACTCGACAATGCAACAACAAATCAAAAAAGTTTGACTAAAAAGCCGGCTGACAATTCGGAAATATTCGAAATAAATTGTGACACTATTTATAAGGACAAGGGAATTTCAATAAAATTAATTCCACTTAACACGAACAAGGTTAATGAACCAGAATACAAATTCATATTTCTTGTAAGCAAACGAGAGAATGGACAACCGAGAGAATTTTTTAGGGACACAATTGAAAGTACAGTTCAGGAAGTAAAATTCTCTGACTTTAGCAACGACAACATTAAAGACATTCTCATTCAAAATATTTCAGATGTAAGAAGCAATTGGACTTACTACTTATTTATTGTTGACGATAACGCAAACTCAATAAGAAAAATAAAAGGATTTGAAGAAATCAAAAATCCAAATTACCTTCCAAAATATGACTTAGTTGACAACAAGGTTATGTCCGGACGAAATTGGACAAGCTTTTACAAAATCGTTGGCGACACCATTAAAGATTTCAATATTGTTATCTATGACGGAGAAGACGAGAATGGGAAATACACTTATGACGCTGACTACAAAAAAGCGATTAAAAAAATATTGATGAAGGAGAAAAACAGCCTATAACAGTACCTGCAAAACGTTGACCCCCTTTCCAGGTTAAAAAACCAGTACCGCACTGTCCTCCCACCAAAACTCCCTCCACCCGCATCTATCCCCAAAATCCATTTCCGCCAACGATGCCCACGCTAAACTACTTTCCCGCACTCAGCCTCTTGCTTGCCCTCGGCCTCAGCCAGTCCATCATGTGCCAAGAGCCCCTACCCGCATACCTCTACCCGGTTCATCCCAACTGCCTTGACAGTACAGGAACTGCTGTGCAACAAAAACTATGTACGGAAGCTGCCCTCCACGCGTTTTTTCAGCAACACGTGGATTGGTCAAAAACCGAAAAGACTTATTCGGACAACGCTCGATTTTACCTCAACATCAACAAAAATGGGGAACTGGATGGCTATGGCATTCGCTCTTGCCGGGATGCATACCTTGCCCAACGATTTTTGGAAATTGCCGAATCATTGCCATTACAAAATTGGTTGCCGAGTATAAAAAACGACGAGCCCCAGGATGCGAGAGTAATGCTCAATCTGAAATGGTACAATCATCAACTCGATTCGGTATGGGGCGATCAGCTAAGAACCCATGCACCCACCAAACGCTGGGTAGCGCCCCTGGAGTTGATCGGGGATGGCTCCGAGTTTCCGGATGGCCATGAAGCTTTCGCACGTTACCTCAATTATGCCATCGAATTGCCGCAAGACTCTGCTGTACGGGCACAAATCAATGGTAGAAAATTGCCACTCAGGCTTACAACTGAAAGCATTGGAACCGTATCAAAAATAGACATTTTGTCCCCCTTACACCCTGTGATTGATTCTTTGGTCATGGATGCATTGCGGAAAGGGCCGAAGTGGTCTCCAGGGTTTTCCAATGGGGCTAACCAAATTCGCATCGCTTTGTGTACCCTCGTTTTTCGCCCCTACCTACAAAATACGGGCGAGGAAATTCGAGAGGTGCCCACCACTCCCTTTTTTCCAGAAGGGCAAGCATCGTTTCTACGATTCCTTGAAAGCCATCTTGGTCCACTTATCAAATCCATGGAACCAGAGGAAGTCCCTGAAGGCATGGTCATTTTGCAACTGTTTTTCAACCCTGATGGCGGCATTTACCGTACGCGAATCCTTAAAAATTCTCATCCCTTGACCGACCGTTGGATCTTTGAAATGGTCAAAAAAATGCCAAAATGGGACATGTACCGTTCCCGATCAAAGCCCCAAAAAAGTATGGTAGAATTTCCAATTCGGATCAAAGTGGAATAAAAACCTGAGAAAATTTTGATTGCAATATCTCTCTGAGGTGACCCCTAAGGTGAACTAAGGTGTCTTAGGTGGTGAAAAAGAAAAAACCCTGCGGAGCAGGGCAATATATTCACCACCTAAGGCACCTTAGTTCACCTTAGGGATTCACCTTAGGAATTGTGCGCCTGCGGCGCGTATAGAATTAATTGGTTCTACATATTCCGCCGATATTGCCCGCCCACCGCATACAACGCATGCGTAATCTGCCCCAACGAACAACTCTTCACCGTTTCCATCAGCGCCGCAAAAAGGTTCTCATTGCGCACCGCCACCGCTTGCAATTCCTGCAAAGCCTGTGGTGCCAGCCCCGCTTGCGCCTGATGCAAACCTTGCAGCGTTTGAATCTGCGCCTCCTTCTCCTCCGGTGTAGCCCGAATCACCTCGGCGGGGATGATGGTCAAGGAGCCCTCTTTGCTCAAAAAGGTATTCACCCCGATGATCGGGAAGTCGCCATTGTGTTTCAAGGTTTCGTAGTAAAGGCTTTCCTCCTGGATTTTGCCGCGTTGGTACATCGTTTCCATGGCCCCGAGTACGCCGCCCCGCTCGCTCAAGCGGTCAAATTCGAGCAATACCGCCTCTTCTACCAAGTCCGTCAACTCCTCAATAATGAAGGCCCCTTGCAGTGGATTTTCGTTTTTGGCCAGGCCCAATTCCTTGTTGATGATCAACTGGATGGCCATGGCGCGACGTACACTTTCTTCGGTGGGCGTGGTGATCGCCTCGTCGTAAGCATTGGTATGCAGAGAGTTGCAGTTGTCGTAAATGGCGTAAAGCGCTTGCAGGGTGGTGCGAATGTCGTTGAAGTCGATCTCCTGCGCGTGCAGGGAACGGCCACTGGTTTGGATGTGGTACTTGAGCATTTGCGAGCGCTCGTTGGCCCCGTATTTTTCCTTCATGGCCTTGGCCCAAATGCGGCGGGCTACCCGCCCGATCACCGCGTATTCAGGGTCGACGCCATTGGAAAAAAAGAAAGAAAGGTTGGGCGCAAAATCGTCGACCTGCATGCCCCGCGAGAGGTAATATTCCACAAAAGTAAAGCCATTGGCAAGGGTAAACGCCAACTGCGAAATCGGGTTGGCACCCGCCTCGGCGATGTGATAGCCCGAAATGGACACCGAGTAAAAATTGCGCACCTGCTGCTGCACAAAGTATTCCTGCACATCGCCCATCAGTTTGAGCGAAAACTCGGTGGAAAAAATGCAGGTATTTTGCGCCTGGTCTTCTTTCAAAATATCTGCCTGAACGGTGCCGCGTACAGCGTTCAGCGCTTTGGCTTTGAGTTGGGCGTACACCTCGGGCGGCAAAATCTGATCCCCCGTGATGCCGAGCAAAAGCAAACCCAGGCCATTGTTGCCCGTCGGAATTTCACCCTGGTATCGTGGGCGAAGCAAGCCCTTCTGGTCGTACAACTCCTGCAACTTAGCCTCTACCACAGCTTCCAAATGCTGCTCCCGGATGTATTTTTCACACTGCTGGTCAATCGCCGCATTCATAAAAAACGCGGTGATGGTGGCGGCAGGGCCATTGATGGTCATCGATACCGAGGTGCGCGGATCACAAAGATCGAAGCCGGAATACAGTTTTTTGGCGTCATCCAAACAACAAATGCTCACCCCGGAATTGCCAATTTTGCCATAAATATCGGGCCGATAATCGGGGTCTTCACCGTACAGCGTCACCGAGTCAAAGGCAGTGGAGAGGCGGATGGCAGGCATGTCCAGCGACACGTAGTGAAAACGGCGATTGGTGCGCTCGGGGCCACCTTCGCCAGCAAACATACGGGTAGGGTCTTCCCCTTCGCGCTTGAACGGAAAGACTCCGGCAGCGTAGGGAAACTCACCCGGCACATTTTCACGCATCACCCAGCGCAGAATTTCGCCCCAATCTTGGTATTTCGGCAGGGCCACCCGGGGAATGCGGGTATGGGAAAGGGAGGTGGTAAAAGTGGGCACCCGAATTTCTTTGCCCCGCACCTTGTACACAAATTCATCGCCAGCGTAAGCGGCAATCCGCGCAGGCCATTCGGCCAGGATTTTTTTGGCGGCAGGCGAGAGGTATTGTTCCAGTTGCTGGTATTGTTCGGTCAGTGCCTGGATCAACTCAGCAGACACACCCCGCTGTTGTAAGGTTTTAACGCTGGTATCCAGGGCAAAAAGTTGGCGGGCCAAGTCACTTTCCTGGGTTACCCGCTGCTCGTAAGTCCGGTTGCTTTCGGCAATCTCCGAGAGGTAGCGCACCCGTTGGGGAGGGATGATGTAGACTTTTGTACTGGCTTCGTTTCCGGCTTGAAGATGAGAAGGCAAATTGGCACCCGTTTTTTCCACCAAAACCTCCATCACTTTCTGATACAGGCGGTTCATACCCGGGTCGTTGAATTGGGAAGCGATGGTGCCAAAAACGGGCATCTCGTCTACTGCTTTTTGCCACAATTGGTGGGCCCGTTGGTATTGTTTTTTGACGTCGCGCAGGGCATCCAGGGCGCCGCGTTTGTCAAATTTGTTGATGGCAATCACGTCGGCAAAGTCGATCATGTCGATTTTTTCCAACTGCGTGGCCGCGCCATACTCGGGGGTCATCACGTAGAGGGAAATGTCGGAATGATCCACAATTTCGGTATCCGATTGGCCGATGCCCGAAGTTTCCAGGATGATCAGGTCGTATTGAGCGGCCTTGAGGATATTGACCGCATCGGCCACATAGCGGGAAAGAGCCAGGTTGGATTGGCGGGTAGCCAAAGAGCGCATGTACACCCGAGGATTGCTGGCAGCATTCATGCGGATGCGGTCACCGAGCAGAGCCCCACCCGTTTTGCGCTTGGAGGGATCAACGGAAACAATGGCGATGGTTTTATCAGGAAAGTCGAGCAAAAAGCGCCGCAGCAACTCATCCACCAGACTGCTTTTACCTGCGCCCCCAGTGCCCGTTATGCCGAGCACGGGGATAGTTTTATTGCCAACTTCCTTGCTCAATTTTTCCAACCACTCCCGATTGGCTTCAGGATAGTTTTCGATGGCCGAAATCATCCGCGCGATGCTGCGCCCTTCGCGCAGCTGAAAAGTTTTTAGCTCCCCATTGAGGTGTTGCCCCACCGGGAAATCACATTTTTCCAACAAGTCATTGATCATGCCCTGCAAACCCATGTGCCGCCCATCGTCGGGCGAGTAGATGCGGGCAATGCCGTAGGCCTGAAGCTCTTGAATTTCATGGGGTAAAATGGTGCCGCCGCCCCCGCCAAAAATTTTGATGTGCCCCGCACCTTGTTCTTGCAGCAGATCGTACATGTATTTAAAAAACTCCAGGTGCCCCCCCTGGTAGGAGGTAATGGCAATGCCCTGCACATCTTCCTGGATGGCGGCATCGACGATTTCGCGCACGGAGCGGTTGTGCCCCAGGTGGATGATCTCGGCACCCGAACTTTGCAGGATGCGGCGCATGATGTTGATGGCGGCGTCGTGGCCATCGAAGAGGGAGGCAGCGGTGACGAGGCGGATTTTGTATTGAGGCTGGTAGGCGGTGATGGTTTCCATAATTTGGCGATCTGGTCTGTTGGGAGATTCACCACCTAGTTTTTTGTCTACTAACAAATGCATCTGGCGCGTCGTTTCTAAGGTGTCCTAAGGTGTCTAAGGTGGTTCAAATAAAAACTCTTGCGCGCAAGCGCGAAGAGCACTCTTTTTTCGAACCACCTTAGACACCTTAGAGCACCTCAGATTGTACACGCAAAGCGGTATCGTTAAGCCCAAAACTACAGTGGTAATTCCCAGCGCGAATTTACATAAAAAACCAGCGCCTCGCAGCATTTAAAGCGTCACCTGCCCAGGGATTACTTCTACATCGACCCGGTGGCCATTGCGCAAAACACCCAGCTGCGTGCGTTGCCCAATGCGGCTGAAATTGAGCAATTTGTGCAAGTCATCCACCGAGGCTACGGGGCTGCCTTCAAAGTCCACGATGATGTCGCCCTTGAGCAATTGTTGGTTGTTGAAATGCCCGTCGGGGATGACTTCGTAAACGTACACGCCCGTTGCAGTGCTCAGGCGATTGGCCGCGATCATGCGGTTCGTGAGGTTGACGCCCTGGGCACCGATGCCGATTTGGGCGCGGCGCACCTGACCATGGAGGATCAATTGTCCGGCGATGTATTCGGCTAAATTGGAGGCAATGGCAAAACACAAACCCTGCGCTGAAGCTACAATGGCGGTATTGACGCCGATCACCTGCCCCAGGGAGTTGAGCAGCGGGCCGCCACTATTACCGGGGTTCAGGGCAGCGTCGGTTTGAATTACGTCGTCGATCAAGCGGCCATTGTTGGCACGTAAGGTCCGGCCCAAGGCGCTGACTACTCCGGTAGTTACGGTATATTGCAAACCCATCGGATTGCCAATGGCTACCGCAATTTGCCCCACTTGCAACTGGGAGGAATTCGCCAATTGAAGGGCTTTGAGTCCAGTATCGTCGATTTTCAGCACAGCGATATCCGTGGAAGCGTCTTTACCCTTGATTTCGGCATTGACCCTGCGCCCGTCGGTGAAGGACACGCTGATTTGATCAGCGGCATCCACGACGTGGTTGTTGGTGAGGATAAACCCATCGGAGGAGATGATGAATCCCGAGCCAGTGCCAGCGGGCATGGCCTGTCCTTTGTTTCTTTTATCGTTGCTTTTCTTCTTTACTTCAATGTGTACTACCGAGTCGGCAACTGCGGCGACTACTCCGGTGATGGTCCGAGAATAGGCATCCAGCAATGGGCCATCATTGTGGGTAGTCGAGATGTGGGTGATATGGGATGAATGTTCCATACTTTTTTCCCATCAAAACAATGTCCAAGTAGAAAAAGATGACAGAGTGGCGGATGAGAAAAAGGGATGGTGGAGGTTTTACCAATTTTGGCAGTTATACAGGGCGAATTGGGGTGGAGTTGGCCGAAAATATTTTACTGCCAGGCCTTAATCCCACCATCCAGATTATACACTTCTTTGAAGCCACTGTTGCGCATCAGCACACAAACCCGTACCGACCGGCGGCCACTACGGCAATAAACCACGTAGGGTTTGGTTTTGTCCAAAGCATCCATTCTATCGATCAAGTCGTAGGCAAAATAATCAAAGTGAATGGCACCTGGGAGGTGTTCGGCTTCAAATTCGGATTGGGTGCGCACATCCAAAACGATTGCATCAGGAGAGGCTTGCACCAGTTCCTCGAAACGTTGTTGATCCAGGTTGTTCAATTGGCGGCGGAACAATTCCCAACGGTTGATTTCACAGGCATCCACATTCATTTTTTCCTGCTTTTGGTCGTATTCGTAAGTAAGAACTTGTCTAAATTATCGGGCACAAGATACGCAGAATGACTAAATGCTACCATTTCTTTTATTTTTCCACAAAATGAGCTGTTTTTAGAATAAATTTTCATCCTATTCCTTCATTCCTGGAATAGATTACTTATTTTCACCCACTAGACTTGTTGCGACGGGAGACTGTTTGGCTCAAAAAGTCTATTATTCAGTTCTGTATAGATCTCAAGCGATTTTGACTTCCTACCACACTCTGCACTGAACCCTCAATCTGAGATTAGTATGAAGACGCTGGATCACATTGATTACCGCATTTTGGACCTCTTGCAGGTAGATGCCAAGTACACCATCAAAGAAATTGCCGCCGAATTAGGCATGACTGCTACGCCCGTTTATGAACGTATTCGTAGGATGGAGGAAGAAGGCTACATCAAGCGCTATGTGGCGCTCGTGAACAAGGACATGCTCGATTTTCACGTAGTTGTGTTTTGTAGTGTTTCGCTCAAGGGACACAATCGGCAAGTCCTCAAAACCTTTGAACTACAGATCAGCAGTTTTCCGGAAATTGTGGAATGTTACCACATTGCGGGTACTTATGATTATTTGTTGAAGGTGATTGTACGCAGCATGAACGAATACCAGGAATTTATGGTGAATCGTTTGGCCAATTTGGAAGAACTGGGCCAGGTACAAAGTTCTTTTGTCATGTCAGAAGTCAAGTATTCGACGGGATTACACCTGGATGGGCACTTGAATGGGCACGGTGAAAGAACCTGATTAATTGGTGCTTGCCACCTCCTCTACCCTGGGCATCCGCAACATATCCCAGATGATTTTGCCCCAAATGAGGATACAAGGTACCGCCTTCACCACATAAGGTTCGAGGAGCCCCTGGCGGATGAATTTGGGAAACAAATCGGTAGGTGAAAGGGAGGTAAAAACAATCGCCAGGATCAGCAATGCCAGATTCTCCCGACTCAATTTTTCCTGCGCAAAAAACCAGATCGCAATGCCACTCATGGCAATCACAAAGGTAGCAGACTCTGCTTTGTGGTTAAAAACAATCACCCAAATGAGCACCGAGCACAGGGTGAGGATGCGAAAGGTGAAATTCGAATACAGCTTGAAGCGCAACAATGGCAGGCAAAACAACAACACGCCCGTGCCCAGCACCACTATTTTATCCGCCATCAAGCCAAACCAGGTATTCAACCAGCCCATCACCGAAAAGCCATAGGAAATGCTGTGGTCGTCTGCCAGCAAATGGCCCCAACTGCGGTACAGGAACAACAACTGCTGCCAATCCACGACCACCAGCGGCAATACAAACAAAACCACCGCCCATAGCGCACTGTACAGCGCCAATTTATCCTTGCGGGGGTAAAATAAAAATAGCGCCATGGCCACCAGCCCAAAAATTTTGATGTACACCGTAGCCATGATAAAAAAGGTAGCCGCCAGGTATTGCCGGCGTTCCAGGCAAGCGAAAGCCCAGATCATCAGCCCGGCCATCATGGCATTGCTTTGGGCGTTTTGCAGGCTGGTCATGAGCTCCAATACCACAACCAACAGCAACAATGCCTTTTGTTTGTCAGAAAAATTGGGTAGCGCTTTGACCCCAAAAAATAGAATAATCGCATTGAGCACATTCCACAGGCTCAGGCCAAGCACCGCAGGCAAATAGGCGAAAAGGCCAAAAAACAGGGCAAAAGTTGGGCTATATTTATACAAATCCCAATGCTCAGCAGGATAGAGGATGTACAAGTCTTTCTGCTCCAACAAATGGAAAAAAGACTGGACAAAAATGACGTAGTTGTTGTAATGGGTATAAAGTGGGCCGTCGGGCTGGAAGGTTTTGAGCCCTAATAAAACGGACTGGACGGAAGCCAGAATGGCGAGCACAATGAACAGAACAAGAAGAGTCGTAGGCTGTGTGAACAGCTTTTTCAGGTGTTGCATGATTTAGCGATTTCGGATTTCGGATTGGGGATTTCGGATTGCGTTACCGCCATAAGTTTACCAATTATGACCACAAAGATTAAGTTTCTTAAACATGAATCATCCTGAATTTTCAAATAATTCCCAAGCGACATAATTTTCACAAAGAAAGCACAAAGAAACACAGAGGGCACAAAGTTAGACGTAGACGATGCTCCGCTCTGTGTCCTTTGTGTCCTCTTTTTTTCCTTTGTGGTAATAAAATGTCGCTTTTGTAGGGTTTATGAAACAAAATCGGGATAATGCCCTCCTAAATCCCCCATCCGAAATCATTCCGCTGGTACAAAACGCATCGACAAACTATTCACACAGTGCCGGGTATTTTTGGCCGTGAGTCGTTCGCCTTTGAATACGTGCCCCAGGTGTCCACCGCAGGTATTGCACAGAATTTCGATGCGACGGCCATCAGCGTCAGGCACCTGTTTGACTGCACCGGGAATTTCATCATCGAAACTCGGCCAGCCGCAGCCGGAATCGAATTTGTCCTCCGAGCGGTACAAAGGTGTATTGCACTGGCGGCAAATATAAGTACCTGCTCCTTTGAAATCATAATATTCGCCCGTAAAAGGCCGCTCGGTTCCTTTTTTCAGGATGACATAGGCTTCTTCAGGACTAAGTTTGTTGTATTCCATAGTGATTGTGTTGAGAAGTTAAAGAGTTGAAGAGTTGAGGCTGCCGCAAGAATGGGTGTGAGTGTGATGTGTGAGTGTGATGGTGTGCATGTCACTGCGGTAGCTTCAACCCTTCAACTTTTCAACTCTTCAACAAAGTTACTTCTTGTCTTGTTTAGCAAAAACTTTGCGCAGCAAGTCGCTCGTCCGGGCGGAGACATTGGTACGGATGTTTTGCTCTTCTTTGGCCACCATGCCAAACATCCCTTTGAGCGCTTCGCGGGTAACGTAATCGCCCAAGTCGGGATTGGCCTTGTTGATCAACGGAATTTTGTTATACACGGCTACGGCATCCGACCATACTTTGCGGGCCTGAAATTTATCCAGTGATTCGATGATGACGGGGTTGAATTCCTGGTACAATTGTTCATTGGTCTTTTGTTGCAGGTATTGCGTGGCCGCATCCGGCTGCCCCATCAGGATATTCAAGGCGTCGCTAAAGGTCATTTCAGTGATGGCTGACACGAAAATCGGCTTGGCCTTTTTGGCGGCATCTTCGGCGCCCCGGTTGATCTTTTCCAAAATCACATTTTCCAAATCCGAAAATCCAGGCACGTTTTTCAACTTGGCGGTGATTTTGCGGGCTTCTTCCGGCAAGAGAATTTTGTAGGGGCTTTTGAAATAGCCGTCGATCTGTGAAAGTGCATCGGAGCCTTTGCTGATGCCAATTTCCAGGGCAGATTTCAAGCCAGAGCCAATTTCTGCTGTAGTGGGTTCCGAATATACCGATGTGACAAGATTGGACAAGGTGTCGCAAGAGCTGGCCAGCAGGGCTATACTCAGTACGAACAAGGTTCTTTTGATCATTTTCTTTGGTTTTTTGAATACAAACTAGCCTTCATAACAAGTACAAAGATTGTAATGCTCTAATAATGGTTGTTTGTGGTGAAAATTGTGTTTTGCTTCAAAAATGGCCTTCTGCCCCAACAACTCAGCTATTCAAAGCTACACTTCACTCCATTCAAAGTACAACTGGGCACAAAACGCTGGTTTGTGCCATGGTATCTTGCCATTTTTGTAGCGTAGTCAGCCACGGGTGTATCCCAAATGCTGTCTACTCCCCCGACACCCAGGGCTGTTAAGTTCTGTTTTTTCAGAGCTAAAAGCCCCGTTAGGGGCGTGATGTGGGTAGAAAATAATTGCAGCAGGCCTTCTCAAAGTCCCGTAGGGACGAAATGTGGGTATCCTTCGAGACAAAATACCCACATTTCGTCCCTACGGGACTCGGAAAATCCTGGATATCCCGATACTACCCATATTGCGCCCCTAGCGGGGCTTATCGCCATGTTCTAGAACTTAACAGCCCTGCCCCGACACCGACTTACACCAATACAAACCTATACTTATTATGAAGGCTCTTAAACACTCGACTGTTTTTTTTATCCTCTGCCTCTTCGGCATATCTGTTACGGCTCAGAACAGCCAAACGGTAAAAGGGACTGTTTACGACAAACAATCCGAACAAGCCCTGATTGGCGTAACCATTGAACTGCTCAATTCCGAACCAACCAAAGGTGCAGTGACAGACCTGGATGGCAAATTCAGCATCGAAGCCGTACCGCTGGGGCGTCAAGCATTTCGGGTTAGCTACCTGGGTTACAACAGCATCACTGTACCCAATGTACTGGTCTCGGCGGGCAAAGAAGTGGTGCTCGAACTCAGTTTGGAGGAGGCAGTAGTCAAAATGGATGAGGTGGTGATTTCCGCCGCCGTCAACAAAGACAAACCCAACAACGATATGGCCAGCGTCAGTGCCCGCTCATTTAATGTAGAAGAAGTGAACCGCTTTTCGGGTGGCCGCAATGACGTTGCCCGCCTCGCCGGGAGTTTTGCCGGGGTAGCCGCCGCCAACGACTCCCGCAACGACATCGTCATTCGAGGCAACTCACCTACGGGCTTGTTGTGGCGTTTGGAAGGCGTCCCAATTCCCAACCCCAACCACTTTTCTACCTCTGGTACCACGGGAGGCCCGGTGAGCGCCATCAACCCCAACCTGCTGCGGAGTTCTGATTTTTTTACCTCCGCTTTTCCTTCTGAGTATGGCAATGCCATGTCGGGGGTGTTTGACCTGGGTTTCCGCAGTGGCAACTCGGATAAAGCAGAATACACCTTACAATTGGCGGCCTTTAGTGGTTTAGAAGCCATGGCAGAAGGGCCTTTGAACAAAAAGCACAACTCCTCCTACATTGTGAGTGTGCGCAACTCTTTTGTACAATTGGCCGATGTGGTAGGCATACCGGTGGGTACGGCAGCGATCCCGAATTACCGGGATGTGTCATTCAAATTTGATTTGCCCAACAGCAAAATCGGCAAGTTTTCCATCTTCGGCATCGGGGCCAGCAGCAACATCGACTTTTTGGGCAAAGACATTGATGACAACGATTTATTTGCCGAAACGGGCAAGGATTCCTACGTAAAATCTCGCCTGGGCATTTTGGGCCTGCGCCACAATATCGTGGTGGGCAAAAATGCCTACTGGCGCACTGTTGCCTCCTGGTCTACGTCTGGCAACCTTTATGACGAATACCAGTTGCCCAATGAGGAAGTTCCGGAGCGCCGCCAGATCGTAGAAGTGGATGACCGGACGGACACCTGGTCACTGTCTTCGTACTACAACCAAAAATTCAATGCTCGTTTTACCCTGCGCACCGGGATTTTGGCGCAGTTTTATGATGTAGCTACCCGGGTATTGGATCGGGAAGATACACCCAACTGGCAAACCGTGCGTGATTTTGACGGTGGCATGGGGCTATGGCAGGCTTTTGCGCAGGGGCAATTTAAGTTGGGACAAAAGCTGACTTTGAATGCAGGTTTGCACGGCCAATTGTTTGATTACAACAATACTGCGGCTCTGGAGCCTCGCCTGGCACTGAGCTGGCAATTGGCCCCGAGTCAGACCTTGACCCTGGGTTATGGTTTACACAATCAAACCCAACCGCTGCCCGTATTTTTCTTCCGGGAACAGACTAGCCCCGGTGTGTTTGTACCTTCCAATGAAGACCTCGACTTTACCCGAGCCAACCATTTTGTACTGGCTTACGACCAAAAAATCGGCACCGACTGGCGGGTAAAAGCTGAAACTTATTACCAAACTTTGGATAAAGTACCTGTGGATGCTACGCCCAGTAGTTTTTCTTTGCTGAATGCTGGTGCGGACTTTGTGTTTCCAGAGGCGAGTAATCTGGTGAACGAAGGGACTGGGCAGAATTACGGGGTAGAGCTGACCATTGAGAAGTTTTTCAGCAAAGGTTATTACACCCTGGTTACTGGCTCGGTATTTGATTCCAAGTACAAAGGCAGTGATGGCATCGAGCGCAATACGGCCTTCAACAATGGCTACATTTTGAATGTTCTAGCGGGAAAGGAGTTCCGTTTTGGCAAAGGGGGCAAAAATGCCTTTACTTTTGACACCAAATTCACTACAGCTGGTGGGCGCAACTATACGCCGATCAACCTGGAGGTTTCACGAGCAGTGGGTGAGGAAGTCTTGTATGAAGATCGTGCCTTTAGCGAACGTTACGAACCATACCTGCGCTGGGATGTTAAATTCGGCTACCGGGTGAACAGCAAGAAGAAAAACATCTCCCAGCAGTTTTTTATGGATTTCCAGAATGTTACTGGCAAACAAAATATCTTTAGCCGGAGGTTCAATACCCGCACGAATGCCATCAACGATGTGTACCAATCTGGGTTTTTCCCGGACATTATGTATCGGATGAAATAAAAAAAAAAAAAATAAACAAGTGTTACCATGACGCCCAAAAAAGGCAGAAAACTGAGCAATCGCGAGCTATATGGATTTGACGACCGTTGGGCGATTGTCATCACCGTGCCCATTCTGGGCGCAATTCTGCCTTTTTTGTTGTTCAAAGATTACCCTTTTACGAGTTCTTGGGATTTTTTCATCAAATGGGTGATGTCTTGTACTTACACCATCAGTTACTGGATGGCGGTACGGACAATCATCGCGCGCAAACGGATTCGTTACCCACATCCAAGTCAGATTGGCAAACGTATTTTGTTTTCGGTTTTATGGATTGCGGCTTCTTACACGGTGCTGAATTATCTTTTGAATTTCGTACACGAATGCGGAAAAATTTATGGTCAACACGAAGAACCACCTGTATTAACCACCAACCTGATCTCGCTTTTCCTCATTGCTTTATTCTGGGCCATTTACGAAAGCATTTACATGTACCACCGCTGGAAAGATTCGCTCAATGAGACCGAGCGACTCAAGCGGGAGTTTGTACAAGCCCAACTGGATGGGCTCAAAAGCCAGGTCAACCCCCATTTTTTATTCAATAGCTTGAATACCCTGGTGTACATCATCCCGGAAGACCCGGATAAAGCCGTGGAGTTTGTACAAAAACTGGCCAAAGTATACCGCTACATCCTCGAAATCCAGGAGCGCCGCTTGATCCCACTCTGGGAAGAAATGGAGTTTTTGGAATCTTTTATGTTTTTGCACAAAGAGCGTTTTTACGAAAATCTGCGCCTCAGCATCGACATACCCAAGGCAGACCGGAATTACCTGATCGTACCGCTGTCGCTACAATTGCTGTTTGAAAATGCAATCAAACACAACATCATTTCGCGCGAAAAACCGCTGAGTATTTCGTTAATAATCGAAGCTGGAAAAAGGCTGGTCGTGCGCAACACCCTGCAATTGCGCTCCAACCCGGAGCCCGGCACCCAAACGGGTTTGGCCAACATCAAAAACCGCTACGAATACTTCAGCGATCAACCTGTATTGGTGGAACAAACCGAACAGGAATTCATCGTGAGTTTGCCGCTGATTCAGGAAGCAGTCATTGCTACGGCATAACCATTTGTATATTTTTGCGTTGTAATGCTGATCAAGTATTACAACAGTAGATGATGAACATTCTTTTCCTACTTCTCTTCAACTTTGTTCAGGCTGAACAAAAAGGTACCTTGACGGTCAACGTGCGGAATGTCCTGCAAAACCAAGGCAGCATTCGGATGGCGGTGTACAACGACGAAAAATCTTTTCCCAGCGAATCCCAATCTTTTCGCGGCAAGGCACTGCCGCTGAAATCCGGAATCATCAACCACCAATTGGTTTGTGACCAACTCCCCTTTGGCAACTACGCAGTGGCCGTTTACCACGATCTCAACAACAATGAAAAAATGGACAAAAATGCGCTGGGTATTCCTACGGAACCTTACGCTTTTTCGAACAATGTAAAAGTGAAATGGCGGGCACCAAAATTCCAGGAAGCAGTGTTCGGGTTTAAATCAAAGCAGCAGGAGATCATGGTGGAGCTCAAGCGTTGGTCGGCGCAGTAATGACCATTCATTGCGCCAACCTTCAACTATCAAGTGTAGCCCATAGGCAGGAAATGTACCTGCTTTCTGCTATTTTAGTTAAAAATTTTAAGATTTTTCAGATTCACAGCGTACCTTTTCTCAGTTCTTCACGTCTAAAAATACAAATCACGGTTTTTGTTTATCTTCGCAGGTGAATCAACACCTAAGGAAATTGAGTGCTGTTACTTGTAACAAAGAAATGCGGGATTTTGAAGTGATCCATGTTTACCTGCAAACCCAGGCAAACCCCTGTTTCACTTTGTTGTACAATCGTTATGTGAGTAAGGTGTATGCAAAGTGTATCTCTATCCTCAAAAATGAGGCATTGGCCCACGACGCTACCCAGGAAATCTTCCTAAAGATTTTCCTCAACCTTGCCAAATTCGGGGAAAAAGCGCAGTTTTCCACCTGGGTGTATTCCATTACGTACAACTTTTGCATCGACTATTTGCGAAGAAATAAAAAACATGGTGAGCTATTTAGCGACGACATCGAAAAAGCACCCGACACGGCGGACGAGGTGCCTGACGAAGCTTTGCTTCAACTAGAGGTCGACACGCTGCGCAAGGTATTGGACGAAATTCCTACTCCTGATCGGATTATCCTCCTGATGAAATACCAGGATGACATGCAAATCAAGGACATTGCTGAAATTTTGAACAAAACCGAAAGTGCCGTGAAAATGCAAATAAAACGTGCCAAAGAAAAGGCCCAAAAGGTCAAGGAAGATCTGATGCCGGCCACAAACTAATTCGGCTTATGAATCCTAATAACTTCCAACGGATGTTCGACGAGGACGCCGACAACATTCCGCCCGAAAAGTACGAGCGTATTCTCCACAATGTGTGGGGCAATCTCGGTTTCTTGCGGATGCTCGGCGACGTCGCCGACCTGTACATGTCCCAAATGGTGGGAGTCATGGTGCTGGCGGCGGGCGGTAATGATCCCGACGGCGCCCAAAGTCCCAACCACATTCCACCCAACACCCCCGATCGCCCGGACAATCACGGACCCACTGGTGTAGGCCCGCAAAGTCCTGAAATCACTCGATAATCCAAAATCCTCCAACCCAACCCATTGATTATGAACCTTTTTTTACTAAACATCACCGACTGGTTCAACGACCTCTACAACAAATATCAGCCCATGTTTGATCAGTTCTTCATGGGCCTGATCGCTTTTGTACCCAAATTCGTTGGCGCTTTGCTGCTTTTGTTTTTGGGTTGGTTTTTGGGTAAAATGATCTCTCGTTTTTTCCAGAAATTATTAGAGCGCATAGGTGCCGATAAACTGGGAGACCGACTCAATCAAATTGATTTTATCGCTCGTTCTCCGGTAAAACTCAAGCCTTCCACCATGGTGGGCAAGTTTTTGTATTACGTGATTTTTATCTTCTTTTTTATGGCAGCCACTGACACCTTGGGCATTACTGCGGTGTCGGAAATGATCAGCAAAATATTCGAATACCTGCCACGCATTCTATCCGCCTTGGTGGTTTTTGTGATTGGCATCCTGTTCGCGGATATGCTCAAAAAGCTGGTACATACCGCTTGCATTTCGCTCAACATTCCGGCAGGAGGATTGATTGCCAACTTTGTCTTTTACTTCGTGTTCATCAACGTGGCCATGATTACCTTGTCGCAAGCGGGCATCGATACCAACTTTATTCAGGATAACCTTTCCATCATTTTAGCGGGTATCGTGGGTGCTTTCGCCGTGGGTTATGGCTATGCTTCGCGGCCTTTGGTGGGCAATTTATTGGCAGCTTACTACAACAAAAACAAAGTAAAGGTAGGCGACATTATCTCGATCGACGGGGTGAAAGGAAAAATTGTTGCAATAGACAATTCCACCATGACCCTCGATGCCGACGACCGCAAAATAATCGTACCGCTCAATAAACTGTCCAGCGAGAAGTACGAAATTTTCAAATAATCCAAAGAACCACAATGAAACAATCACTACGCTACAAACTGCTTTTTCTGTTTGTATGGGTTGCCTTTGCCAGTTATGGACAAGAAGCAGCCGTGAAAGATACCTCTTACTGGAAAAGTGGCGCTGGCTTAGCGCTGGCTTTCGACCAGTTGCTCAACATCAATCCTCGGCAGGGTGCAGCCCAAGACCGCCTGGGATTTGGTGGAGGCATCAACGTATTTGGGAATTACCAAAAAGGACGGGTCGCTTGGAGCAACCTGGGCCAATGGAACTTTGGCGTACAACGCCTGGGCACCGGGGTCGTGCGCATCAACAACACTGCGGCCAATGTACCTTTCCAAAAATCACTGGATGAATTGGTGGTGAGCTCAAAAATCGGCTTTAAAACCGCCGAAAAGTCGAAGGTGTTTTACGCCGCTGACTTTAACTTTTTGAGCCAACTGACTCCTACGTATCAAGGGGGCAGTAGTTTTCCCGGGCTTTTCCTGAACAATGTAGAAGGTTCTTCCCGCTTGGCGCAACTGTTTTCTCCAGCGATTATCAACCTTGCGCTAGGGGTTGATTACAAGCCTAGCCCCAAGTTTTCGTTTTTCTATTCCCCCTTGGGCGCCAAGTGGGTGATCGTGAGTAGCGATGCCATCGCGCTGCGTGGAGTACACGGCAACCCGGTGACCAAAAATGCACAAGGCAACATCATTGCTGCTGAGAATGTGGATGCACAACTGGGTAGCCAATTGCGGGCAGTGTACACCAGCAAATTTTTGGGCGACAAACTGGCTTATACCTCCAACCTTTTGATGTTCAGCAATTACCTCAACAAGCCCCAAAACGTGGACGTGGATTGGCGCAACAGCTTGTCCTGGACGCTGTTCAAAAACTTCCAATTGGGCTTATTGGTCAACTTCTTCTACGACGACGACATGAACATGTTCACCTCCGACTTCAACGCCATCAACGGTATTGAAGTAGATGGTGGCGGCAAACCAGTGACTGGGCCTCGCTTGAGTGTGACCCAACAGTTGCTGTTGAAGTACGCGATAACGTTTTAAGCAAAACAGTTTTTTGTTGAAACAAGAAAAGTCCGATTGGCAGTACGCTGGTCGGACTTTTTCATTTTCTTTGCATCAAGCTGTCAAAACACAATCCATGACTTTCGACCAACCCATTCCAATCCAGGAAATAGCCCAAAAGATCAATGCCGAGATTATTGGCGATGCCACGGCCATGGCCACCGGCATCAACGAAATCCACCAGGTGCGCCCCGGCGACATCACCTTTGTGGATGTAAAAAAGTACTTCGAAAAATCGCTGAGTTCGGCAGCCACTTTTGTGATCCTGAATGAACGGGTGGAAGCTCCGGTGGGTAAAACCCTGCTGCTTTGTGCCGATCCTTTTGCGGCCTACAACAGCATCGTGCTGGAACACCGGCCCTATCAACACCTGCAAAACAGCATCAGTCCATTGGCTGAAATACATCCCAGTGCCATCATTGAGCCCAACGTAGTCATCGGGCCTTACGTCAAAATCGGTGCCAACAGCCACATCATGGCCAATGTCACCATTGCGGAATACACGCTGATTGGGGAGGAAGTAATCGTTCAACCCGGCGCGATCATTGGCACGGAAGCCTTTTATTTCAAACGTAGCGCCGAAGGTTTTTTCAAATGGCGATCGGGAGGCCGGGTGATTTTGGAAGATCGAGTGGATGTGGGCGCAGGTTGTACCATCAACAAAGGTGTTTCTGGCGATACGCTGATTGGAGCAGGCACCAAACTGGATAGCCAGGTACACATTGGCCACGATGTAGTGGTGGGCAAACGTTGCCTGTTCGCCGCACAAGTTGGCATTGGGGGCAATTGTGTGATTGGGGACGATGTCATCCTGTATGGCCAGGTCGGCATTGCCCAAAACCTGCACATTGGCAACAAAGTAGTGGTATTGGCTAAAAGTGGGGTCTCTAAGGATTTGGAAGATGGCAAGGTGTACTTTGGGTATCCGGCACAGGAGGCCAGAACGGCGTATAAAGAGTTGGCGATGCTCAGGAGAATTACCGATGAAAAATGACACCTAAGGTGAACATCTAAGGTGCACTTAGGTGTCTTAGGTGGTGAGTATATTGCCCTGCTCCGCAGGGCTTTTTTTTCTTTTTCGCCACCTCAGAAACCTAAGGCACCTAAGGGATCACCTCAGAAGTTGGTTTTATAAGCGGACTGAAAATTCAAATTCCCGCCCAGTACCATCCGTATACTGCACCTTGTACTTGTAGGCCATTTTCCGCAGGTCTTTGCCCTTTAGCTTTTTCTGAAAGGCTGCGAAGCCCTCATAATCGTACATTTTCCGACCATCCGACGACATTTGGTAAAACTCCGCTGCGGTGTAGATTTTTTCATGCTTCAGGTAAACCGGCTCGGCTTTGCGGCCCGCCAGCGTAGCAATTCTCGACAAAGTCAGCTGCTGGAGGGTTTTGCTGGAATCCACACTGGCCCCTACGAAGGTAGATTGGGGCAAAGCTTGCACTTCCAGACCTTCGGGGTGCTGGTAGTAATAGGCTTGTATGTTAGTTGTCCAGGCTTCGTCTTTATCCCCTGGGCCGGGAATGGCGATTCCTATGCTTGCGTTGTGTAGCAAAATGTAGGTATTCAGGATGTCGTGCCGCTTCAGGGCCAGGCCTTTGTCTGGACTAGCCTCCAGCATGTGGCTATGGACTTCGACCTCGGTCAAATGTTGCCCCATCGATACCTGCTCCAAATCGAGTACAAGTTCCTGGCCATCCATCTCATTTCTGATCAAGGGCCCTGTGCCCGTAAGTCGGAAAATCGCGGAGTCGATGGCGGCAGGGTGTAGGTTCTGCAGTTGTACGCGCAATTCCCCCTCCTGAGCATTGAGGTAGATGGATTCGTACTGCTCAGCGCAGCACATGAGCGTTAGCGACAATGTCATGGACATTGCCAGAGTTGTAGGTTTGATCATGGCAGAGTTAAAAAGGACTAAGGTTTTTAAAAAGGACTACTAAATAAACCTACCAAATTTATTTCTGTTTACAAGAAGGGCACTGATTTTTGTCACCCCCAATGGAGGGCCGCTTTAGTGATTCTATATTCTGGTAATTCTTGATGGTACAATCTGTCATTCAATCAAACCCACCGAGATGCCAATAAGAGAGCTGTTCGGAATCGAACAGGGGTGTTCGGATAAGGACTAGGCAAATCATCTGGATGATGAAGCAGTTTTTGAATCAAGGCTTGCGCCCCCAGTGCTATTTTTGGGCAATCTTATTTGATTTATGCGGGGAATGAAAATCAGGATAGGGTGCAGGGGAAGGTACGAGCATGGGATAATTTGCCGGGGTTTTGAGGGTATACCATAGGGACTTAGGTTTTGTTTTGTGCAAATGTGCATTCAACACCTTGGTTTTAGAGGATTTCGCCGAACATTACGCTTTACGAATTTGCGACGTTTAGGAGCAATTTTCGGGGAGCGATTGTTCACAGTATATTCAAGCTCTGAACTTTAGATCGTTTTTAACTTTCCCCCATTCGATGCTCCTTAACAGTTCATCCGTTTTTATTTCGTCCTCCAGTTGTTTGGCGTACAACTTCCACCAATAGATTGCTGGAATAACATTCCCACAGTGTTTTTCTAATCGATACACCAACTCATTATTGGGATTATCTCTTCCATTGAGGAGCCTACTCAATTTAGTTGGATGAAGATCAATCTCCGCAGCAAAATCCTTTTGGCTTCGCCCAATCAGTTTGACGTATTGTTCTAATTGCAGTGCAAATGAAAATTCTTTTTCAAAATCACTACGCTCAAGGTAGTCTTTGATCAGTAATTTCATGCGCATCAGCGCCGACAACAACCTTTGTTCCTCAGTGCTTTCTTTTAAAGCCTTTAAGCGTAAGGCTCTGAATTCTGCTTCAATAGTCTCTTTTTCCAGCTCATCCAAATCGGCCGGAAACACGTAGCCTTCAACAATCTCCTGATCAGTGAATTGTTTGCTCAACTCAAGATAGATTTTTTCGTTATTTTTCATCTCCAAGGTATTGGTCAATGACACGTTTTGATTGTTCATGCTCTAACGCAAGTAGTCTTCCATATTGGCGAAACCCATATTTTTCTTGGTACAAATCAATCAACCTGGTCTTTGGCAACAAAGAAACAAAGCCTTCGTATCCTTTTCTGAAGGCAATGCCGCAAGCAAAGCCAATCAAACAGCCAGCGATGTGATCCAAGGTTTTCCCTCGACCTACCTGCTCTTTGATTACCTCGATCAGGCTGATGTGAATTCTCAGCTCTGCTGGATGATCAATCAAAGAAAGTAAACCTAGAATTTTGGTTTCTTCACCTCTCAAGCAGATTTTATACACATCATGCTTTTCTTCAACCGACCAGTCAAAGACAAACCCTTTTCCTTTCTTAACCTTTTGAAAGTCCTTAGGCTCAATCTCCAGGATAAGCGCTTCAACTAAATCACCAGATGATGTGTCGATTAGTTTCATCTTTCTTTTGCTTCAAAAGGCAGTGTTATTGCAAATATCGTAAATTTTATTTACTAAATCAATAATTTTTTGAAGTTTTTGAGTTGCTGTGAACTTCGGTATTGCCGCAACACCTCCTCCTATATCCAGCGCCTTGCCGCTGTTTTAATTGACGGCAAGGCGCTTAAAGCTACAAGAAAAAACCAAATTAAGCACTTTATACAGACTATACTTTATGTCGTTTCCAAAAATATTTCCCTGTCCCTACACCCTTAATTTCTTCAAATGCCTCTGCACCTCTCTTTCCACCTGCTCAAAATTTGGCAAATCCTTAATTTGATCAGCCAATGAACTTTTCCAACGCCCTTTGTATTGCGGCAAGCGCTCGCTGAGTTTTTTAGTAAAATCTGCTGCTTGCAAGCCTTTACTTTCGCATGTGACTTTAAATTCGCTAGCATAAAAATCAACCGATTGCTTGATAATCAAATTGCATCTAGTTTAATAAAAAATGATGTTTCATATCATCTGTGTCAGGTTTAACCTGACACAGATGATATGAAACATCATTTTTAACACTACAATCCAATCCCCTGAGCGAATCTTTTCTGGTTAATTTTTCATACTCACTCACTCCTCAAACTCTCCACCGGATTCGCCAACGCCGCCTTCACACTCTGGAACCCAATCGTCAAAACCGCCAGCAATAGCGCCAATCCTCCAGCCAGGGCAAAAACCCACCACTGCACAGGCGTGCGATACGCAAAATCAGCCAACCATTGGTTCATGAAATACCAGGCGATGGGGGAAGCGATGACAATGGCCACCAATACCAGTTTGAGAAAATCCACGGTCAACAAACTGCTGATGCTGCCCACACTGGCGCCCAGCACTTTGCGGATGCCAATTTCCTTGGTGCGCGACTCTACGGTGAATACCGTCAAGCCAAACAAGCCCATACAGGCAATCAGGATGGCCAGGATGGAAGCTGCGCTAAAAATTTTGCCAAACTGCGCCTCTGCCTTGTACTGCTTGTTGAACAGTTCATCCACAAACAAGTACTCAAAGGGATTGCCTACGAAGTATTTTTTGTAAATTTTTTCCAGTGTGGCCAATTTTGCCGGGAGATTGTCGCTACTCAGTTTAATGGTGAGGTCATTCCCTTGGGCGGGATAAAAAACGATCGGCCCAATGGCCTTTTGCAAACCTTCGTGGTGGTAATCTTTCACCACGCCAATCACTTGCAGCTTGCGCTCATCCCAGGTGATTTTGGTGGTCAGTGCGTCTTTAACGTCTTCAAAACCCAAGGCTTTGGCCGCTTTTTCGTTCAGAATTACCTTGTCGTTATCGTTCCATTCTACGTCTGTTTCTATCGCGGTAAAATTCCGGCCAGCTTTGAGTGGAATTTTAAAGGTGGGCAAATAATTTTCGCCAATGATGGCAAAAGAGAAGGATTGGTTTTCGGTACCCTTTGTTGACTTGGGTGAACTGAAGCCTTCGGTAGCAAAATTATAGCCTCGCCCCGGCCCACTGCCCGAGGTACAAAAGCCCTCCACGAAGCTTTGTTGAGCTATTTCGTCCTGGTAAGCCGCTTTGCGCTGTTTGTAGGTCTCATCCAGGTTCAATTGTGGGGAAGGAATCACCACCAGTTGGGTGCTGTCGAAGCCCAGATTGGCGTGTTGCATGAACTTCAGTTGTTTGAATACCAGCATGGTGCTGATGATCAGGGCTACAGAGATGCTAAATTGAATGACCACCAATGATTTACGCAGAAAAGCACCTGAGCCGGTTTTGGCGATTTTGCCTTTAAGGGTATCTACTGGTTTGAAGCGCGCCAAAACCAGCGCAATGTAAACGCCAGATACGATTGAACTCAAGAGCAGCAGGCCTACCCCCAAAGCCCATACCGGGTTTTGGAACAAGGTTTGTAAACTGAGGTCTTTTTCAAAAAGCTGGTTGAACAAGGGCTGCAAAACTACGACCAACACTATGGCCAGCACAAAGGCCGAAAGATTGACCAAAACGGACTCGACCAGAAACAAACCCAACAAGTTTTGCTGGCTTGCGCCAATCGCTTTGCGCACCCCTACTTCATTGGCGCGTTTGATGGAGTTGGCGGTATTCAGGTTGATGTAGTTGAACCAGGCGATCAGCAGGATCAGGAAGGCAATGCCCATCAGCATCAATACGTAGCGACGATTGCCAGTGTGTTGCAGGTCATCTTGAGTGGATTTGGCCAAATGCACATCTGCCAGGGGTTGCAACCTGAATACGGTAGCGTCTTTTTCCGATTGAATTTCACGGCGCAGCGCTGTGAGTTTCTTTTCCAAGGCTTTCAGATTGGTATTGGGGCTGAGTTCAAACAGCATGTTGATGTACTGGTTGTCCAGATTATCCAGTGCTGCCCAAGAATTCCCGTTGAGGTTTTCCTTGTTTTTCAGGTTTTCGAGCGAAAAAACCATATCGAAGCGGATGTCCGAATTGTCCCCCATGTCTTCATACACCCCTTTTACCACGTACACACGGTTGCCAAATTGGTTGTTCAGTTTCAGGGTCTGTTCCAGGGGGCTTTCCTCACCGAAGTATTTTTTGGCCATCGAGGCAGAAATGAAAGCCGCATCGGGTTGGTTCAAGTCCTTGGCTTGGCCTGCTACCAGCGGGAAACTGAAGAAGTCAAAAAAGTTGCCTTCTCCGTAACTCAGATTTTCTTCGCGGAAGGAGCGATTGTTCAATGGGTTTTGGACCACACCTTGGGTAATCCCCTCTGAAAAACGGCAATAGGACTTGATTTCGGGCAACCGCGATTTGGCTATATCCCCCCAGCCGGGTTCCACTTGTGGCCAGTTTTCACCTTGTGCATTTTGGCAAAGCATCCGGGCCAGATTGGGCAATTTGGCGTGAAACTGGTTCACACTTTTTTCCAGGCTGACGTATTCCAAAATGAACAGAAAGGCCGCAATACCCATCGCCAGACCAGCTATGTTGATCGTAGAGTAAATTTTGTTTTTGCTGAGGTTGCGTAGGGCAACCGTAAGATAGTTTTGGAACATGGATTTTAATTTAACTCGCCTGAATAAACACGCAATAGTACGGCCTTCACCAAGCAAATCCCTTCCAAAACCCATGCCAAATTACAATCAATTGAAAATCAAAAACAAATAAAATAATATTATTAAGAACATGTTCGATTTCGATACACTTCCTGTTCAGGTTTGGCCATTTTTTTGAAGAAAACTCATCTGCTTTTGGGCAAAATGAGAGGGGTGTATTTTGGAATAGCTTGTCTAAAATTATATTTTT
This sequence comes from Saprospiraceae bacterium, assembly GCA_027488855.1. Taxonomy (GTDB): domain Bacteria; phylum Bacteroidota; class Bacteroidia; order Chitinophagales; family Saprospiraceae; genus Haliscomenobacter. The sequence goes on from JAIYAV010000419.1 coordinate 31,380, forward strand.
TCACAAGTTTTAGACAAGTTATTTTTTATTTCTCGACTAAAAATGTTATTCTTGTTCAAATTTAGCTGGTCAATGGAAAAAATCATTGGGCGCCGTCCGCAAATTGCACAATTTGAAGCGGCACTCGCTTCGCAGAAATCCGAATTTATCGCCGTGACTGGAAGGCGGCGTATCGGCAAGACTTTTCTCATCAAAACCTTTTTCAAAGAGGATATTTGCTTTCACTTCACGGGCATTCAAAATCAAGCGCTTAAATTCCAACTCCTCGCTTTTACGCAGGAGTTGAGCCACCGCAGCAATACCATTATTACCCCTCCAGACAATTGGCTGACAGCCTTTAGTTTGCTGCGCGATTATGTAGAAACGGTCAAAAGTTCGCGCAAAAAAGTGGTATTTTTGGATGAGTTGACCTGGATTGACACCAAAAAATCGGGCTTTTTGCAAATCTTCGCCCACTTTTGGAATTCTTGGGCCGCTTGGGAAGGCAATATTATTTTGGTCATTGCGGGTTCTTCTACGTCTTGGATCGTCAAAAAAGTATATGGCGATCCTGGCGGTTTGCACAATCGGGTCACTAAACGTATTTGGCTCAAACCCTTTACTTTGGCAGAAACCGAGGCCTTTTTAAGGAGCAAAAATAGCGTCTTGACGCGTTATGACATGGCCTTGATTTACATGGCTTTCGGCGGCGTGCCTTTCTATTTAGACGCCATCAACAATGACGAAAGCGCAGCGCAGTGCATTGAACGCTTGTGCTTTGCAGAGGGAGGATTGTTGCGCAATGAATTTGAACACCTTTACACGGCAATTTTTCAAAAACCTGATGCCCATTTACGCGTCGTCAATGTTTTAGCCAAACATGCCTATGGATTGGAAAGAAACGAGTTGCTACAACAAGCCAATATGAGTAATTCGGGCGGTTCCACCAAGGTTTTAGAAGACCTGGAAACAACAGGATACATCGAATACGTCGTACCCTATGGCAAAAACAGCAACTTGGGCAAATACGTTTTATCAGATTTTTACTCGCGCTTTTACCTGAGTTTCATCAACAATCCCAAAATTTCTACTTGGATGGCCCATATCAACAGCCCGGCTTACAAAACCTGGTGTGGCTTGGCTTTTGAATGGCTGTGTTACATGCATCGGAAAGAAATCGTTCGCGCTTTGGGTTTGAGCGGCATTCAAACCAGCGTCAGTTACCTCAACATCAAAGACGATGCCGGAAAAATCGCCGCTCAAATTGATTTGCTGATCGACCGCGCCGATAACGCGATAAATCTCTGCGAGTTGAAATTCTCAAATAACGTCTATTCTCTCTCAAAAGATGAAGCCGAGGGCATGCGCAAAAAAGTATTCCATCTGCAAAAGCTTTTGAAAAAAAATCAATCCGTTTTCCCTACCATGATCACAACTTTTGGTTGCGAAAAAAACATGCACTTTTTAAGCCAGATCACCCATCAATTGGATCTAAATGCGCTGTTTAAGATGGAGGATTGAGGGTATAGTTGCAGCGAAAAAGCCAACTTTCGGAGGGGTTTGCCAAAAAAATTGAGCGCTCATTTCCAAATCCAAGCGAAAACTACTCACTCCGCAAGGACTTCACCGGATTCGCCAGCGCCGCCTTCACACTTTGAAACCCAATCGTCAAAAACGCAATGGTAACCGCCGCTACACCCGCAACTGCAAACATCCACCATTCCATATCAATGCGATACGCAAATTCGGCCAACCACTGGTTCATAAAGTACCAGGCAACAGGCGAAGCAATGAGAATGGCCAACAAAACCAGTTTGAGGAAGTCTTTGGCCAACAAGGAAGTGATGCCAAAAACCGAAGCCCCCAGCACCTTGCGAATGCCAATTTCTTTCGTGCGTTGCTCAGCCGTGTAAGCTGCCAACGCGAACAAACCCAAGCAACCAATGAACAAAGCCAGTGCCGTGAATACCCCCAATAAGGTCGCTGCACGCTGCTCTTCCTGATAAAGATTACCAAAAGAATCGTCCAGAAAATCGTAATCAAAAGGAGCACCAGGAATTTCCTTCGCCCACAAGGCTTTGGTTTTTTCAATTACCGCTTTTTCAGATCCCGGCGCCAGGCGCAGCGACATATAAGAAGCCCAGGTGCGGTAAGTTTTGGAAGATTCGTGGAAAATGGCGGCAGGTTCAATGGCCGCGCGGATGGTTCCACTATGAAAATCGCGCATTACCCCCACTACCTGGAAGCGTTGATTGTCATTGCCAGGATAAGTCAGCCACTTGCCAATCGGGTCTTCCCAGCCAATTATTTTTACGGCGGCTTCGTTCAAAATCACCGAAGTAGAATCACTTTGTGAATTTTCAGGATAAAAACCACGTCCCTTGATGATGTCGATACCCAGTGTTTGGATAAAATCTGCATCCGTCAAAAAAGAGCTCAACAACATACTTTTAGGCACCGCTCGTTTTTGATTGCCTTGATCGGGCTCGTAATAGTCGCCAAAACTGCCAATAGAAGGCAAAAAGGTAGAATGTGACGCTGCTTTTATCTCTGGAATCTGCAAAAGCCGCTGGCGGAAAGCCTCCATTTTACCGGGTTCTTCCAAATTGCGCAGCATCGGCATGATCATCACATGTTCACGTTGCAAGCCCGGTGATTGTTTCAAGGCAAACTGCAATTGCTGGTACACCACCCAGGATCCCAGCATCAGGCTCACCGAAACTGCAAACTGGAAGACCACCAGCCCATTCCGTATACCGGCGTGGCCGCCACGGGTAGAGCTGCCCATTTTTCTAAAAATCTCGGTAACCTTGAAGCGGGAAAGGAAAAACGCCGGATAAGTCCCGCCCAATAAACCCGCCACACAGGTCAGCAACAAACCAATGCCCAATACCTTGAGATTCAACAGGCCACTCAACTCCATTTGCATCTCCGTCAACTGGTTGAACAAGGGCAATGCTAACCCCGCCAATACAAAGGCCAATACCCATGCTGTGAAGCTAAAAAACAGGGATTCTGCCAGAAATTGACCAACCAAGGTGCCGCGTTGAGAGCCCAGGGCTTTGCGTACACCTACCTCTCGGGCGCGTTGCATCGAACGGGCAGTAGCCAGATTCATAAAATTGACACAAGCCAGCAGCAAAATCAAGCCACCGATGAGGGCATAGGTCCGCACTTGTTTGGCACTGCCCAGGGTTGTGAGCCGGGTAAACTGGATGGTCTGGCCAAGGTGTAGGGTATTGAGTGGAAAAAGTTTGACATTGTAGCGGTCGCCTTTTTTCAATTGAGCCAACAGATCGATGCCAATCCGGTTGTAAGCGGCGGGAGCATGCGCCTTTACCATCGTGGGGAATTTGGCTTCCAGAGCCGCCAGTCGTTCGGGAGTGGCCGCTTCTCTGAGCTTGACCCAGGTATCTACTTGCAACCAGAGCCAGCTCCAGGCAAAATTTTCCACCACTTTGAAGGTGCTCATGGAGAGCAAAAAGTCGAATTGTACAGTAGAATTCAAAGGTGGGTTTTTGGCTACCCCAGTCACCGTGTATTCTGTATCGTTAAAGAGGAGTGCTTGCCCCATCGGCGATTTTTTGCCAAAATATTTCTCGGCCATGCGTTCGCTGAGCACCACTGTGTTGCTGCGGTCAAGAGCAGTGTTGGCGTTGCCCTGAAGCATTGGCAAATCGAAAAGTTCCAAAAAAGCAGTATCTGCGCCGTAAGCGGTGTTTTCGTTAAAAACCAGGGGTGCTTGCCCTGGCATTTCGCGCCGCACCACTGTTTCTTGGAGAAAAAACGTACGCGCTGCCATTTCTATCTCCGGGAAATCCTGCAAGATTCTCGGACCTAGTGGCGGCGGGGTATTGGTGGTCAATCCTTCTTCTTCCCCAAATTTCAGATCCAGACCCACAGCACAAATCCGGTCTACATCGGGCACAAAGTTGTCGTAACTATTTTCGTGCAATACAAATAAACCGATGAGCCAGGTTGCGGCCAGTCCCACGGCCAGACCACTGATGTTGATGAGGGTGTAGAGGCGGTTTTTTTGAAAATTGCGAAGGGCAATTTTTAGCGCAGTTGTAAGCATTGGGAAGGCATTTGGTAAGATGTAGGCCAATTTTTATGCCAAATGAATAAAAGATTGTTTTTCAAGTTTTTACCAAATCTACGATCCGCTCTTAGTGTCCGATTTTGGACAACTTTGTGCGATTTTGGAAAACAATGATATGCATTCATCTTCGCTATCCTAACATATCCCCCGTCAAAACCCCCAATCGACGACATACCCACTTCCCAAAGTTGTCCAAGTGCTAGATTGTGGCTACTTTAATTGCAAATAAAACCAATTGTCATGATGACTCGACTACTTTTATCCACCATCACTTGCTTTTTACTGCTGGCCAGTGCACCCTTGCTGCTTGCCCAGGAAGACGTAGCGTACAAAGTACCACCCAAAACCATTTCCGATATGCTCCTGGCCAAACCTGCACCCAACGTGAGTGTGGATGAAAAAGGCCAGTGGATGTTGCTGTCCGAAGTGAGTACCTACCCTTCGGTGGAGGAATTGGCTCAACCAGAACTGCGCATTGCAGGTTTGCGGATCAACCCCAAAAACTATTCGCCCAGCCGCCAAAATTTCATCAACAACCTGTACCTGAAAAACATCGCTACTGGTAAGGAATCCAAAATCACTGGTTTGCCTGTCCCCCTTTACGCTGGAAGCGTCAGCTGGAGTCCAACCGATAAAAAAATCGCCTTTACAAATACCCTGGGCGATCACGTCGATTTGTACGTCATCGACATTGCTACGCTGAAAGCCACCAAAATCAATAAAATGGGGGTCAATGCCGTGTTGGGTAGCAGTTACCAATGGTACGACGACAATACCATTTTGTACAAAGGCACCCTGGCACCTGCCTCAACTGCACCGCCCAAACCCGCCATGCCCAAAGGCCCAACTACCCAGGAAAATTACGGCAAAGCGGCTCCTCAACCCACTTTTCAGGACTTAATCAAAAGCCCCCACGATGAGCAGTTGTTTGGCTTTTACGCCTTGTCTCAACTGGTGAAAAACGTGAATGGAGTAGAAACCAAAATTGGATCGCCTGCCATTTACGCCAGCATCGATATTTCCCCCGATAAAAAGTACCTCTTGTCCCGTACTTTGAACAAACCCTTCTCTTATTTGGTCACAGCCAATCGCTTTGCCTCCACGGTAACCATTACAGACCTTGCTGGGAAAGTGGTGAAAAAACTGGTCGATTTGCCATCCGGTGAAACAACCCCAAGCGGCCGCGACAACGTCCAAAATGTGCCCCGTGGCATCGAATGGCGCGACGACGAGGCGGCTACTGTCGTCTGGTGTATGCCCCTCGACAGTGGCATGATCAAAAAGAATGTAGAATACCACGATGCGGTGTATGCCCTCAGCGCCCCTTTTACGGGCACTGAAAAAGAACTGTTCAAGACCAAGTTGCGCTACTTCAATACCTCCTGGGGCAACGCCAATCTGGCGCTGGTCACCGAGGGCCTTGGCAGCAAACAAATGACCCGCACCAACCGCTACAACCCCAGCACGGGCGAGTTGTCCATGCTAATGGAGCGCAATACCACTGATGCCTATGGCAACCCCGGCTTTCCGGTTACCGAAGTGAACCAGTACAATCGCCGCGTCATCAAAACCATCGAAAACGGCAGCAAAATTCTGATGAACAACCCCACTGGAGCTTCTCCCAAGGGCGACCTGCCGTTTTTGGCTACCCTGGACTTGAATACCAAAAAAACCGACATCATCTGGCGTTGCCCTGAAGGCACTTTTGAATCGGTCGTGAGTGTATTGGATGCGGATAAATTGACCCTGCTGACGCGCCGGGAAGACGAAAAAACCATGCCGAACTACTGGCTCAAAGACTTGAAGTTGCGCATTGGCGACCGGAAAATCACCAATTTCACCAACCCATACCCACAATTAGACGGCGTAAGTAAGGAAAAAATCACCTACAAACGCGCCGACGGGGTTGACCTCACCGGGGATTTGTACCTGCCCAAGGGTTATGATGCCAAGCGCGACGGGCCACTGCCTACGCTCATTTGGGCTTACCCCCGCGAGTTCAACTCTGCGGCGGATGCAGCCCAAATTCGGGGCAGCGAACACCGCTTCACCTTGTTGAACTGGGGCTCACCGATCTTCTACGTGACCCAAGGCTACGCGGTGCTCAACAACGCGGAAATGCCCATCGTTTCCACCGACCCGAGCAAACAACCCAACGACAATTTTGTAGATCAGGTAAAAATGAACGCCGAAGCAGCCGTCAACAAACTGGCAGAAATGGGCGTGGGCGACCGCAACCGCATGGCGGTAGGTGGCCACAGCTACGGTGCCTTTATGACTGCGAACCTGTTGGCACACACCAACCTGTTCAAAGGAGGCATTGCGCGCAGTGGGGCCTACAACCGGACTTTGACTCCCTTTGGGTTCCAAAACGAAGACCGGACTTATTGGCAAAACCCCGATTTGTACCACGCGATGAGCCCCTTCAGCTTTGCGGATAAAATCAAAACGCCGATCCTCTTGATCCACGGCGAAGCGGACAACAACACCGGTACTTTCCCAATCCAGAGTGAACGCATGTTCAATGCCATCAAAGGACATGGGGGTACCGTGAAATTTGTGAGTTTGCCGCACGAGAGCCATGGCTACGCTGGCCGGGAAAACATTCTACACATGTTGCAGGAGCAGTTTGGTTGGCTGGAGAAGTATGTGAAGAATGCGAATGTGGATGCGGGCAAGGTGAGTCCTAAGCCGTAAGCGCTGTATTCCTAAGGTGCTTCTTTAGTGCCTTAAGTTTCTTAGGTGGTGAAAATTGTTTTTTTACTACCTAAGAAACTTAAGGCACCGAAGAAGCACTTCAGGAACCGTTTCAGAATAAAGTAACAATTTAACTGGACTCTTTTGACCCGCTACTTTGTGCCAATATGTCGCTTTAATGCTGGTTAATTCTCTATAAAGATAACTTCTATCTTTCCAACACCTGTTGATCCTTCAATAACACCGTCCGCAACTTCTCGTAAGGCAATTGCTGTGGGCTAACCTTGTTCTCAATCGACAGCACCGCCGCCGTAGCCGCCGATTGCCCCAAGATCATAAAGACCGGCTCCATCCGAATAGAGCCATAAGCAATGTGTGAGCTCGATACACAAATCGGCACCAGGAGATTTTGACAGTCTTTGGCTTTGGGTAAAATCGAGCCATAAGCAATCGAATAAGGCCGATCCGGGTGTACCCCAATGTCGCCCTCGTTTTGCACGTAGCCATCCGCTTTGACATAACGCTGGGCATTGTGTGAATCCAGTGCGTAGGAGCCCATACCCACGGGGTTTGGCACTTTGGTTTTGCCCAGCGCATCGGCCTCGGTCATCACAAATTCCCCAATCATGCGCCGGGCTTCGCGAATGTAGAGTTGATGTGGCCAGTTGCCATTGTCGGTGAACTCATCTTTGGGTAGGCCCCACTGTTGCATTTTGTCGCGTACATCGGCGGGTACCCTTGGATCATTTTGCAGGAAGTACATCAGCCCCTTTTGGTACAACTCGTGGTCTTTGATGATGGCTTTGCGCCGTTCGTAGGATGCCTCGGGATAATCGTAGTTTTTGCCAATGTAATCGGTGCTAAAGGGGCCGTGGTTGTTGGTATCGGTTTTGCGGTTGGGGATAGGGTCAAATTTGTCGTAGGTTTCGCGCCAGCCACTGGCGAATACCCGGGCGTACAGTTCGTAGCGAGCAGGGTCATAGCCAGCTGGTTTGGCAAAGGGAATGCGGTTATCAGGATGGTTGCTCAAACACATGCGGAAGCAATAAGCCTGGATACGTTTGTCGCCGGAGCCATAGGCACCCGCAGGTTCAGCAGATACTTCGGGCAGGAGGCCGCTGCTGGGGTCATTTTCAATTTTGTAAGGACTGATCTTGGCTTTAAAATGGTGGCCGTGTTGAAAAACTTCGGTTTGTACCCCATTCCACTTTTCATTGTACACCGAATTGGCTTCCCGGCCTACGTGGTAGCTGACGCCTGCGGCAGCCATGAGGTCGCCTTCATACGTGGCGTCGATGAACATTTTGCCGCTGTACAATTTGCCGCTGAGGGTGCGGAAGGAACGGATTTTTCCTGCTTTTTTGCTGATGCCTTTGGCCGAACGATCGAGCCATTCATTGCGGTGTACGGTAAGGCTATACTCTTTGACGAAGTCTTCAAATACCTTTTCTGCGGCATGGGGCTCAAAAATCCACATGGTGCGGTTGTTGCCATCAATGGCGGGCGTGCCCTGACCTTTGTTGCCGTACTCCCCTTTTTTTTGCCAAACCCAGGAGTTGTCCTGCTGGTAATGCTCATACAGACGGTGGTAAAACTCCCGGGAAAGCCCACCAATGACTTCCTTATTCCCAGTATCGGTAAAACCCAAACCACCGGAAGATAAGCCCCCCAAATGGGTATCCGGCGAAACAACAATGACGGATTTGCCCATTTTTTTCACCTGTACTGCTGCCGTAATGGCGGCAGAGGTGCCGCCGTAGATGATCACATCGGCGGAATACCGGGACTGGGCGGTTAAAAAGGATGGCAATAACGCTGAGAAGAGGAAGTAGACAAAAGAATATGGCTTCATTGATGGATGTTTTCGAATACGTTGGGGGGCCGATTGGGCAACCGCGAGGGTTGCCCCTACGAGTCTTTCCAGCGCCACAGGTAGCGACAGGCATAAGTGCGGTAGGGCCGCCAAGCTTCCGCAATCTCCGTCAGTTGTTGGTACTGGGCCTTGCCTACCGACTCCACCTTGTACAGACGGATCATCGCTTGCCGCACCCCTAAATCGTCGATGGGAAATACATCCGGGCGGCGCAGCACAAACATCAGGATCATTTCCACGGTCCATTTGCCTACCCCTTTGATGCTGCTGAGTGTTTGCACCACTTCGGCGTCGCTGTAATCGGACCAGTCTTTTTCGAACAATTGATGTTCAAGAAAAAAAGTGGCTGTGTTGCGCATATATTGGGCTTTTTGGTTGGAAAGACCGATGCCACGCAGGGTTTCATGGGGAGTATCTACCAACAATTGCGCGGTGGGGTAATCGTTGGGAAACAGGGCCAAAAATCGTTTAAATATGGTATCGGCAGCTTTGACGGAAAGCTGTTGGGAAGTGATGGATTCCAACAAACCGAAATAAACATCGGTATTGTTGGCACCATAGTCCGGGAAAGCAATATTTGGAATAATGGATGCCAGTTGTGGATCGCGTGAAAGATGAGCGATAACTTGTTCTTGCATGAATTAGGTGCTTTTGTTTAAAAATTCATGCAAAATAAAACTTTATTTTTGAAAATTAAAATTTGTTAGACCCTTACTTTGGTTGCGAGCGGAGCTGCTTTTTGAAACTTAAGCTCTACGTATTGGTCTTTAAAGCCCATCCGTTTGGCCATCATCAAGGCAGGGTGATTGGGTTTGGCGTAAATGGCGATGTCGCCATCGGCATAATCCACTGCTTTGTTGATTAAATCTTCCAATAAGGTGGTTTCGGCTTTGAAATCTTCGTGTATTGCCGCAAGAACCAGCAGGTTTTCTGACTTAAAACCCTGCATTCCTGTCTTATTGACGACCACACCAGCTACAATTCGGTTGTTGATCGTATAGGTGAGTACAAATCCTCCGAAAGAAGGCTTATTTTTGAGGGCGTAATCCAATGCCTCTTGAATGGCTCGGTATTCGGTATCGGGTGTGTGTACCCGAAAGAAGTTGAGTAGTGCACTATTTTCTAGAGCGTTGGCTCCCGAAAAAGCGTTGTACATCTGAATGGAACGTTCCATGCCGTGATAATGATTGAGTACGTAGATCTTGTTGCTCTCAGTTGATATGCACAAATGGGAATTCTGTACCTCAATAGCTGGAAATGGAGTGAAGTAAAACTATTTTGTCATTTGCATGTAAAATAGCTCTTTTTTGAGAACTGCAAAAGATTTAACGTTTTTATTTTATTGATTATCAAATATATTCATGAATTTGTTTCAAGGGCTTAATCAAGGCCATAACCATAATCCGATGAAACACATCTTTATTAACGCATTTTGCCTGTTTGGAATTGCACTGGGTTTGTTTTCACCAATCCAGGCACAAAAAATAGAGCGCGAGGTGCAGGAAATGCTGCACACTCAGGGGCATGCCGAAGCCATCATCATGCTGGCAGAACAAGCCGATTTGAGCTTTGCCCGGCAACTCTCCAGCAAAGAGGCCAAAGGTGCTTATGTTTTTGAAAAGCTAAAAACGACCGCCGAACGCAGCCAGGCACCTTTGTGGAGGATTTTGCTCAATGCCAAACTCAGTGCCAGTCCGCTGTGGATTGTGAATGCCATCTTTGTCCCTGAATTGGATCAGGCCACCGCCGCCCTGCTGGCCGCTCAGCCCGCAGTAGAAGCCATCATCAGCAACCCACACACCTACCTATCGCCGCCGCGAATGGAACCGAGTAGCGCCAGCCTGCGCTCCAGCGTGGAATGGGGAATTGACAAAATTGGGGCTGCCGCAGTATGGAACAAGGGGATCACCGGACAAGGCGTGGTCATCGCGGGTCAGGATACTGGTTACGACTGGCAGCACCCCACACTCATCAAAAAATACCGGGGCAGTGCGGAAGCGACCCCCAACCACAACTACAACTGGCACGACGGCATTAGCAAATACAACCCGCTCAACAACGATACCAATAACCCCTGTGGGCTCAATTCCCAAATCCCTTGTGACGATGACAACCACGGCACCCACACGATGGGCACGATGGTCGGCGACGATGGGGTGGGCAATCAAATTGGGGTAGCTCCCGGCGCGCGTTGGATCGGTTGTCGGAATATGGATCGGGGTTGGGGCAGTCCAGCCTCTTACCTGGATTGTTTTCAGTGGTTTTTGGCCCCCACCGATTTGAAAAATCTAAACCCCAATCCAAAACTGGCTCCTCACGTGATCAACAACTCCTGGAGCTGTCCCGATATCGAAGGTTGTGGCCCCAGCAACTGGAAGCTGATGGAAAAGGCCGTCATTAACCTACGGGCAGCCGGGGTAGTAGTGGTGGTTTCTGCAGGCAATTCTGGTAGCCAGGGCTGCGGCTCAGTAGATGATGCACCCGCTTTTTTTCCACAATCTTTTTCGATTGGTGCCACCAACATCAATGATGTCATTGCCCGATTTAGTTCACGCGGGCCGGCCAGATGGCAAGACACGCTGGTGCTCAAGCCCAATGTGTCGGCACCGGGTCAAGGCGTACGCTCTTCGGTACCAGGCGGTGGTTTTGCCGCATTCAGTGGCACCAGTATGGCGGGGCCACACGTGGCAGGAGCAGTGGCGCTGATCATTTCCGCCAATCCAGCACTGGCTGGGCAAGTAGAAACCATTGAAACTTTACTGGAAAAAACAGCAGTATCGCTCAGGGATACGATGACCTGTTCGGGATTGCGCAGTGATCGCAGCCCCAATCCGGTATATGGTTACGGGCGCATCAATGTGCTGGCTGCAGTAGAAGCGGCTCAACGCATTACCAGCCCAGTGAATACGCCCAAACAGCAAAAAATCGCCTTAAAAGCAACTCCCAATCCGGCTGTCGACGGCAGCGTGCTGATCGAACTCGGCAGCCTACCCGATGTAGGCAAATTGGAGGTATTGGACCCTACCGGGCGTTTGTTGCAACGACATGTATTGCCACAAGCCAATTTTCAAAGCAAAACCCTTACCTTGGACGCTTTACCTACGGGCACCTACTTCATCCGAATTGTGGCGGGAAGTGCTTATGGGTACCAGAAGATTGTTAAACTCTGATTTTCATGTTCAAATCCCCCTTCCTCATTTTTTTAGGAACGGCCTTTTTGCTGCGCATTTTTTCGTTTTTTCCGTCGGTCATCAATCACGATGAATCCACTTACATTGTCATTGCTGATGCGCTGCTGCGTGGCCAGACTTATTGGGTGGATGTGGTTGACATCAAGCCCCTGGGGGTTTTTTTAATTTATGCGGCTTTGTTAAAAATCGGTGGGGGATCGATTTTTTTGTTGCGTTTGTTCACCGCCGTTTGGGTGGCGGGCACTGGCTATTTTTTGTATCGCGCGGCCAAAGCCTGGCAAGCCGATGAAAACGCCGCCCGGGCCAGTGGCGTGATGTACATTTTCATGTGTTCTTTGTTTACTTTTTATGGAGTATCGCCGAATACGGAATTGTACTATATCTTGTTTAATGCCCTGGCGCTTTGGCTGATTTTGGCCTTTCCTCAACGGATTTGGGGTGCTCTGGGCGCGGGATTCTGCTTGGGTGCAGGTTTTATGATCAAGTATACGGTGGCGTTTGATGCCTTGGCCATGGGGCTGATGTTGATCTGGCTTTTTTGGCAGGCCAAAGCTCCTTTTTTCCGTTTGTTGTTGCAGGGTTTTTTGATGATCAGTGCCTTTTTGGTGGTTCCACTGTTGGTGTACTGGACGTATCGCAGTTGGGGACTGGAACAGGTATTTTTGCACTATACTTTTGGGGTGGGTAGTGCTTGTCCCGCAGAGCTGAGCGTGGGAAACCGGGCCTTGTTCTTGCTGGATTTTTTGCTGCGCTTTTTGCCCATTAGTTTGGCTTTTGGGTGGGGGCTGTATTGGCGTGCCAAGCCTTGGATTTTGGCCTGTATTTGGGCGGCATGTGTGTTGGTGGCCATCAATGTGCAGGGCAAACCTTTTGGGCACTATTTTATCCAGATGATGTTGCCTTTGGCCTGGCTGGCTGGCACTTTTTATGCGCGTGACCTACCTAAGCCGCGCTGGATTGCGCCCTTGTTTCAGTTGCGCAATGGGGCGATTGTACTGAGTTTGTTGTTTTTGGTCAATTTGTTTTTGCAGAAAAAAGACTACCTCGACAAGCCTGATCATGCCCGTGAAACAGCAAATTATTTGCGCCCACTCTTGTTGCCTGATGACCGGGTTTATCTAGGCAATTATCACCAGATTGTATACCATTTGTTGGACCAGGAAAGCCCAACGCCATATGTACACCGCTCCTTGATTTGGGAAAAACGGCACCGGGCGGTATTGTGCATTAGCTTGAGCCAGGAACTGGCAAGGATTCAAAAGATCAATCCACGCTTTGTCGTGTTTCAGCCTGAATTGCCGGATGAACCTGCAGCGAAGGCGTTTTTATACCGTTACCGGGAGATTAAGCAGATTCGGGATAAGGCGGTGGTGTATGAGCGGCGGCCTTGGTAACACAAAACCATAACCCCATACATTTACTCCGTAATCACATCAATTTCGGCATAACCCGAAGCGGTAGTTTGTACATTCTGTAGCGCTTTGAGTTTAATGTAACGCCCTTTTATGAGGTTAAAAGATTTGGTTTGCCAATAGCTCATTTACAAACAAGATTCCATTATTTTAGGCGAAGGCACCAACTGGCATCTATCTTTACCCAATAATCCATTTATCCACAATTTTTGGTGATGAAACAGATTTTGATTGTTGTTACTTGTTTGCTCGGCATACCGCTGAGCCTTTGGGCGCAGCATCGCCCTACCCTGCTCAATGAACCGCTCGATCTCAGTGGTGATTTTCGAGATTACACCAACACCTACTTTTTGGCCGACAGCCTCGCCGCCTTCGACCCCGCCACCGGCCAAGGCCAACTAAAATGGCGGCGCAACGAGTATTTTCCTGCCCATGCCTTCAACAACACCCAGGCCGGACTTCGCAAAATCCAAGGCAATGAATTTCCAGGTATTGAATACGCCGTTGATCCGGTACTGCCCTTTAGTGTGGAGTTTGTATCGCCTCGTGCCGTGCGGATTCGGGCTACTACAGGGCACATTCCACCAGTCACCGAACCATCCTTAATGCTGGTCAAAGAACCCGGAAAAGACAATTCCTGGACGTACAGCAAAACCCAAAATGGCCATCAGTACAAAAGCGCTTTTGGCAGCGTAACCATCACCCCAAACCCCTGGACGATTGAATTCCGGGATGCCCAGGGGAAATTATTGACCAAAACCTGGCACCAGAGCAACAGCCGCTCTTTTACCCCCGTCCTGCCTTTTTCTTTTGTGCGTCGGGCAGGGGATTATTCGCGGAGTATCGGCGCAGCCTTCACGCTGTCGCCCGATGAAAAAATTTACGGTTGTGGCGAGTCTTTCACCAGCCTGAACAAATACGGCCAAAAGGTCAATCTGTATACCACCGACCCCAACGGCGTGGAAAATGCCGGCATGTACAAGCCCATCCCTTTCTTCATGAGCAGTCGGGGTTATGGGATGTTCATGCATACCTCTTCTCCAGTCACCTGCGACTTTGGCGCGACTTACGGCGCAGTCACCAACTTGATGATTGGGGATGAAAATCTGGATCTGTTCGTGTTCCTCGGTGAGCCCAAAGACGTGCTGGACGAATACACCAACCTCACGGGCAAAGCGAGTATGCCGCCGCTGTGGTCTTTTGGTTTGTGGATGAGCCGGATCACTTATTTCTCCGAAGCGGATGGTCGGAATGTGGCCAATTTGTTGCGCAAAAACGGGATTCCTTCGGATGTGATTCACTTTGATACGGGCTGGTTTGGCACCGATTGGCGTTGTGATTACCAGTTTGCCAAGGATCGTTTTCCCGATCCCCAAAAAATGATCAGCGACCTCAAGGTCCAGGGCTTCCGCACCTGCCTCTGGCAATTGCCTTACTTTGTGCCCAAAAATGATCTCTTCCCGGAAATCATTGCCAAGGGGCTTCATGTAAAAAATCCCAAAGGTGGGCTGCCGTATGAAGATGCAGTGCTCGATTTTACCAATCCCAATGCCGTACAATGGTACCAGGATAAAATTGCCAACTTGTTGAAACTGGGCGTTGCAGTCATCAAGGTGGATTTTGGCGAAGCGGCTCCCTTGAACGGCATTTATGCCAATGGCCACAGCGGCTTCTACGAGCACAACCTCTACCCTTTGCGCTACAACAAAGTCGTATCCGACATCACCAAACAAATCACGGGCGACCAGATCATCTGGGCCCGCAGCACCTGGGCGGGCAGCCAGCGGTATCCGCTGCACTGGGGCGGCGACGCCGAAACTTCGGATATGGGCATGGAAGCACAGTTGCGCGGTGGTTTGTCGCTGGGCTTGTCGGGCTTCACCTTCTGGAGCCACGATGCGGGGGGCTTTACTACTCGTACGCCAGAGGAATTGTACCGCCGTTGGGCACCTTTTAGCCTGTTTAGCTCACACTCCCGCTGCCATGGCCAAGCGCCAAAAGAGCCCTGGGAGTTCAGCGAAAGTTTTTTGAATCACTTCCGCAATGCCTCCGAAACGCGCTACCGACTGATGCCCTACATTTATGCCCAGGCGAAAGCTTCGACGGAAAAAGGCTTGCCGATGCTGCGCGCGCTTTTTGTAGAATTCCCGCAAGACCCCGGTGCCTGGCTCATCGAAAATGAATACCTCTTGGGTTCGGATATGTTGGTAGCACCGATTTTTGAAACCGGAGCGACTCAGCGCAAGGTGTACCTACCTGAGGGCAAATGGATCGATTATCAAACGGGCAAAGTGTACAGCGGTGGCTGGCACGTGATCGATGGTGGCAAACTTTCCTTGGTGGTGATGATTCGGGATGGGGCGGTAATTCCGCATGCGGAATTGGCGCAAAGTACGGATCAGATTGATTGGTCAAAAATCACCTTGCAGGCTTATACTAGCACGGGCTCGGCCAAAGGAAAGGTTTGTTTGCCTGCGGAGAATGTGATACAAGAAGTGAATGTGACGCTGAAAAACGGCAAGGGGACTTTGGTAAAAGATCCTTATGCCGGGAAGGTAAAGTGGGTGATTAAATAAACGAGTGTCTGAGGTGTTCTAAGGTGCCTAAGGTGGTTCAAAATAAGCTTAATTGGTTTTAGCTATTTTTATTGAACCACCTTAGGCACCTTAGAACAGCTCAGGCATGTATTTTACTAGAAGCTTGCAAGTTTAGTGCGGCGCTACGGTCAACTTGGCGATCATCTCCTCCGCAATTGGATCGGCATAGATCCCAAATGAGCTGAGCAAAGTGCCCTTGAGCCCATGTTTATCCGAAGAAATGGCGTACAACACACTCTCCTCATCCGGGTCCGAGGAACTCGATTCAAAACGGAATACTTCATCCACCTGAAATTCATCGTGCAACAATTGATAAGTCCCGCCGCCGCATTCCAGGCAATTTTCTTTGAGGTTAAAATCTTCGGTATAACCCTGGGCCTTCAGGCCATCGAGCGCTTCTAAAAGGGTGTTGTAATTTTCCATTTTGGGAAGGTATTGGTTCAACGATTAAAAATATAACTTTTGGCCAAATCCATTTCAACAGGCGACACAACATGTGGCCGTCCCGGATAAATCACGAGATTCACCTCGGCACCCAGGTTTTGCAACTCAACTTTACTCTCTTCACTGCGGCTCTGGGGCACATGCGGGTCATTATCGCTGTTGGTCATCAAAATGCGAGTTCCAGCAAACTTGGATTGATAAGGACTTGTATCCAGGATTTGCCCAATCAACCCGCCCGTAAATGCAATCACGCCGCCAAATGGACGGGCAAAACGAGCCGCGCTTTCCAGCGTCAAACAAGCGCCTTGTGAAAAACCCAGCAGGTAAATTTGGGCAGCGGGCAATACCTTTTCCGTTTGTTCAATCAAGCGCTCAGCATTCGCCAGCGCAGAATCCAACCAGGGCTGATTGTCTGCCACTGGCGCCATAAAACTGTAGGGATACCAAGTGTTGTTGGTGGCTTGTAATGCGGCTAAATAGGTACCTGCTGGTGCGAGCGCCCGTCCGATTTCGAGGATGGCCTGAGCATTGCCGCCACGGCCATGAAATAGGAGCAAGGCGCGTTCGGCCTGGGCCAGGGGTACACCGTCTTCATATAGAGTAAAACTGTGCGACATTGGCTATTCATTTTTGTTGAAAAACTCCTCTACGTCAAAACGTTTGACTTTGAAATCAAGTTGAACACCATTTCTCAACACTTTAACCCAGATAAAGGCTTCATTGTCTTGACCATTTTTTCCATTTAACCGTAAATCACAATAATCGCTTTGGGTGGGGTGACGCAGATCACGTTGATTGATCATCAGAATTTGATCGTTGTATTCAAGCCCTTTTTCCTGATCCAAAGCATTTTTATAAACACTCGAAACCATTAATTTGTCGTCCACCAAATCGATACCAAACCCATAATTGTTTACCTTCTTTATTTCTGGCGCGGCAATAGGGGATAATATGAGGTATTGGCGTTCCCAATCAATGGTCACTAGGTAGTTTCGCAAAAAAGTGGTACCCATCACCCCTTTACTTATTGACGATTCCAAAACAACAATAGGATTGCTCAACTCCAACTTATTCCCAACTGAGACAGACGGAAATTGGATAAAAAAAGCAGAATCCAGGCTTGATCCAAAAATACCATACGTCAACCCAAACCACTTCAGCAAGGCAGCATTCCGTTCTTCTTTAGAAAAACCATTGGCGGGCATTGATAAATTCCCAGAAGAGCCCGTATCCAAAATCATGTCTTTTTGAACCCCATTCGACGTGGAAAACTTAAAGGCAGGCGTTCCTTGCAGATTTGGAATAAAACGGATGGTGTCGCTATTCTCCGGAATCTGCAAGGAATCCATACTACTGGCAAAGCGCAATTTTTGCTGTTGGAAATCGATTTGCCACTTCGCTTTTTTCATCCAGTTGGCACCAACAATACCCGCCACTGCCGTACATCCTTTTGTTTTTAAGATGCCAAAATCAGCTCCTACAATACCTGCTGACCGAAAATTGATGTTTTGTACACTGATTTGTTCCAGCTTGTGGTAGTTTAATTTTGATTTTGTGCCAACATAATCCTTCACTTTTTGGCTTGTCACCTTTTGGGCTTTTAAGTTTTTAAGCACCTCATTGTCAATTACAGCAATGGCCCCGGTGTCGAATAAAAAATCATAAACATTGTTTTGAATCTCAACAGGAAGGATGATTCTCCCATTCTCTTCTTTAAAAGACATTTCTTCAAAAAAATGGCCTTGTTCAATTTGAGTGCCATTGATTAATCCTACCGTTTTGATTCTACCAACAATGCCACAA
Source organism: Saprospiraceae bacterium (assembly GCA_027488855.1). GTDB lineage: Bacteria > Bacteroidota > Bacteroidia > Chitinophagales > Saprospiraceae > Haliscomenobacter. Next base: position 49,478 of record JAIYAV010000419.1, read on the forward strand.
CTTGAAAAACTGAGCACACTCAATAAAAGCAATAGGTGTTTCATATACGTATTTTTAATTAAGCTCATTTTAAAGCTTTAACTCAAATACAGTTTGTTTTTGTATTTACTGAAAGAAGTTTGTGCAACAAAAAATGCTCACCTGATGGGTTTTATCCGCCTTTTCTCCCACATTCCTGGATAAAAGCTTAATTTTCATGCCCATAAACTATAAACATGAAAAAACTGATCGCAAGCTTACTGTGTCTTGGCTATGCCGCCCTGGCTTTTGCCCAAACACCCGCTGAATCCTATCCCGTTGACGCCGCCTCGGTTGAACAAGTGGGCGTACCCAAGGGAGAAATCCTCAAATTTACTTATGAAAGTTCCAAGATTTTTCCTGGCACCCGCCGCGAGGTATCCGTTTATATACCTGCCCAATACCGCCCGGACAAACCCGCCTGCGTTTACGTCAATCAGGATGGCATCCAGTGGAAGGCACCCACCGTTTTTGACAACCTGATCCAGCAAAAAGAAATGCCGATCACCATTGGGGTCTTCATCACTCCCGGCCAGGTAAAGGCGAGCAATGAAGAAACGGCCCTGGATCGCTACAACCGCAGCTTTGAATACGACGGCCTGGGTGATGCTTACGCCCGCTTTGTACTGGAGGAAATTTTACCTGAGGTTGAAAAACGCAAAACTGCCGATGGCCGCGTCCTCAAATTGTCCCAAAATGGCAACGATCGCGCCATTGGCGGCTCAAGCAGTGGGGCAGTTTGTGCCTTTACGGCGGCCTGGGAGCGACCCGATGCCTTCTCACGGGTGTTCAGCGCCATTGGCACCTATGTCAACCTGCGGGGCGCTGATCGCTACCCTTCCCTGATCCGCAAGTACGAACCCAAGCCGATCCGCATTTTCCTGCAAGACGGCAGCAACGACCTCAACATCTACGCTGGCGACTGGTGGAAGGCCAACGAAATGATGGCGCGTGCTTTGAGTTTTGCAGGCTATGAGGTAAATTACATTTGGGGAGAAGGGGGACACAACGGCCAACACGGTACCGCCATTTTCCCGCAAGCCATGCGCTGGTTGTGGAAGGACTACCCCAAACCCGTCGGCAAAGGAACTTCCAAAAATCAATTCCTCAACGACATTTTAGTGGAAAATACCGACTGGGAGCTGGTAGGCGAAGGCTACAGCTTTACCGAAGGTACCGCTACCAATGCTGCTGGAGAGTTCTTTTTTCAGGATTTCCCCAATTCCAAAACCTACAAAGTTGGGCTGGATGGCAAACTCGCTGCCCTGCCCATCGACTCCAAACGGGCCACAGGAACCGCTTTCGGTCCTGATGGCAAACGGTACACCGCCGCAGGTGGCAACAAACAAATCCTGAGTTATGATGCCCAGGGCAATGTAAAAGTGGTGGCCGATAGCGTCGCTAGCAGCAACGACATCACCGTGGCCGCCAATGGCAATGTTTACTTCACCGCGCCCGATGGCCGCGAACGGCCCAGCAAGTTGTACCTCATCAGGCCAAATGGGGAGAAGCTGGTGGTGGATGAGGGTTTAAAATTCGCCAATGGGCTGTGCCTCTCGCCCGACCAAACCCAATTGTACGTGACCGAGTCGGCCTCGCACTGGGTGTGGGTGTACAAAATTCAGGCGGATGGCAAATTGTCGAACAAACAAAAATTCGGCTGGCTGCATGTGCGCGACGAAGATGAAAACGCCTGGTCGGATGGCCTGAAATGTGATCGGGATGGGCGCATTTACGTCACCTCACTCACGGGGATTCAGGTGCTGGATCAGTTGGGACGGGTGAATGCGATATTGCCAGTGCCACTAACCAAGGGACAGGTGTCGAACTTGTGTTTTGCTGGGCCCAATTTTGATACCTTGTACATTACTTGTCGGGATAAGGTGTATCGGCGGAAGGTAAAAGTGAAGGGAGTGAATGGGTTTGAGGCAGGCGTGAAGCCGGGGAAACCTAGGTTGTGAGGATGTGGTGTGTCTCGCAGGACGAGACACTTTGTCTTTTTTCACAATTTCTCCCCTTTGCCCCCCTTACTTTTGTAAAGCTATTTCAGGATGAGACAAGTTGAGCTCAAATGCCAACCCGGGAAAGGTTTTACAGTTGCGCAATTTGGACCGCCGTCTTTGCCTGTTCCGGGAACTTTTGTTTCCAGAACGAGGGAAGCATCTGTCAATAGTTGTTGGATTGTTTCAGCTGAAATGTCTCTCAGCGGGACTTTCAAGCGACGAGTCCAGACCGAATCGAATTGACCCGCAGCCGTTCCGATGTCAACATAAATGAACCGTTCGCTCGATGGCCCTTGAACATACGGGCCTTTGAAATCGGGCAAAGCGGCCTGGTTTTCTTTTACTGAAATTTTAAATTCAAAGCATAAGTCCTCCTTGCTTGATCTTTGCTTTAGAATTGTTTCGTAGTTGTTTCCACTGCCTTTTTGGATGCCAAAGTCAACTCCTAAGGGAGGGCTTTCCAAAATGATTCTGATGGAGATTTCTTGGTTCATTTTATTTTGATGTATTGTTGTGCTACATTGTTATCCCCTTCACTCCCCTTCCACAATCTCCTTCAACAATTTCAATACCGGGTTTTCTTCACCCTGAGGTGCCTCCTGAACCGCATTAGGTCGCTGGTCCTCCTGCACAATTTCCAATTTGGTTTGCCCATTTTCACTGCTCAGGTGGTAGTTCATGATAAAATAATTTTCGGGTTTGTCTTCCACTCCTGGCCTTGGGGCAAACAAAGTGTAGCTTACCAATTCGGTGGGCTGGAAGGCCAAAACTTTCCCCCATTGTTCGAATACCTTGTCTTCCCATGCCGTGCTGAATTTGATGTCGCTACCAATTTCCCAGGTGGTAATCAAATCGCTGCCGTATTGCCAAAGTTTTACCCCTTCAGGTTTGGTCACCGTGTCCCAAACTTTTTGAAGGGAGGCATTGATGGTAATCGTTGAAATGTTGGTTGCCATGTTGTTGGTTTTAGGGAATATTGAGTGTAATTGTTTTTACGTTGGACTTGAGCGGATTTGATGATCAGGCAATTCGTCAATTGCCTGATCATCAGCAAGCACCAGGAGCCCTGTACTCACCTTATTTCTTCCCCTTCTTTGGCCGATTGGCCTTCATCGCATCCAGTTTCGCTTTTTGCTCATCGTTCAAGACCACCCGGATTTCTTCTTGCATGGCTTGCAGCAGCGGTGCCATCGCCTCGCGACGTGCGGTTTGCTCGGTATTGTTGTCGCGGGCCTCTTTCAGTTTGGGGCGGTAGGTACTCAGTACACCTTTGATTTTGGTTTCTTGATCCGCGGTCAAACTTAATTTGACCCGCATGGAGTCGAGGTTTGGCAGAGCCCCAGCTCGACCACCTGGCCGCTGTGCGCTCAAACCTAGTGAAAACAAAAGAAAAAAGGCAAAGACAAAGCTGATTTTTATCAGTTTCATGGAATACTTTTTATCTGAGTTAAACAAGTTCTAAACCTTTAAAAGACTGTCCCAAAATTTGAGGAGCTGGCGCATCCAGCCAACGATTGAGCACGGTCGTGTAAATATCCCGGAAGTCCACCTGGTATTTCAAGTCCCCATCGTCCAGGTTTTTCAGGTCGGCAGGGCCATTGAAAAAGCCTGCTTTTTTCAGGTTTCCACCCATCAAGAAGAGGTTGTTGGCGGTGCCATGATCGGTACCCGAGCTAGCATTTTGTTTGACCCGGCGACCAAATTCGGAGAAGGTCATGATCAAAACGTCGTTCAGCAAGTTGTTCTGCTTGAGGTCTTGCACAAAAGCCTTCATGGCCTCGGCGTATTGCTGGAGCAGGCGTTCCTGGCGGTTGCGCTGGTTGGCGTGGGTATCAAAGCCGGTCAAGCTGGCGTAATAAATGCGCGTATCCGTATCGGCAGTGATCAGTTGGGAGATCATCTTCAGGTCTTTGGCAAACTCACTCTGCGGATAAGCCACCGTAGAGCGATACACCTTGGACTTTTCGAACAAATAATCCGCCGAAGATTGGGTGTCGACCAGCGTTTTGTATAAGTAGGCCACATTGTCTTCGTGGTGGGCGCTACTCGGTGTTTTGCCTACGGCTTGCAGGATTTTGTTGTCGGTCGTTCGTTTGAGTTGCGCGGGATCACTCATGGCGAAGCCCCGGCGTTTTTCACCCTTCAGTGCCAAACTCAAGGTATCATCCAGCTCGATGGCCTGATATGGAGAAGCACAACCAGCACAATTGCTATCGAGGTAGCGCCCCAACCAACCGCTGTTCAGGTATTCCGTACTCTCGCTGGCAGTGTGCCAAATGTCCATGGAACGGAAGTGCGAGCGATCGGGGTTGGGGTAACCCACACTGTTGACAATGCTCATCACTCCCTCATCGTACAAACCTTGTAGGGCTTGCAGTGCGGGATTGAACCCCAACTCGTCGCTCACCTTCAGCACTTCGGTTTTTGGGATGGCGAGATTAGGCCGGTTTTGGTAGTAGAGGTCATTTTGGTAAGGCACGATGGTGTTGAGGCCGTCGTTACCGCCCGAAAATTGCACCACTACCAACACTTTACCTGCCCGCCGGGCCATCAATTGGCCGAAGGAAATATCGTTGAGAAAAGCCGGGATCATCATGGCTGTACTGGCCAGCGCCGACTGCTTCAGGAAGTTTCTTCTTTTCATTTTAAATTTAGTTGAGGGGTTGAGAAGTTGAGAAGTTGAGTGTCGCTCACAGTAGCCAAAACACCTCAACTTCTCAACTCCTCAACTTTTATTAACACATTTGATATTCCGGCAAAGTCATCAATCGCATGGTCAGTTGGCGAATGATGCTTTCACGGTCGCTTGCGGGCAATTCCTTGGTATAGTTTTCGATCGGCAGGGCAGTGGGCGTTAGCAGCAGGTATTTGGCCAGTTCGGTGGCAATTTCGCTGCTGTTGTTGCCTTTGATGCTGGCACTTAAGGGCTGGAGATTGACGGTATTGCTCAAGCGGCGATTGCCTTTTTCCCGCCCTTCATCCTCAAATTCGCCCTTGGTGCGCAGGCTGAACTCAGTTGAATTGAACAAATACCCCGGCAAGTTCAGGCGCAACATCAAGGTCGAATTGTCTATCCAGGTTTTGCCGCCCGGCCAACCCGCTACGTTGGGTGGGTTGAAAAGAATTTGACCCAAGGCTCGTTGGATGAACAACATCCCCATCGGTTGGTCAAACTTCAACTCCACGCTGCGCATCAACCCTGCGGTGAATTCAATCGGCGACTTGATGCGATTGCCCATGTTTTTAGCTGCATAAAACCAATCGCTGCTTAAGATGCTTTGCATCAACTTGCCAATGTCGTAACCCGACTGGAAAAACTGCTTGCTGAGGGTCGACCCTAGCGTTTCATCCACCTGATCGTTGACGAAATGCCGATAAATTTTGCGCACGATGAACTGAGCGGTTTCGGGCTTTTCCAGGATGATGTTGATGATGTCTTTGCCGTCGTAAGTGCCTGTTTTGCCAAAAAAAGTCTTGCTGCCATAGTCGTGCCACATCGGGCGAAAGATGTAGTCGCCCCGCAAATCGCTGGACCAACCCGTAAAGGCGCGAGCGGCTTCCTTAATGTCCTTTTCGGTGTAATTGCCGCGCCCCAGGGTGAAGAGTTCCATCAGTTCGCGGGCGAAGTTTTCATTGGGTTTTTCCTTGCGGTTTTGTTGGTTATTCAGGTAACGAATCATGGCCGGGTCTTGGGCGATGGCCAGTACCATGTCGCGGAAATTGCCCAGGGCATGTTTGCGCAGGGTATTCAGGTATTGGATGCCCAATTTGCCGAAGTCGGGTTTGCAGGCGAAGTGGCCGTGCCAAAAGAAGGTCATCCGTTCCAGCAGGGCACTTTCTTTGGGGTTGGCCATGCGGTTGACCCAATTGACGTTGTATTCAAAAATGCGGCGTTTTTCATCGCGCAGCATTTGTTCGAACATTTCGCGGTTTTCCCGCTTTTTTTCCATGTCTTCAGGCAAACCCATTTCTGCCACGGGCAGACTCACTTGCGCCTGACGAGCTTGCGCGAACAACTCATCGATGGCCTTGCTGATGGGCCAGTCTTTTTTTTGTTGCCACTCTGTAGGGCTGAGGCCAAAACCCGCGCGCCAGTAGAGGTGTTTTATCTTTTCCATGTCCGCAATTTGTATTTGTGATGGCTTTGACCTTGGATAAGATACAGGGTTTAATCCAAAAACCTTAAAGGGTTGTTAAAAATGGGCACTTATCATTAAAGTACGTTTAGCATAGAGTTGGTTTTTTATGTAATTTTGAGCACAATTGCAAATGTATGGCAAAGGATTTGTACCATGAACATGTGCGTGAAGCTCTTATTGTTGATGGTTGGAGCATAACTCACGACCCCTACTATTTAGATTTGGACGATCGAGCGCCGATGGAAATCGATCTAGGAGCTGAAAAGTTACTTTGTGCAGAAAGAGGGACGGAACAGATTCTAGTGGAGGTAAAAAGCTTTATTAATCGCTCGCTTACCTATGATTTTCACCAAGCTTATGGTCAATTTAGAATATATAGGAGGGGAGTAGCAAAGGTAGCGCCTGAGCTAATTTTGTTTATGGCTATTCCAGAAGACGCTTATATTGAATTGCAAACTAGACCCTTTTACATGGAACTTATCGCGGAAGAAGACATCAAGCTTTTGGTTTTTAATCCATTGACTAAAAGAATTTCATCATGGATACACTGAATGAATTTCGGGATATAATCAAAGAAATTTTAACAGAATATGCTCAAACACGCATACCTGTTAATAACCCAAATCCGGGTTATCAATTGATCTTTGATGAAGAAAGGGATAGTTATTTGCTCTATCGTACTGGCTGGAAGGAAGAGCTCAAGCGGATTCATTTTTGCGTTTTTCATCTTGATATAAAGGAAGGAAAAATCTGGGTACAAGAAGATGCCACTGACTATGATATTGTGGACGTACTGGAATCAAAAGGAATTCCAAAAGAAAGTATAGTGCTGGCGTTTCAGGCACCATACAAAAGACCTTTTTCTGGATACGCTATTTCATAAGCTCTGGTTCTGCTTCAAAACGCTACTCATGAAAAATTTTCGACACCCTTGTACTTTAATAATCTTAGGTATTTCGACACTATTCTGCGCCTGTGGGTCGAAACCAAACGGTATTAATACTGCCACCCAGGCCCAACTCATCAGTACCCTGGGTCAATTGGAAAGCCAATTGCGCCAAAGCACTGAAAGCACCCTGGATACCGCCAAAATCAATACCTTTGTACAAAACGCCGAGATCTTGGCCGAGCGTTTTCCTCAGGACTCCCTCGCACCTTTGTACTTGTTCAAGGCTGCGGAGTTGCGCCACGCCAGCGGGAAATGGGCCGAGGCGATTGATCTTTGGGGTACGGTAGATGCAAAATTCAAAAACTACCAACGCAGCCCCGAGGCTTTATTCATGCAGGGCTTTGTGTCCGAAAATGACTTGCAAAATCGAAAACAAGCCATTCGATATTATGAGGTGTTTTTGGCAAAATATCCCGAGCATCCTATGGCTGAAGACGCCAGAGCTTTGATTGAAAACCTCAAAAAAGGCATCACCGATCAGGAACTGATCGAACAATTTGAACAACAGCAACAATAGTTTTGTATACAGCACGGGTAAAGGCGTAAAACCCAACACCGTGAAATTTAAAATCATTCCTATGAAGAAGATATGCTCCACTCTGGTCGTTTTTTTCGCCCTGATCGGTTTTGTAGCGGCGCAAGGCATTGAGTTTTTCCACGGTACCTGGGTAGAAGCCCTGGCCGAAGCCAAAAAGCAGGAAAAACCCATTTTTGTCGATGCCTACACCACCTGGTGCGGCCCCTGCCAAATGATGTCCAAAAACGTGTTTACCCATGCTGACGTCGGCGCTTTTTTTAATGAAAACTTCATCAGCATGAAGATTGACATGGAAAAGCCAGAAGGGGAAAAATTTCAAAAAGCCTATCCGGTTTCGGCCTATCCTACCTTGCTGTTCATCGGCAACGATGGCAAAGTGATCAAAAAAGTGGTGGGTGCCAAGCAGGTGGAAGACTTCATCAAAGAAGGCAAAAGTGCCCTGGGTCGGGTAGAAAATAGTGAAGCTTTCGCAGAGGCTTACGAAAAAGGAGACCGCAGTCCCGAGCTGGTGTACAAATACGTACGCGCCATGTCGCGGAATGGCAAGCCCAATCCCCGTGTGGTGAACGATTATTTGCGGACCCAAAAAGACCTTAACTCCGAGCTAAGTCGCAAAATCATTTACGAAGGCACCTCCGAAGCAGACAGCAAAGCATTTGAACTGCTGGTGCAACAACGCAAGGAAATTGCCGCCCTGATTGGTGGTGAAGACGCGGTAAACTCCAAAATTTACGGTGCCTGCAAAGCCACTGCTCAGAAGGCCATCACCATGCAAAACGATGACCTGCTCAAAGAGGCCAAGAAAAAGATGCAAACGCATATTCCTGCCCGTGCCGCAGCGTTTTCCGCCCGGATGGACATGGAAATGGCCACCAAGCAGGAAAATGATAAGGATTACCTGAAAGCCGCCAAAGCTTATGCCAAAGCTGCCGACAGCGAACCGCTTACCGAAATGCGCACAGTAGCCTCCGATCTGAAAAAGCGCAGTGCGGAGCAAGCGGATGCCCTGGATGTTGCCATCGACTTGATGAAAACCGCTTCTGAAAAAAGTGAGCAGTCCATCTACACCCTTAGCTATGCCGACCTGCTGCTGACCAAAGGTAAACTGGCCGAAGCCAAAGCTGCTGTGGCCAAAGCAATGAAACTGGCCGAGAAAGAAGGCGACGACAGTATGCAGCGGGCAAAAATGGTTTTTGACAAATTGTCAACGCCATAGGGAAAGCCCTTGAAAAGATAACTGGCGCTGGTACAAGTCTCCAGACTTGTACCATTATTGACACGTCTCTGACGTGTGTTGCTCAGTATTTTCGCGTTGCGCATGCGTCAGAGACGCGAAAATGCTGGTACAAGTCTTGAGACTTGTACCAGCTAAACCATCTAAACCCAGTTTTGAACCAGCTAATCAACTCCATGCAAGATCAACAAGTACCACGTACCGATATAGGCACTTTGGGCGAATTCGGTCTAATCGACCATTTGACCCGTCAATTTCCCCTGGAAAATGCCTCTTCCCTGAAAGGAGTAGGCGATGATGCCGCCGTAATTGACAACACGGGTTTTTTAACCGTAGTGTCGACCGACATGCTCGTCGAAGGCATCCACTTTGACTTGATGTACACCCCGCTCAAACACCTGGGCTACAAATCCATTACCGTCAACCTCTCGGACATTTATGCCATGAATGCCCAGCCCAAGCAGGTGACGGTCAGCATTGCCATGTCCAATCGTTTTTCGCTGGAAGCAGTGGAAGAGATTTACGAGGGCATGCGCCTGGCTTGTAAGCACTACGGCGTCGACCTGGTGGGCGGCGATACCAGTTCGTCCAACAAGGGTTTAATTTTGTCCATCACCGCCATCGGTCAAGGTACCGCTGAGAAATTAGCCTACCGCAACACCGCCAAAGTAGGCGACCTCATTTGTGTCACCGGCGACCTGGGAGCAGCCTACTTGGGCTTACAAATACTAGAGCGGGAAAAACAAATTTTCCTTGACAGCCCCGGCGTCCAGCCCGATCTGGAAGCGCAAGACTACATCATTGGCCGCCAATTGAAGCCCGAAGCGCGCAAGGATGTGATCGAGATGTTTGAAAAAAACCAACTGGTGCCTACGGCAATGATTGACATTTCGGATGGCTTGGCTTCGGAGTTGTTCCACATTTGTAAGCAATCGGGCGTAGGTGCCTACCTGGAAGAATCGGGCATTCCGATCCATCCTGATACGCAGATGCAGGCCATCAAATTCGGGCTCGACCCGGCCACTTGTGCGCTGAATGGTGGCGAAGATTATGAATTGCTCTTCACCATCAATCCGAAGGATGTGGATAAAATCCGCTTCTTACCGGACATCTACATTGCAGGCGAAATTGTGGAGGCGAAGGATGGTTTGAAGTTGCATACGAAGGGTGGGAATATCCATCCGCTGAAGGCGCAGGGCTGGCAGCATATGTAGTTTTGCTAATTTTTTGTCTGGAATAGGGGTGCCACAACAACTTTAGCATCTTACTTCCAAACAAGCAAGCAATGAAAAAAATACTGATCCTGACTTTGGGCCTTTTTGCCGCAGGAGCAATGTACGCCCAGCGTGAAGAAACCCTTTTCAATCAAACCCGTCTGGACTTGACCGGTTTTTGGTTTTCGGATAGCCACAACTTTACTTTCCTCGACGAAGATACCGAGTATTTTTCCGGTGGGAATTTTGCCTTTGAATTTGGCCGCTCCCTGATGGTGGGTTGGGCCTGGCAACGGATGAAGGACAGCTACCCCCTACCTACCGAAAATGGCGTGTATGACCTGCGTCACCGTGGAGTTTTAATTGGTTACGCGCCAGCCACCTCCAAAGTCCTCCATCCTTACATGAGTGCTGTAATCGGTGGTGGTCGCATCGAATTTGACGACAACAACTCCTTGAGCCGCGATCGGGTCTTTGTGCTTCAACCTGCCGTGGGCCTGGAAGTGAATGTATTCCGCTGGTTCCGGATTGGTGCCGAAGGTGGCTACCGCCTGGTGAGTGATGTCGATGGAGGTGGGCTGCAAAGCAGTGATGTATCGAAACCTTTTGCGCAGTTGCAATTGCGGTTTGGATATTCTTGGGGGAACTCGTGGAGGTAGGTTGATCACAGTTTACCAAATCGACACTTTTTAGCACAAAGGGCACCAAGGCAGCACAAAGGACACAAAGTTAGACGTTGACGTCGCTTTGTGTCCTTTGTGCTGCCTTGGTGCCCTTTGTGCTAATTATTTTGTGTAAAAGCGTTACTTCGCCACCACCACCATCTTCTTCGTCTCCGTAAAATTGGTGGTTTCCAGCGTATAATTCATCACACCGGATGTTTTGATGTCGCTTTGTTTCAGCAGAAATTGCTGTTGGCCTTTGCCAAAATCTCCCTGGGTGCGGAACAGTACCTTTCCTTCCACATTGCGCACCACCAAAGTAGCCTTCGCTGCTGCGGGCAAATAAAATGTAATCACCGTTTCATCGCTGAATGGATTGGGACTGTTTTGGAACAACAGCGCCTTGTCGCCCTGCTTTACCGCTGACTTGAAATTCAGGCTGATGCCCACCTGTTCATCATTCGTGGTGTAGGCTTCCATTGCCGTGGGGCGGCTTTGCAATCCCAGAATTTTGCTGAGTGGAATATCCTTGCGGCTATTGATTTTCAAGGTAAACAACACCTCGTTCAATTTTTCTTTGGGCAGTGGAGAAGATATATTCCAGCTACTGGTGATGAGGCCATTTTTTGGGAAAAAACCAAAGTTGTCTTCCTTCAAAATACCGCCCTCAATGCCCGTCAATTCAGCAACGGTGGGATCGATAAAAATGGAAAACTGAAAACCTTGCACCATGCCCAAATTGGCAGCGGTAACAGGGATTTCATAACTTTGGCCAGCCTTTAGTTCTTGTTCGGGTGCGCTCAGTTCGAGGTCGCGTGCTGTCCGTTTGTCGGCCAATTTTTGGGCCTGCAGTCCCAGACCAAAACTGCTCAGGAGGAGCAAAAGCAAGATGGATTTTTTCATGGTCGTATGATTTGTAGCTTTTAGATTTTCAATCGAGCGTTTGCAAATTTAGGGCAAAAAAATTAAAGCTGCTGAAACTTAACTATTACTAGTACGGTTTTTTCTGCGAATCACAAATCTTTTGTACTCTTGCCCAATGAATAACACCACCCCCCCCGCCAACATGCCTATGTGGCAAGCGTATCTGACCCTTGGTATCCTCAGTTTGGTTTGGGGAACCTCTTTCATTTTGATCAAAAAAAGCCTGGAGTCCTTTACGCCGGTACAAGTGGCCTGTTTGCGCATGTCGCTTTCGGCACTAGCCTTTTTCCCGGTTCTGTTGTACAACTACAAACGGATGGACTGGTCGCGTTTGCCCCTACTGATGGTATTGGGCCTTTGCAGCAGTGCCCTTCCGGCCATCTTGTTTTCCACTGCGCAACAAAAAATCAGCAGTGCTACGGCTGGGGTACTCAATTCCCTCACGCCACTTTTCACCATGATTATCGGGGTTTTGATTTTTAAAGTGACCGTCAAAACGCGACAAGTGCTGGGCATTTTACTGGGTTTAATTGGAGCGGCCTGTTTGATTCTATTGGGCAAAGGGGGCATCAGCAATAGCCCGGTGGGTTATGCCTCATTGATTGTGTTGGCCACGGTTTTTTACGCAATGGGCACCAATCTCATTGCGACCAAATTTCGGGACATGGATTCCTTGTTGGTCAGCGCGGGGTCTTTTGGTACGGTAGGGGTACCTCTGGGGATTTATTTGTTGCTCGGTACCGATTTTATTCCCCGCATGAGCACTTTGCCCAACCCTTGGCAATCGATCAGTTATGTCGTGCTCCTATCCTGGGTAGGTACCGTATTGGCGACTATTATCTTTTTTAAAGTGATCCAACAGACCTCGGCCATCTTTGGGTCGACGGTGGCTTATCTGATGCCCATTATTGCTATGCTCTGGGGGGTAGCGGATGGTGAAAAAATTGGGCTGTTGCACATCGGTTGTATGGGCGTGATTTTGGTTGGGGTGTATTTGAGTCGGAGACAGTAAAAAAGGGCTCAAAGCGATATATTATAAGCACACAACATGAGTAATCCCGAATTTTCAGAATAATTCCAAAGCGACATAATTTTCACAAAGAAAGCACAAAGAAACACAAAGGACACAGAGTGAGACGTCGACGACGCTTCGCTTTGTGTCCTTTGTGTCCTCTTTTTTTTCCTTTGTGATAAAGCAATGTCGCTTTTGTAGTGTTTATGAAAAATTCGGGATGGCGAACTGTTTTGGGCGATAAAAAAATAAGTGTTCATTTTGCCCCACTATTTTGTAGCCAATCCAAGTCCTACTCACTGCGCAGCGACTTCACCGGATTCGCCAATGCCGAGCGAATACTCTGGACACTCACCGTCAAGAAAGCGACCGCCAATGCAATCAAGCCCGCCAGTACAAAAACCCACCACTGGATTTCAATTCTATAGGCAAAATCCTTGAGCCATTGGTTCATCAAATACCAGGCGATTGGGGAAGCAATACAAATGGAGAACACTACCAGGATGATAAAATCTTTGGCCAGCAGGCCCGTCAAGCTGCCTACACTTGCCCCCAAAACCTTGCGGATCCCAATCTCTTTCATACGTTGCTCCGCAGCAAAAACCGACAAACCAAACAAACCCAAACAAGAAATAAAAATAGCCACCAGGGTGAAAGTCCCGATGATGCGCGAGAAGGTTTGCTCCGCCTGATAGAGCTTGGCCACTTCCTGATCCAAAAAAGTATATTCAAAGGGGATTCCAGGGAACAGTTCTGCCCAGATTTTTTGAACCTTTTGCACAAAAGTGGAATAATCCTGTGTCGTTACGTCTGCAACAACCTGGGGCAGGTCTTGATGGGGGGCGATAAGGATCATATAAGGTTTTACTTCTTCTGACATGCGCTCGAAATTGATGTCCTGAAAAACCCCTACAATGGTGTGCTGGACCTGCTCGCCATCCTCGCGATCATAGCGCAAAACCATCCCTATCGCTTCTTCCTTGGAAATGTTCATGGTTTTGAGCACTGTTTGGTTGACCATCACTTTGGATTTTGAGAAGTCGCTGGACGTATCTTGAGGGGTAAAATTGCGCCCAGCCAGTAGTTTGATTTTGAGTGTATTCACAAAATGCTCATCAGTATAGGCAAAACGAATCAGCGTTGCACTGTTCATACTTTCCCCTTCCTTGTACAGGAAAATGTCGTTGGGCACAAAACGTCCCGGGTAAGCCGTCATTCCAGATACATTGTTGACCTCGGGCAAAGCCCTTAGCTGATTGCGAAAAGAGCCAATTTGTGGCCTACTTTCTTCTGCTCGAACCGGGAAAATTATTTTTTGATTTTTTTCAAACCCCATGTCCTCTTTTAGCAAATAATTCAACTGCCGCTGGATGACCACAGCGCCAATGATCAATACCAAAGAAATGACAAATTGGCTCACCACCAGCACCTTGCGGAAATTGATGGCCCCCCTGGAGGTTTTGGGATCCCGCATGCCTCTAAAGATGCTCAGGGGATTGAAGGATGAGAGGTAAAAAGCCGGATAACTGCCCGCAATCACCCCGGTGAGCAATACCAGACCCACAATAATGCCCCAGGTAGACCAATCTTGCGTCAATTGCAAACTCAGGGATGCTCCTGTGATCTGGTTGAGCAAAGGCAACAAAAGCCACATCAGTGGCACGGCCAGGCCCACTGCGATCAGGGTCATCAACATGCTTTCGCTCAAAAACTGCCCCATGAGTGAGGAGCGCCCGGCACCAACCGCCTTGCGAACCCCTACTTCCTTGGCCCGGCGAGTACTGCGGGCGGTGCTCAGGTTCATAAAATTGATGCAGGCCACCAGTTGAATGAATCCGGCGATCAAAAGCAACATGTTCAGAAAGCGCTCGCTGGTACCCTTGGCTGCCGCTAAGTCTTCTGCGCTGGTGTGAATGGCTCGGACGGGTTGCAGGAAGAGTTTTTTGTGCATCTTCGTTTGGCGCAATTCATCACCACCATTCCGTTCAACAAAGGCAGCCAGTTTGGCTTCAAAAGCCTGGATGTTGGTACCGGGTTTAAATTTGAGGTAACCGTACAAGAAGTTGTTTCCACTCCAGGTGTTGTCGCTGCGCACGAATTCGCCGATACCCCGGGAATTCATCGGGATAAAGAAGTCGGGCATCAGGTGGCTTTTCCCGAGGGAACTGTTGAATACTCCGGTGACTTTGTAGGTTTCCTCTTCCACTTGGCCAGTGACTTTTAAGGTCTTGTTCAAAGCATCGGTGGTATTGAAGAGTTTAATGGCCAGGGCTTCCGAAATGACCATTGACTGGGGTGCATTCAGGGCTTTTTTTGGATTTCCGGCTAAAAAATGGTAGTCGAAGGTTTCAAAAAAAGTGCTATCCACTATGTAGCCAGTATTTTGATAAAAAACCTTGTCGCCCACTTTAAACAGGTAGCGCTCCACCCCAAATGGCGCGGGGTCAACTACCCTGGTGGAATTTTCTACCTCCGGAAATTCTGCTTGCATGGCTGGGATGATTGGGGGAGAGCAGGTGGGCATCTTGCGGAGGGGGTCTTTGGCATCGGGAAATTTCAGCTCAGTGGTCACCCGATACAAACGCTCAGCAGCACTGTGGTGTTTGTCGTAGCTGCGCTCGTCCTGCACATACAGCAGGATGTACAAGCAACAGAGCGTGCCGATGGTAAGCCCAAAAATATTGAGGGCGGCGTAGAGGCGGTTTTTGGCCAGGTTACGGATGGCGATGTTGAAATAATTGCGGATCATGGTCGGATGAAATGTGGTGGTGGATGATGGATATGGGCTGGGCTTGCGTTTGACGGCAAAGGGTTTGAGGAAGCCCAACACTTCAAGGATGTATTGAAATTTTGCTTTTTGTGGCCCAATCTTTTCTACCTGATAAAAGAACTCTTCGTGCAAATCGCCTTGCACGTTTTCCAGCAGGTGCGGAGCACAAAACCACTCCAGCAGGCGATCGGCCCAACGGGGGGGCTGTGGCGGCGTAGGTTGTTCGAGGCGGCTCATAGGCTTGGGTCGGTTTTGGGGTTGGTAAAACGGTTCCACAAACTGCTGCGTACAGCCTGGATTTCTTCTAGGGTGCGGATGCCATAGGCGGTAACTTTGAAGAGGCGCTTGCGGCGGCCTCCACGCTCGGCGGTGGGTTCACCCATTTCGGAACTGAGCATGCCCTTATCTTCCAGGCGTTGCAGGGCGGAATGCACCTGATTGAGCCGCAGGGAGCGCCCGGTTTGGGCAATGAGCTCGTGGAGGAGCACTACGCCGTAGGCTTCACCTTCAAGTACCGCGACGGTCAGGAGTACCAGTTCTTCAAACTCGCCCAGGTAGGTTCTTTTCATGCAAAAGTATTATATCTACTTTTGCTGATCAAATGGCGTGCCAAGAGGGTATGGGGTTGTTATTGAGGTTTTTACAAAACAAAAGCGTGCAATACTTGTCCACAGTCGGACACTTATTGCACGCTTTCGAACGAGGCTAACAAGTCTAACAGGAAAAAATTTACTCAGTACGTTGAGTAAATTTACTCAGCGTACTGAGTAAAAGTAAAAATGTGTTCTAATCATTTAAAATGAGAGAACGGAAAGTTAGAGACATTCTTCCCTTAGATCACTCGCCCTCTACTTCCCCTTCACCTCTTCAAATACTACCTCCCCAAAATCATCCATACCTTGATCTTTTCGCCCTTCCGAATAGCGACCCACCCCGCAATTACCCGCCGCACATCCAAAAGCAAACAAGCCCATTGAAGCAAAATACCCGCCCAACAAAATGCCTATCCATTGCTGCTCAAGTACAGATTGCACAATTATGTAAGTGCCCATTACTAGGTACAATACTCGGGTGAGGGTCCAATTGGTTAAAATTCTTTCTTTCATGGTTGTTTTTTGAACGCAGATTGAGTTTGATTTCTGCAAAAATCGGGGAAAGAAAGTTGGGAGACAGTGATTTGGATTACAGAAGAAGAAATACCGTCCCGGAGTTTTGCGCAATGCCGATTGCCCCAATACCTAAAACTTAACCCCCCATTAACACCCCACCTAAATACAACGCTCATCCCGTCAATCAATTAATCCAAACTTCATTTTGGCATAAGATTCAACTCTGTTGAATGACCTAGCTTTGAGGAATCTAAGGATCGTAGCCGCGCCAACGGCTACGACCTGTTGTTTTAAATCGCTTTCACCTTATTTAAAACTTTACAAAAGTATGAAACAAAGTTTACTTCAGGGCATCCTTTCCCTAGGGTTTGTTCTGTGTATTTGGGTCAATGTTTTTGCCCAAAACAGCACATTAAGCGGGAAAGTAAATGCTGCCAATGGAGAGGCCTTAATCGGTGTCAACATTTTGGTAAAAGGAACTACCAACGGCACAACTACCGACCTTGACGGCAAATTCCAATTGAATCAAGTACCCGCTACTCCCGTACTCGTTTTTTCCGCCATTGGTTTTGTAACCGCAGAAATTGCAGTCAACAATCAGATGTTTGTTGAGGTAGTACTACAGGAAGACACCAAATTGCTCAGCGAAGTGGTCGTTGCTGCCTTGGGTATCAGACGTGAAGAAAAATCACTGGGTTACGCTGCCCAAACCATCAATTCCAATGCGGTACTTGACGCCAAAACCAACAACTGGGTCAGCTCCCTGTCTGGCAAAGTGGCGGGTTTGAACATTCAGGGAGTAGGTGCTGGGCCATTGGGCTCAGCCCGGATTACTCTGCGTGGCGAGTCGTCTTTGAACCTCGACAACAACCAGGCGCTGATTGTACTCGACGGAGTACCCGTGAGCAGCAAAATCACCGGTACTGGTTATACTTCGCACTTGTCGGCGGATAGCCCGGTAGATTATGGTTCTACCCTGTCTGATTTGAACCCCGACGACATCGAAAAAGTAACCGTACTGAAAGGCCCTGGCGCTACGGCACTGTACGGTAGCCGTGCCGCAGGTGGGGCCATCATCATCACCACCAAGACGGGTGCCCGCAAAGAAAAAGGTGTAGGCATCACCTTCAACAGCAACTTCAGTGTAGAGCAAGTCAACCGCTACCCCGATTACCAGTTTGAATACGGTGAAGGCCGTACCGATGCGTATTACTCTTACCTGGACAGCCCGGACGGCATCAACACCAGTACTGCTGTTGCGGCAGGTCGTGCCTGGGGCCCAAAATTCAACGGCCAGCAATATTTTCAATACAACCCAGCATCCCCAATCGGAAAGCCAACCGAGCGTACCCCCTGGGTCGCACACGACGATTACATTTCCGGTTTTTTTCAATTGGGCAAAAACTACTCCAACAGCCTGTCGTTTGAAGGCGGCAACGAAAACGGCTCCGCCCGTTTGTCTTTGACCCACCTCAAAAATGAATGGATCATCCCCAACACCGGTTTTGAGCGTTTGAACGCAGCCCTTTCGGTCAACCAAAAGCTTTCCAAGCGCCTGAAAATTTCTGGAAAAGCCAACTACACCAATAAGAAGAGTGACAACCTACCCCTGGCGGGCTACAACAACCAGAGCTTGATGTACTTCCTGATCCTTGGTACCACACCCAACGTACGGCCAGAATGGTTCAAGCCTTACTGGGAACCAGGCTTGGAAAATGTCAAGCAAAGAAGCCCCTTCAACCCCGGGCCAGACAACCCTTACCTGGGTATGTACGAAATGCTGAATACTTTGAACAAAAATGGCTTGATCGGTAACGTTACGGCCAATTATGAGTTCTCGCCCAAACTGGATTTGCAGGTGCGCAGCGGAGTGGATATGTCTTTTGAGTACCGCTCACAGCAGCGCCCCTTCAGCATGACCAAATTCCCACGGGGGATGTTCCGCGAGGAAAACGTATTCAGTTATGAAACCAATTCCGACTTCTTGTTGACCTACAAAGACACCTACGGGAGCTTGTTCAACCTGAGTGTTTCTGCGGGAGGCAATGCCATGCGCCAGACCTACGACTTTGCAGGCTTGTACGCCGATCAGTTGGCACAACCCGGCGTTTACCAGATTTCCAACAGTTTGGACCAAGCGGTAGCTGATCCACTCAAGACCAAAAAGGCCATCAACAGTTTGTACGGAAGTGCCCAAATGTCTTTTGATGAAAAAATCTTTTTGGACATCACCGGACGCAACGATTGGTCGAGTACCCTGCCTTTTGAAAACAACTCTTTCTTCTATCCCTCGGTCAGCACCAGTCTTTTGCTGAATGAGATTTTCCATTTGCCCCGGGCAGTTACTTTTGCCAAGCTGCGTGCTTCCTGGGCACAGGTGGGCAACGATACCCGCCCTTACCAAACGGCGCGTTACTACGACCGGATTTATGGCAACAGCTTCACCAATCCGTCCCAGTTGTTCAATGCCGACCTGAAGCCGGAAATTACCAGCAGTTATGAGTTTGGTTTGGATTTGCGCTTGTTCAAAAACCGCGTTGGTTTAGACCTTGCATATTACAACAACGAAAGCCGCAATCAAATCCTGTCTATCCCACTCGATCCAGTTTCCGGGTTCTCAAACGCCTTGATCAATGCCGGTTTGATCAACAGCAAAGGGGGCGAAGTCAAGCTGATCCTGAAGCCTTTTGTAAATCCTAAATTCAGCTGGACTGCTACCTTGCTGTGGTCTACCAACCGCAGTTATGTACGCGAATTGGCGGCAGGCATTACCAACCAGATCATTTATGGACACAATACCAACGTGACCATCGAAGCCCGCGTGGGTGGCCGCATGGGTGATATGTATGGCCGTGGTTTTCAGCGTTCTCCTGACGGACAGATCGTCTATTCTACCAACGGTTTGCCAGCACCTCTTGATCCAACCGCCAAACTTTGGGGCAACGCTTTCGCGGATTGGAAGGGCAGCATCATGAACGAATTCACGATCAAAAATGTACGCATCAGCATCCTCTTGGACGGCCAAATGGGTGGCGAAATGTACTCCCAAACCAGTCACAAAAACAATACCCTTGGCAAGACTAAAGTTACTTTACCTGGGCGTGATGGTGGTCTCATCGGAGCAGGTGTGGTCAAACAAGCCGATGGTACTTTTGTGCCCAACACCACCAAAGTGGCGGCAAGTGCCTATTACGACAACTACTACCAGATCAGCAACGCCGAAGTCAACATCTTTGACGCGTCGTTCCTCAAAATCCGCGAAGTGCGGGTCGAGTTCAACCTACCGGGTCGCTGGTTGGATGGCATCGGCATCCAAAAGACCTCGGTAGCCGTTTATGGACGTGACTTGTTCAACTTCACCGATTTCCCTGGCTTCGATCCTGAAGGGGGCAACCTCAACAGTGGCACCTTGACCCCAGGGGTAGAATTGACTCAATTTCCATCTACCCGTACTATGGGTGTGAACCTAACCTTTAAGTTTTAAACCATCCAGACATGAAATTCATTCACAAAATATCCGTCATTTTTTTGGCACTCGCTTTCATGCTGAGCGCCTGTACCGAGGGCTTTGAAGAATTGAACCTCGATCCCAACCGCCCCAAAGAAGCTACTCCTGGTGTATTGTTGGGGCAGATGCAATACCGTTTTGTCAGCAATAGCATGCAGGCAGCGCGCAACTTTACCCACGAGTTGATGCAGGTAGATGCTCCTCGCGCTAGCACCAGTGGTCAAGGCTTGCACCGTTATGTAGTAAACCCGGGAGCGGGCATTTGGACCAGCTTTTATACCTTGCTGAGAGACGTGGAAGACATCTACCAAATTTCCGATGCTTTGAAGGAAAACAACTACAAAGCCATTGCACTGGTATACAAGTGTTGGGCTTACTCTATCATGACTGACTTGTACGGAGACATTCCTTATTCACAAGCAGTTAAAGCTGGCGAAGGCATTTTTGAAGCAACCTTTGACCAGCAAAAGGACATTTATACCCAGATCCTGAAAGACCTGGAAACCGCCAATGGCCTCTTTGATGATACCAAAGCATTGACTTATGCCGGGGATTTTGTGTACAATGCCAACACACTGACCGGCGGAAAAAACGTAGGCATTCAAAAGTGGAAAAAATTCACCAACTCCCTGCGCTTGCGCTTGTTGTTGCGCCTTTCCAAGCGTGACGGAGAGCTCAATGTCAACGAGCAGATCAAGGCGATTTTGGCGGATGCCACCAAGTATCCGGTATTTACTGCCAATGCCGACGAAGCAATCTTTCGCTACCCTGGTACTTTCCCCTATTTCAACCCGTACTACAACGCCCGTACTTTGGATTGGCGCGATGGAACGTACTTGACCGAATTTTTCCTGGGCAAACTCAATACCGACAAAGATCCGCGTCGTGCCATTTGGGCCATTCCGGTTACTGTAAACGGCGCATCCGTTTTCCAGGGCATCAAAAGTGGCTACCCTACTACGTTGGAATACGTGGTAGGCAAAAACTCCAGTTACCCCGACGCACTCAAAACCCTGCCACAAATGGGCGTGATGATGCCTTATGCAGAGGTAGAATTCATCAAAGCTGAATTGGCGCTCAAAGGATTCACAACGGGCAAAACCGCCAAAGCTCACTTCAACGCTGGAGTTACAGCTTCGATGGTGCAGTGGGGTGCGACCATGCCTGCCGACTTCCTGACTCAGCCCAGCGTAGCTTACGATGATACCCAAAGCACCGAGAAGCAACTGGAGCAGATCATGCTGCAAAAGTACTATGCTTACTTTTTTGTGGATTACCAAGCCTGGTTTGAAAAGCGCCGCACGGGCTACCCGGTTTTGCCACGAGGCACAGGTATTCCTGCGGAAAACCAATTTCCTTCCCGCGTGCCTTACCCAACCTATTTGCAATCGCAAAATGCTGCTAACTTGAACGCTGCGATCGCTAAGATGGGCGGGGACAATAGCAATGTGAAAGTGTGGTGGGATAAATAAAGCACCACAAACATATATCTTCAACTACGCCGGCAAAAAATCTTTTGCCGGCGTTTTAATATCCAAAATCATGAAAAAATTTATCCTCCCGCTGCTGCTGCTTTTGTATTCGGTGAGCACCTTCGCACAAAACCAACCAACCACCGTGATGCTCCCCAACGGCTGGTCGCTTACCCCTGCAGGTCGCTCGCTGGAAGTAGGCGATTTCCCACTGAACATTGCAGTGTCCAGCAACCAGCAGCGCATTGCTGTCACCAACAACGGGCAAAGCAAACAAACCATCCAACTCATCGACCCGCTGAGTGAAAAAGTCCTGGATAAGGTGGAAATCCCCAAGTCATTTTACGGCTTGAAGTTCAGCCAGGATGGCAAATTCCTCTACGCCTCCGGGGGCAACGACAACTGCATCCGCAAATACAGCCTTCAAAATGATAAACTGGTTTTAAGCGACAGCCTGGTACTCGGCAAACCTTGGCCGGAAAAAATCTCCCCGGTGGGCATTGAAATCGACGCACAACGCGGCTTATTGTATGTAGTAACCAAAGAAAACAACGCCTTGTACATCCTCGATTTGCAAAGCAAGGCTACCGTTTTGAAGTACGACCTGGGCCATGAAGGTTACACCTGTGTGCTTTCACCAGATGCCAAAATCCTTTATATTTCCCTTTGGGGTGGCAAAAAGGTAGCTTTTTTTGATACCCAAAGCCGCAAAATTGTGGCCAGTGTTCCCGTTTCTTATAACCCGAACGAATTGATTTTGAACAAAAAGGGCAGCCTGATTTACGTGGCCAATGCAGGCGACAACAGCGTGTCCGTGATTGATGTAGCCGCCCGAAAAGTGATCGAAGTGTTGGATGCGGCCCTGTACCCCAATGCGCCGATCGGCTCCACGACGAATGGTGTGGCCTTGTCCAAAAACGAAAAGACACTCTACATTGCCAATGCCGACAACAATTGCCTTGCCGTTTTTGACGTCAGCCACAGGGGCAAAAGCCAATCCAAAGGATTCATTCCCGTGGGTTGGTACCCCACCAGCGTGCGGGTGGTCGGCAAAAAAGTCTTGGTGGCCAATGGCAAAGGGTTCAGCTCTTTTGCCAATCCCTTGGGCCCACAACCGGTACAACGCAATGTGCGCTCCGAATCCCACCTGGGCGAATTGCCCGCCAACAACCGCATGCAGTACATCGGCAGCTTGATGAAAGGCACCTTGAGCATCATCGATCTACCTACTGCCTTCGAATTGGCTACCTACTCCACCCAAGTGTACCAAAATACCCCTTACAAAAAAGAAAAAGAATTACAAACGGAAGGTGAAGTGGGCAATCCCATTCCCATGAAAGTAGGTGACCCTTCGCCGATCAAGTACGTTTTTTATGTGCTAAAGGAAAATCGCACCTACGATCAGGTTTTGGGCGACATGCCCTCGGGCAATGGCGACACCTCCCTTTGTCTTTTTGGGGAAAAATACACGCCCAATCAGCACAAAATTGCCCGCGAATACGTGCTTTTGGACAATTTTTATGTCGATGCCGAGGTGAGTGCCGATGGCCACAACTGGTCGATGGGCGCTCTGGCCAACGACTACTTGGAAAAAACTTGGCCTACAGGGTATGGCCGCCGTGGTGGGGTTACCGAAGGCATGGGCCGCCGCAATATTGCCAACAACAAAGGCGGCTTCATTTGGGATTACTGCCAGCGCAAGGGGGTGAGCTACCGTACCTACGGTGTGTTTGCAGATGCGAGCAAAGGCAATATTCCGGTACTTGACGCTGCCCATGTTTGTTCAAAATTTACGGGATATTACAATGAGAAGGTACGCGATACCACCCGTTTTGCGCAATGGCGACATGATTTTGACTCTTTATTGGCCATTAAAGCCTTGCCTAGCCTAAATACCATTCGCTTGGGTGCCGACCATACCCAGGGTTTGGGGGTAGGTCGCCCGACGCCTTATGCCTGTGTGGCCGACAATGATTTGGCGGTAGGTATGTTGGTGGAGCACATCAGCAAAAGTTCCATTTGGGCGCAGTCTGCGATTTTTATTTTGGAGGACGATGCCCAAAATGGTCCCGATCACGTGGATGCCCATCGTTCGATTGCTTTTGTAGTGAGCCCTTACACCAAGCGCAATTACCTGGATCATACCATGTACTCTACTTCGGGAATGTTGCGCACCATTGAATTGATCCTGGGTTTGCCGCCGATGAGCCAGTATGATGCTGCCGCTACGCCGATGTACCGCAGCTTTATGGCTAAGGCAGACCTGCGGCCTTATCAGGCAGTTCCAGTGGCAGTCGACCTCAACGCAACCAATCAATTGGCTACGCGCTGGTCCAAGATATCAGAAGGATTCAACTTCGCTGAAGTGGATCTGAACGATGATCGTTTGTTCAATGAAGTGTTGTGGAAAGGTTTGAAAGGAGATGCGGCGGAAATGCCAGCACCACGGCGGAGCGCTTTTGTGAAATTGGAAGAGAAAGGAGACCGGGAAGAGTAAGCAAATATATTTGGCTATTGCAAAGATAGGTAGGATTTTAGCCAAGCTTAAAATCCTACCTATCACAGCTATGTTGTTATTCTATTTGTTTGAAACAGAGTTAATATCACCCCGCCTCCTCCACTTTCTCTTCCTCCTTAACCCTCGTCCTTTCACAAGCTCCGGCGCACTGCCCGTACAAATTCAAGGAATGGTGCAGTACATTGAACTTCAACAAATCCCCCATCATGTTTTTGATGTTCTGAATCCGAGGGTCACAAAACTCCAGCACTTTGCCACAATCCACACAAATCAGGTGGTCGTGTTGCTTGAAGCCGTAGGACTTTTCGTACTGCGCCAGATTTTTGCCGAATTGGTGCTTTTTCACCAAATCACAGCTCACCAACAATTCCAGGGTATGGTACACCGTGGCACGGCTCACCCGGTAGTTTTGGTTGGTCATGTGGATGTATAGGGTGTCCGCATCGAAGTGGTCGTTTCGTTTGTAAATTTCTTCCAGGATGACGTAACGTTCCGGGGTTTTGCGCAGGGCGTGTTGCTCCAGGTGCGCTGAAAAAATACTTTTTACCTCGCGGAGGATATCATCCAGTTTGTTGTCAGACATTTTTTTTATTTTAACTTACCCTAGTAACAGTTGAAATGTTCTCCAGGTTGCCCAGTTCCTGAATGGCACGCTCCAATTGGGCGGTATTTTTCACCATCAATTTGATTGTGCCTTCAAAATAACCTTCGTCCCCTTCGATGGTAAACTTGCGGATGTTGAGCCCCATTTGGCTGGACAATTGGTGGGTTAATCTTTCGATCACGCCTACGCCCTCATCTACGCCAGTTATTTTGAGTTCAGCCACAAAACTGGCATCTTCGGTCATCACCCATTCGGCCTTCATGATCCGATAGCCGTATTGCGCCATCAAATGTAAGGCATTTGGGCATTTTGAGCGGTGAATTTTTAAACCTGCACTGGCGGTGAGGTAAGCAAAAATGTCATCGCCCTGCACTGGGTTGCAACAAGTAGCAAAAGTATATTCAAACCTTTCGGCGGGTTCGGCATTGATCATCAAGCGGGCTTTGACCCCCGGTTTGCGGAATTGCTCCGGGTGTACCTCTGTAACATGACCAGTCACGTGTTTGGCCACT
This sequence comes from Saprospiraceae bacterium, assembly GCA_027488855.1. Taxonomy (GTDB): domain Bacteria; phylum Bacteroidota; class Bacteroidia; order Chitinophagales; family Saprospiraceae; genus Haliscomenobacter. Next base: position 74,664 of record JAIYAV010000419.1, read on the forward strand.
TCCGGGGCAATTTCCACCAGTTTACTTGCTTCCACTTTGAATTTGCGGAAAATATCGGCAATACTTTTGTCTTCCACTGCAATCATGTAGAAGAGATCGATTTTGGAGTTCAGTTGGAAGTACTTGAGCAGCACCTCTACCCCTTCTTCAAAATCCACCTTCAGGTTGCGCAATTTGCGCTCCAGCGCTTCTTTGCCAATTTCACCCTTGCGGCGGCGCTCCTCCTTCATTACCGAACGAATCTTGGCTTTGGCCTTGCCTGTGGCGACCATCTTCAGCCAGTCTTCGCTGGGTTTTTGGTTTTTGCTGGTGAAAATCTGCACCTGATCGCCGTTGATCAGTTTGTAGCCCATGGGTACCAACTTGTTGTTCACCTTGATGGAGATACAGTGGTAGCCGATGTCGGTGTGGATGTTGAAGGCAAAATCCAGGGCCGTGGCCCCTTTGGGCAACATTTTCATGTCGCCTTTGGGTGTATATACGTAGACCTCCTCCTGGAACAAGCTGTTGTTCTTGAAGTCGGTCATGAACTCGATGGCGTCGCTGTTCGGGTCGTCCAATACTTCGCGCACACTGTCCAGCCAGCGCTCATACACGTCGGGTTGGTTGTTCACCCCTTTGTACTTCCAGTGGGCCGCATAGCCGCGTTCCGAAATTTCGTCCATCCTTTCCGTCCGAATCTGCACTTCCACATACCGCCCACCGGGGCCAATGACCGTGGTGTGCAAGGACTCGTAACCGTTGGACTTGGGCATGGTGATCCAATCCTTGAGGCGCTCGGGTAGGGGCGTATGTACGTCCGTCACGATGGAATACGCCTGCCAGCACTTCAGTTTTTCCTTTTCCGGTGGCGAGTCGATGACGATGCGGATGGCAAAAAGGTCATAAATTTCCTCAAAAGGCACCTTTTTGGTGTTCAATTTATTCCAGATGGAGTAAATCGATTTGGGCCGTCCAAAAATCTGCGCTTTGATTTTGGCCTCCTCCAGTTTCTGGTTCAGGGGGGCGATGAATTCTTGGATGTATTGCTCCCGGTCCTTTTTGGTTACCTTGAGTTTGTCGGCGACCAGGCGATAGTTGTCGGGATCGATGATTTTCATGCACAGATCCTGAAACTCCGTTTTGATGTTGTACAAACCCAGGCGGTGCGCCAGTGGGGCGTACATGTAACTCGTTTCAGCCGCTATCTTGAGTTGTTTGTGCCGGGGCATTGAGCCCAGGGTACGCATGTTGTGCAGGCGGTCGGCCATTTTGATGAGCACCACGCGTACATCTTCCACGAGGGTGGAGAGCACTTTTTTGAAGTTTTCCGCTTGGGGACTTTCCGAGTTGTAAGCGTTGTCCAATTTGGTCAAGCCGTCCACGATCTTGCGCACCCGGATGCCAAATTCATGCTCAATCTCATCGAGCGTGATGTCGGTGTCTTCCACCACATCGTGCAAAAGCGCACAAGCGACGGCAGTGGGCCCTAAGCCAATTTCCTCCGAGCAAATGCGCGCCACGGCAATGGGGTGCAATATGTAGGGCTCGCCCGATTTGCGCCGTTGTTCAGCGTGGGCTTGCACGGCCATTTCATAAGCTTTACGGATCATTTTGCTGTCGTCCTCGTCCATGTCGGACTTGATGGAACGCAACAATTGTCGATAAGCATCTTGAATCAGCTTTTTCTCTTCATCCTGTATTGTCAGTACCTCTGCCATAGTGGCTTCCTTTTACCTGGTTTTCAAATCATGGGATTGTCAGTAAACCTGCGTGGTGTTCTCCGAAAAAATGTTGATCAAAAAAAACAAAAATTGACAAAAGCTGGATTTACAAAGTTACAAAAAAACGTACGCTTTGATCTGGTCAGCAAAAAACAAATATTCGAGAGATAATCTCTGAAATTACAAAAAACATTCTATCTTTGCAACGCTTTTTTAAAAACGGGAACCCAAAGGAGGGCAAAACCGTTAGAAATCAAGGGTTTTAATCCAATATTAGCGGGTATGGCGAAATTGGTAGACGCGCCAGACTTAGGATCTGGTGCCGCAAGGCATGGGGGTTCGAGTCCCTCTACCCGCACCATCATTAATAGAACGTTTAAAAGAGCAAAATTGCTGATTGCTCGGCGCAAGTATTTTATGCGCCTACTTTTCTATTCGCTGCACATTATTTGACTTTCTATAAATCTATTGCGATTATGCCGAATGTTGTCAGAGAGGAGATCGACAATCTAAACGCTGTCCTGACCATCACATTGGAAAAGGCAGAGGTAGAACAGAAACTGAAAACAGAACTCAATAAATACCGTGATAAGGCGGCCATGAAGGGTTTCCGCAAAGGAAAAACCCCCGATACTATGCTGCGCAAGTTGTATGGCAAAGGTTTGTTGGCCGATATCGTCAACGACGCGCTACAACGCCAGCTGTACGATCACATCATCGAGAACAAGTTGGAAGTATTGGGCCAGCCCATTCCTTCAGAAAATCACCCCGAGGTTCACCTCGATCCCATCCAGGTTAGCGATTATGTTTTTAAGTTCGACTTGGGGATTGCTCCAGAGTTTGAACTCAAGGGCATTGACGCCAGCGACGTTTACGAAAAATACAAGGTAGAAATCGGCGACGATCGCGTGGACGAAGAAATGCTCAAAGCGCGCAAACGTTTTGGCAAACGCATCGTATCTGACTCCGAAATCCAGGAAGAAGACATGGTCAAACTTCAGCTCGCTGAGTTGGAGGTTGACACTGTAAAAGAAGGAGGCATCGAGCACAATTTCAGCCTTTTGCTGGCCAATGCACAGGATGGCGCCAAAGCCATTTTGTTGGGTCACAAAGTGGGTGACACCCTAAAAATGGATGTGTTCGAACTGGAAAAAGACCGCGACGAGGATTTTGCACGCCGCTACTTCCTGGGATTGGAGAAAGAGGACGATCGCGAAATCAAGGATCGGGTTTTCCAAATCACCATCGAAGAAGCCAGTCGGGTAGAACCCGCCGAAATGGGCGAAGAGTTTTATAACACCTACTTCGGTGAAGGCCGCGTAACCAGTGAAGAAGAAGCCCGTGAAGCCATTCGCTTGGATTATGGCCAATATTTTGATCAGCAGGCCAATGCCTTGTTGTTCCGCGATTTGCAGGAGCGTTTATTGGAATTGAATCAATTGCCAGTGCCAGAAGCGTTCCTGAAGCGCTGGATTTTGACGTCCAACGAAAATGCCACTCCTGAAACGGTGGACAAGGGTTTTGAATCCTTTACCAAAAGTTTGCAGTGGTCGTTGATCCGCAACAAAGCCGCCCGTTTGTTTGGCATTCAGGTGACTGAGGAAGATCTGAAAGCTTATTTTGCCAATCGGGTATTGTCTTACTTCGGCGGCCAGCTGAACGACATGAACCTGATCAATGGCATGGTCGAGCGTTTGATGCAGGATGAAAAGCAAGCAGACCAAGCTGCAGATGAAGTACTGTTGGACAAACTACAAGCTGCCATCAGCGCTGTAGTGACCATCAATCCAAAACCCATCGCAGAAGCCGAGTTTTTGGAAGTACTGCGCCAGGCTCAAGCTCAGGCTCAAACCGAGCAAGCTGAAGCAGACCTATTAGAAGAAGAATAAATCAACTTGAATAAAGGCGCTAAGGCAGGCAGTTTTGCCACCTTAGCGCCTTTTGTATTGTCTGTACGCAAAGGGATGACTCATGTTGCCCCACCACAATGAGAAAAAAGCATCCCTCCATCAACTCTTATTTGTTGGGCGATGTTATATCCTCAAAAAATTACAACTTATGTTTCACAAGGATGAATTCATGAAGTATGCTACCAAACACCTTGGTATGAGTAGCATGCACCTTGAAAAGTACGCGGAACTGTCTACCGCCTACGCTTACCCCAACATCCAGGCTTTCACGCCCCAGGTGATCGAAGAGCGTCAGATGAATATAGTGGGAATGGATGTGTTCTCCCGTTTGATGATGGACCGCATCATTTTCCTCGGGGTTCAGGTTACGGATTATGTAGCCAACGTGATCCAGGCCCAGTTGCTGTTCCTCGAATCTACGGACCCTAAGCGTGATGTACAGATGTTCATCAATAGCCCTGGCGGTTCGGTATTTGCAGGTTTGGGCATGTACGATACCATGCAGTATGTACAACCCGATGTGGCTACGATCTGTACAGGTATCGCTGCCTCGATGGGAGCGGTTCTGTTGTGCGCTGGTACCGAAGGCAAACGTTCGGCCCTCCGCCACAGCCGCGTAATGATCCACCAACCACTCGGTGGCATGCAAGGCCAGGTGACTGAAATGGAGATTTACTACAAGTTGATCAAAGAAAATCAACGCGAGTTGTACGAGATCATGGCGCAGCACACCAAGCAACCTTACGAGAAGATTGCACAGGATTGTGACCGCGACAACTGGATGACTTCCGAGGAAGCGAAAGCATATGGTTTGATTGATGAGGTATTGGTTCGCAGTATTCCTCAGAAAAATTCTTAATTTTAGAGCGGGTTGGTTACTTTGCGTTTAATGAAGTAATCAACCCGTTCATGGTTTTGATCGTGAAAGGGATCACGAATCTGAACTAATCAGGATTCAAAATGCGCAATAAAGGTAGACAAACGTACAGTTGTTCTTTTTGTGGTCGGGACAAATCCGAGACCCAAATGCTCATTGCTGGCATTAATGCGCACATCTGCGAGGTATGTGTAGAGCAGGCCTATGACATCATTCAGGAAGAACTCTACGATCGCAAAAACCCCAATGCTGAAGCTCCAGCTCCCAAAGAGAAGAGCAGCAGCCCATTCCAGTTCAATCCTTCCATTACCCCGCGCGACATCAAGGTACACCTGGATCAATACGTGATTGGTCAGGACGACGCCAAGAAATTTCTCTCCGTTGCGGTGTACAACCACTACAAACGCCTGATGCAGCCATCGAGCGATGATGTGGAAATCGAAAAATCGAACATTGTGCTGGTTGGTCGTACGGGTACAGGAAAAACCCTGCTGGCCAAAACCATCGCCAAATACCTCAATGTACCTTTCGCCATCGTGGATGCTACGGTGTTCACCGAAGCTGGCTATGTGGGTGAAGATGTAGAAAGCATCTTGAGCCGCCTACTGCAGGTCTGTGACTACGACGTAGCTGCTGCCGAACGCGGCATCGTGTACATTGACGAAATTGATAAAATTGCCCGCAAGGGCGACAACCCTTCCATCACCCGCGACGTGTCGGGCGAGGGCGTCCAACAGGCGCTACTCAAGATGTTGGAAGGCACCGACGTGAACGTGCCCCCCCAAGGTGGCCGTAAACACCCCGAGCAAAAACTGGTCAAGGTCAATACCGAAAACATCCTCTTCGTGTGTGGTGGTGCTTTTGATGGCATCGAAAAAATCATCGCCCGCCGGGTCAATACCCAGGTGATTGGTTTTAAAGCCAGCGAAAAAGAGCGCATCGATCGGGACAACCTCCTGCAATACATCACGCACCAGGACTTGAAGGGTTTTGGTTTGATCCCGGAATTGATTGGCCGTTTGCCAGTCCTGACTTACCTGGATCCACTCGATTTGCCTACACTCAAGCGGATTTTGTCCGAGCCTCGCAACTCCTTGTTGCGGCAGTACCAAAAGTTGTTCTCGCTGGAAGGCATCGAAGTGACTTTTGCCGAAGACGCTATCGAGTTCATCGCCACCAAAGCCCTGGAGTTCAACCTGGGTGCACGGGGCTTGCGCTCCATTTGTGAAGCCATCATGACCGATGCGATGTTTGAATTACCGTCTACGCCGGAGGTACGGACGTTGGTGATTGATGCGGAATACGCGATGGAGAAATTGAACCGATCGAAACTGGGGCAGTTGAAGGCTGCCTAGGGATTAGATACACTGAAAATTATAAAAATGGGAGCTGAGACGGTCGTTTCAGCTCCCATTTTTTTGTGCTAAAAAACTATGTGTTTACGTTTTATTGATAAATGCGCAATTTATTTTTGTTCGTGCGAAAAATGTTAATTAATGTTTTTAATCCAAACAAACGAATAATTAAGCTGTTGGATAAAAGAGATGCAGAGCCTAGAATAAGCCAAATCATTAAACCAATATACCATGAATTATTTAAAGCTAATTTCATTTTTTACTTTCTTGATATTTGCCCCCTCATGGCAATATGCTCAAGGTAATCGCTTACATGTAAGGTCTTCAAATACTACTGGGATTGGTGATGGTAAAAGTTGGCAAACAGCATTCTCTGATCTTCAGCAAGCATTATTGTCGTCAAAACCAGGTGATTCAATCTGGATCGCGCGAGGAACTTATTACCCAACTTCTGGCACAGGCAGAAACATCTCTTTCTCGATACCCAACGGAGTCAGGGTTTTTGGTGGATTTCATGGAACAGAAACTTTACTAAAAGAACGAGATTGGCTGGCAAATCCAAGTGTTTTATCTGGTGACATAGGCCTAAAAAATGACATCAACGATAACACTCTTCATGTTGTTCTGCTTACCAATACAGATTCTACAACCTTAATAAACGGGCTCTGGATTGAAAATGGCAGAGCAAATGATGGCACTTCTATAAATGATGAAAATGCTAGTGGAGCTGGAGCTTTGATCATTTCAACAGATGTAGAGAAAAAGAACAATCCGACAATTGAAAATTGTATTTTCCAAAACAATATAGCTCGATTTGGGGGTGGCATTTCTATTCGCACAGACCGAATAATGGGTAATCTAAAAATTAGCAATTGTAAGTTCCAAAACAATATAGCCAGTAGTAATGGCGGTGCTATTTGTTGGGTTTCTTCTGATCTAAATGGTCATATTTTTTTGGACAATTGTTCATTCGAATCTAATAGCTCTGTTGATGGCGGTGCTATACTGTTTAGCGCTTTATTCGGAAACCTAAGCATACGTAATTCAACCTTTGAAGCGAATGAAAGTACTTATGGTGCTGGCGGGATTGCCATTGCTGGAGATGCCTCTCTTGATGGTTGTACCTTTACAAACAATAGTAGCATTTTTGCGCCTGTCATTGGTTTTTATTCCCAAACCAGGGCTGAAAAACCAGCCAAAACTACGGTAACGATCAAAAAAACTTCATTTATTTCAACCAATGCAGGTTTTCATGGAGGAGCAATAATGATTCTTTCACAACGAGACGAAGTGGTTGATTTAAGTATTCAACAGTCGATATTCAAATACAATCGAACTAACATTGGGGCTCAAGTTATAAATATTGTCAATGGCTCAGGCTCATGCAAAATTTCTTTTCAGATAGACCAATGTACTTTTGAGCGCAACTACATCAGTGACGTGTGGAGTCACCCTAATTATGGCATGATCAACATCATTAACACTGCCAAGTCAACAGGAGCGGTAACTGGTGTCATCAGCAACTGCACTTTTTTTAAAAATGATCGCCCCATCAACATTGAGCAGGATAGTTTGGGACCGGGTGTAATTCAAATTGTCGCAGACAATTTGAAAAGGCTTATCTTTAGAACAAATCCAATCAAGATGAGCAAGGAAGAATTTCTGGCCCTAGCGGCCTCCCGTTACGAAGCGCTTAATA
>JAIYAV010000221.1 GCA_027488855.1 Saprospiraceae bacterium
GCTGCGATAAGATGATCAAGCTTAGGGTTGCTTTACGCAGCCAGAAATTCGATCTAATCACCAATATTTTCAGGAAATCCGCTGCTTAATCCTGCGGAGCGACAATTTGAATTACACCCCATTCATTCCTATGTCTCTGAGTTTTGAGACCAATTTTTTTTTGCTGAGATCATCCTGTTTTCTTACCCCTACGTATTCGAATATACCCTCAGTGATTCTGTCTTGGCTGTGCCCATTATAGATACAAAAGAAAAACACGAGCATAAAAAAGTATATTTTCATATCCTTTTGATTAAAAACAATCAATAGATCAAATTTCGATTCGACTGGATTCAAACAGCTATTGCACCCAATCAAATCAGAATCAAGCACGGATGAATTCATCTTGCCTTGTTTTACCCGTAGCACAAAGTATAGCCGCTGTGCATGAGGTCAATAAGAGCTACAGCCTGTGCCATGGTTTGACTAGTTCCCGTTTGGGGATCCATCATGTACCTCAAGAGACTAGACAGCCTAGCACAAGTCATTCCTCCAGTCAGCTCTGTGAGCTCATTGTCTTTAACTTTTTTCATAAATTTTAGTTTTAAATGTTATAAAATCAACAAATGGACGTAAACAAAAACAATGTTTACTTCATCTGTTGTTCCTTATAAGTCAATTAGGATGAATTATTTTTTCAATTTCCTCCCAATGTTCTGTAGGGTTGCCCATCCAGCGTACTTTCATCCGGTCGTCGAGTAATATGACATAGGGAATACTTTTCTTGGGATTTAAAAAAGCACGCAATAATCTGCCTCCATAAATTTGAGGCCAGTTCATATCATGCTTTTTAATAAATTCCTGTACATAATCGTCTCGGTGATCACCTATATTGACGCTGATAAGGTCAAGTACCGAGGTGTTTTCTTCTTGTAATTGACGTAGTTTAGGAAAAGCCTTAATGCATGGTCCACACCAGGTAGCCCATAAATCCAACAGCATGAATTTCCCACTGCCTTTCCGGGCGTACAAGTTCACTGGCTCTGGCTTTCCGACTGGATAAAATGAAAAGTCAGGGACAATCGAAGCATTTTCAATGCTTTTCTCTTTTAAATATTGGTTAATGTCTTCATCGGCGTATTGAAGGCTATCTAAGGTGCCTAAGGTTAAATTTTTTAGACGCGATTGTATTGATCCGATGGTAGTTGGCTTTATTTTAATTATAGAGGACTGTTGCGAAATGCCTTCCGACTGCCATTCGGAGCTCATCTTCAGCCCAAATGGTGTGAAAAAAGTATTGAAAAAATGTTGCTGTTGTTGATTTTTAGCAAACTTGAAGTCTTCAGCAATCCAGTGCAAGCTGACGCTTCCTGTTCGCTTCGGATTATACTCTTGATAAAGTGTACAAGTGTAACCCTCAATTATTTTTGTTCTATTTTTTATTCTTTTGTAATTGGAATAATCAGCATTGAGCCAACCGCCCAAATCCTTCGTATTAGGCCAATTCTTTTGAGTTTGAGCATCTAATTCATTTTCTATTGGTTTTGCGCCCAGCACTATTTTTAATCCTGTTGATGGATTAATGATTAAAGCATAATCATTGGCTTGGTAATAATTTCTTTTTGTTTCTGCAGAATAAGTAGAAATTTGCTCAGCCCACAGGCTATCTCCTTTGAAGAAATAGATAGCTTTAATTGAGTCAATTTTTTGAACTTTTTCAGCCAATTTGTACATTCCAATTGCATTTAATTTATCGGCTAATGCTTTTTTTGAATTTTCATTTTGTTGCGCAATAGTCAGAACTTCTATCACGCCTTCAAAAGTTTGATTTTGAGCCAACAAAAAATGCCCAATGCAACACAACAAATAAATCAATGCGAATTTCATCATAGGATCAATATTTGTATGATTTCTAGTGGCCCTAGAGCTTTTGGTTAAGCTCTAGGGCCGACAAAAAAAGTGGACATTAAACGGGAGTACAAAGTGTGTATCCGTTATCTATCAAGTCGATGATAATAATGGCTTGATCCCATGATTGCTGGGAAGCATTCTCCCCATACATCATACCATCTAGAATTTCGGATAAACGAGCGCAAGTCATTCCTCCAGTTAGCTCTGTGAGCTCATTGTCTTTAACTTTTTTCATAAATTGAAGTTTTAAATGTTTAGAAATAAGAAATATGCGATTCCAAGAATCCAACCAGAATTGACTTGGCTGTTTTCCAATAATTAAGTTTGGCAAAGGGGGTAAAAAGATAGACCCATTGCCCGGATTTATTTTCTTGGCGTAATGTGCTCATCTAAAAATGTACGGATTTCGTTGAGCGATAAATCTGGTTTGCCCATCATAACGACCTTCCCATTTCGATCAATAAGCACCATTGAAGGGTACATACGCATCGGATTTAACAAATCATGCACCTGGTGTGATGCAAAACCCTGAGGCCAATCGGGCGTATATTTTTTTAGCACTTCTTTTACTTTTCCAAGATCGGTATCGGCATAATTTAAAGACAAAATTTGTAATGAATCTGTATAGGCTTGTTTAAGCTTATTTAATTCGGGAAAAGATTTTAGGCATGGACTACACCAGGATGCCCAAATATCAATCAATAAAAAAGAGGCATCGCTTATAGCCTTTTCTATGTTTGAAGTGGAGTCTTTTTCCATAATTTTAAAATGAAAATTCCCGATATTGCTTTGTACTTTAACGCTATCTTGGATAAGTAATTTATTATCTTCCAAATTAGTGTATGCCTTTTTTGCGCTTCCAATCTCTATATTTAGTAATTTATTGATTTCGTCTTTTATAGATAGCCCAATTATCGTATCAATTTCCTGAAGCACCCTTGTGTCTTTTCTTTCCTGTCCAAGAGAAGAAGAGGATTCCGTTTTGACAATTAACTGGCCTTTAAAACTTATATCACTAAATTGAGGAAAAACGTAAGCGAATTCAGGGGTGACCCAAGTTTTTACCTCGCTTTGCATTTGTGAGCTAACCTCTTCCCAAACATCACACATAAATCCATGAATCTTTTCTTGCTTCTTTTGTTTTTTTTGTTTTTCAAAAGAGTAACCTGATTGTTCAATATTTATTTTATTGTTTTCAAAATAGTCGTTTGTGATTTTCTTTGTTATCTTCGAATTTACAGGCAACCAAATGCCATTACTAAGATTAACCGACCATTCTTTATTTAAAGATATTACTCTTATTGAATTAAGTAGTCTATTGTTTATATAAGTCAAGTTTAAAATTGTGTCAGCACTTACAAATATTTTGAAATCTACAGAATCAGCATTAAAAAGATCCATCAATTCATTCCAACCTTTAGAGTCTCCCATTGTTTGGGGCATAGTAAGTTTATTTTCGGAGCCAATTTTGTATTGTCTATATTTCAGCACTAACACAAATTCACTGTTTTGTGCATTTAGCATAGCCAAACAGAATATGAAAAAAAAACATGACACTAAGTGTTTCATATGTATTTTTTATTTAAATTGCGCTTTTTATCCCATCTTAGGGATTTCTATACTGCCCTCCACCGAGTTTGTGCATGTGTGTTGGTGTAAATAGTTGAAAAGCAACCAGACTAAACCAAGTTAATGCGAAAGACCTGATGAAAGGCAGCATGTTGGCATTATTTTTTAATCACATAGATTATACCCTGCGTAAATAAGCATAGTTATGTTCCACGCTTGCTGCGCTGCAGCTCCTCCTTGCTTAAACATACTTGTTAGTTGCGCAGAAAGCTGAGCACAACTCATTCCTCCTGCAAGGGGAACCAAACATGAATTTTCAATTTTTTTCATGATAAAGTAATTAAAATTTGACGTGTTAGTCAGACCTCTCCCAGACTGCTGACCTTCAGCCTGTCCCACACCCAATGGCCGTTTGAATGCAGGAATCAGAACATCACCGTTGATTTCTTATTCTTTCATCGCATCTGCGATTTTTAGCTTTGTTTTGGAATAATCTCCATGGAAAATCATTTCTAAAATCATCTCCATCCCATTTTCTGCCCCTATTTTCTGCTTCAAAATCAGAAGATTTTGGAGATAAACCTCATCATGTAGCAATAGATCAAGTTGCTTCAAAATTTGTCCAGTTTGGGCATTTTGCATCCTCCCCCTCAATCCCACTCCATAATACTCCACCCTGGCTGCATTCCCATTTTGATCCCAACGTTCATTAAGTGGGTATGCCAACAGGGGCACCTTATGGTCGATGGCTTCCAGTACGGAATTAAGCCCCCCGTGCGTGATGATGGCCTGACAACGTTTGAGTACTTCCAATTGGGGGACCTTTTTGTAAACCAACACATTGTCAGGAACCTTGCTCAGTTGTCGCGTTTCGATCATCCCGGTAGCCAAAACCAGGTTCCATTCGGGTTTTTGACGAAAAACTTCCAGTACCTGCTCCAAAAAGTGGAGACACTTAGGGTTATGAAGCAAATTCAGGGTGCCCAATGAGCAATACACCCATTTTTGATCCTTCCCTGCATCCATCTTTTGCAGCAATTCCAATTCGTTTTTCGATAGCTCTACTTCAATACGGTCATGATTCAATTGAGTGCCTGCATAATATTGCCCCTGTACTTGCCCAAACTCCGGCAAATCAAAAGCCCGTGGTGCCATGATGATCTCTTGAAGTCCCTTAATCCCTGGGCGGAAGCTACGCTTGGTGTCAAGTGCGGCTAAAATTTCCGATTTTTGATCACTAGCTATCCTCAATACGGTTGTCAGCACCCCTCTTTCCAGCGTGATCAAGCGTTGTCCTTTATTTTTTAGCCTCCCCCATTGCCGGCTCAGGCTTTTTAGCCAATCGCTTGTATTTATACCCAAGCGGCTGTACAATGGCGGTACCCCTTTTCTCTTCACTGTAGAGAGCATGGTTTGAATCAAAAAAACACGCCGGTGCTTGAGGTTCAACAAGAAATAGTTGTAACTCTGGAAACTGTCCAGCAGAACCACATCCGGGTTGAGCCGGGTGATCAACTGATCCAGTTGCTGAGCAATAGCTCGGGCAAATTTTTCCTTTTCGTGCGTCAAAATGTCGGCAAAATTTTCACTCAGTTTTTCAAGCCAGGAATTTTTTTCCAAGCCCAAACCGCCTCTTTTGAAAAAGAACTCATTGTTGCTGACGACGGCCTCAAAACCTTGTGCCTGTATGCTGGCCATCATCTGTGGCCTGACGCCATACACGATCCTTGCACCATGAGCTTGTAGCTTTCGGCAAAAGTTGTAAGTCCCGTTGATGTGCCCGATGGCATCAGCCATCAATACCAGGATCGTCATTCGTATTCCTTTTGAGTAGAACAAGAGACCTTTTCAGTCAAGATATTTAAGCATTCCTTCCCAGGTCGTTTCACCATGAAACTGTTTTACCAAATCCCCCTTGTGGTTGTAGATCAGGATTTCGGGAACGCCTCGCACTCCAAATTTTTTTGCCAATTGCCCACTAGAATCAATCAGCACAAAATGCTTGGCAAGGGTATCCAGACGGTATTTTGTAACAAACTTCTCGACTTTACTTCTACGCTCTGCCCCTACCCAAACTACACTGGTGTTTTTTGCATATTCCTCCACATAGCGATGCGCATTTTCGGCCTCGTAGGCACAAATGGAACAATCAGGATCGAAAAAGATAAAGATGCTTTGATCTTTGCCAACCATTGAATTGGTGTTTAGATTCTCCCCTCCTAAGGTTGATAGGGTAAAATCCGGCAATTGAGCCCTTTCCTTAGCTCGCTGTGCCTTTTGGCCAGCCTTTTCACTAATTTGCCAGGAAAGCAGGCCAATAATGGACAACAATAACAGTAGGGTGATTATTTGTCTTGTCTTCATGCGCTCAAGCTTAATTGTAAAAACATGACGAACAACATCCAGAGCAAAAAGCCCACACCGTAAGAAAGGGCGACAAAGGCTAAAGCACTTCGAAAAGGGCGATTAATTGCCCGACTTACTCCTGCTGCGAGCCCTAAGCAGAAGAATAGTTCGAAGATATTGATGGCGCGGAGGGGCATCACCCACCATTCTTCGCTACGGCTCAGGTGCAACAAACCTGCGATGGAAAAAAAATCCGCATCTGAATAATCTTCCATGTGCTCTACATTTAAAAAAAGTAGGCACACCAGCAACATGGCTACACTGTAAAGCGGGTATACGATAGAGGATTTGATGCTAATGCTGAAAAAGCGCCGGAACCCAATCTTTGTGCTACGATGCTCCCCCAATAAATAGCCAATATTCAGGCATGCTGCAGTGAAAAATACTTGAAAAAAGATGAAAATTGGGATAATGGCGTAACCCACCCATTCCCATTCTTTTCTGGTCTCTAAAAGTTGCTCAATCCGATCGTAAGCTAATTGTTCACCGAAAGTATTGTAGATGACATCCTCCGTAAAAACCAACCTTTGCTGAATGAACGACACCGCAATGTACAGTAGCCAAATGCTAAAAAAAATCAGCCATCCACTGGATTCCTGGAGCATGTACCATATTCTTTTATGGCCGCTTAAGTGAGTTGATTCAAGTACAACAGATGTGTCTTTCATATGATTCTACAATAGATTGCCAGGCAAGGAGCGTAACTCCTTGCGCCAGATTATTCCAGTCAATTGATTATCGAAAACAGTGTTATTGGAGACTCCCTAAACACAGGTTCTATAATATCTCCTTTACTATTACCAATAGTCCGCGCAGAATGCGCGTGCTAAGTTGAATGAATCGCGCCGAAATCCAATACTTTATGGAAATCGGGATGAAATTGATCAAACTCAGCATTTTTGCTAAGGTGCTCGAAAAGCCATTCGACCAATTTAAGGTTGTAAGCTCTACGCACGAAAGAGTTCATTGAGGAAATGGTAGGGTTTAAATATTGGACAGCTCTGGCGACGTTGATGGCAGCCATA
>JAIYAV010000178.1 GCA_027488855.1 Saprospiraceae bacterium
CGCCATTGCATCCGCCACTGGCTGTAGCCGTTGCCAACCAAGTCGCAAACGCTGCATCTACTGCTGCCTGCGTTTGGCAAGCTGCGGCAGTGGTATTGGTGGGACAAGTCAGCACTACCGTTGGGGCGGCTGCTACCGTGAAGGTCGCTTGGCAGGTGGTGATCGGAGCTAAACAATCGCTCGTGTAGGTGAAGGTCACCGTAGTAGAACCGCCACAAGCGAAAGGTGCGCCCTTGCTGTCGTTTGTCAACACGCCATTGCATCCGCCACTCGCCGTTGCCGTTGCCAACCAGGTCTCAAACGCTGCATTTACTGCTTCTTGCGTTTGACAAGCTGCCACGACTGTATCCGTAGGGCAGGACAAGCTCATCGGATTAGTCATCCTAATCGCATTGCTCGTCACCGTGGCCGGGCTGGCACAGGGGTCGCTACTGGTCATTTCTACGGTGATTACGTCGCCCTCAACGAGGCTATTGTCGGTATAGGTGGCACTGTTGGTGCCTACGTTGCTGTTGGTTTTCTTCCACTGGTAGGTCGGCGTGGTGCCGCCATTGGTCGGCGTGGCCGTGAAGGTCACGCTTGTGCCCGGAGTCACGATGTTGCTAGGATTGGCAGAAATGGCAACGGTGGGTATGGTGCCCGCTGAGCTGGTCATGACTCGGTTTGTGCCTATTCTGGACACCGCTACGAAAAGACCATTGCCGTAGGTTACGGATTCCCAACTGTTTGCCTCTGCCGCCGTGCGGGCCGTCCAGTTAATGCCGTCGGGGCTGGTCATGACCCGGTTAGTGCCATCCCATGCCACTGCCACGAAAAGACCATTGCCGTACGTCAAATATTGCCACAGGTTATCTTCCGCCGCTGCGTGAGCTGTCCAATTGATGCCGTCGGGGCTAGTCATGACCCGGTTCGTGCCATGAGATGCCACCGCTACGAAAAGACCATTGCCGTACGTCACAGATTGCCAAACGCCAGATTCTGCCACCGTCCGAAGCGTCCAGTTAATGCCGTCGGGGCTGGTCATGACCTGATCATCTTTAACATCTGAAGACACTGCCACGAAAAGACCATTGCCGTACGCTATGGAGCTCCAAGAGTACTTCGCAGGCAACCTGCGACGGATCCAGTTAATGCCGTCGGGGCTAGTCATGAGCGTACCGTCATCTGACAGGGCCAAGAATAGGCCGTTGCCGTACGTCACGAACGCCCATGGATCATCGTCAGCCGCCGTGCGAGCCGTCCAAGTAATCCCGTCGGGGCTGGTCATGACCTGGGTATCGCCATCTTCTGCCACTGCCACGAAAAGACCGTTGCCGTACGTCACGGAATACCAATCGCTTTCATCCGCCGCCGTGCGAGCCGTCCAAGTAATGCCGTCGGGGCTGGTCATGACCTGGTTCGAGCCACCGTCCGCCACGGCCACGAAAAGACCATTGCCGTACGTCACAGATCGCCAATTGCTCTCCGCCGCTGCCGTGCGGGCTGTCCAGGTTTCGACACCTGGGGGGCAGGTCACGGTCATGGTTATCGCATTGCTCGTGGCCGTGGCCGGGCTAGCACAGGGATCGTTGCTGGTCATTTCCACGGTGATGGCGTCGCCATCGGCGAGGCTATTGTCGGTATAGGTAGCACTGTTGGTGCCTACGTTGCTGTTGTTTTTCTTCCATTGGTAGGTCGGCGTGGTGCCGCCATTGGTCGGCGTGGCCGTGAAGGTCACGCTTGTGCCAGGAGTGACGCTGTTGCCCGAATTGGCGGAAATGGCAACGCTGGGTATGGTGCCCCCGGGGCTGGTCATAACTTGGTTCGTGCCATTAAATGCCACCGCTACAAAAAGACCATTGCCGTAGGTCACGGAAGTCCAACTGTTTTCCTCTGCCGCCGTGCGGGCCGTCCAATTAATGCCATTGGGACTGGTCATGACCCGGTTCGTAGCCTGAGCTGCCACCGCTACGAAAAGACCATTGCTGTACGTCACAGAAGTCCAAACGCTAGCTGCAGCCGCCGTGCGGGCCGTCCAAGTAATCCCATCAGGGCTGGTCATGACCCGGTTCGTGCCATTAGCTGCCACCGCTACGAAAAGACCGTTACCGTACGTCACGGAAAACCAAGTGTTTGCCGCCGCTGCCGTGCGGGCCACCCAAGTAATCCCGTCAGGGCTCGTCATAACCTGATTCGTGCCATCTTGTGCCACTGCTACGAAAAGGCCGCTGCTGTACGTCACGGAAGTCCAAGCGTTTGCCGCCGCTGCCGTGCGGGCCGTCCAAGTAATCCCGTCAGGGCTAGTCATGACCCTATTCGTGCCATTAGCTGCCACCGCTACGAAAAGGCCGCTGCCGTACGTCACGGAAGCCCAAACGTTTGCCGCCGCTGCCGTGCGGGCCGTCCAAGTAATCCCATCAGGGCTGGTCATGACCTGGTTCGTGCCATTAGCTGCCACCGCTACGAAAAGACCATTGCCGTACGTCACGGAAAACCAAGCGTTTGCCGCCGCTGCCGTGCGGGCCGTCCAAGTAATTCCATCGGGGCTGGTCATGACCTGGTTCTCACCATTTTGCGCTACCGCCACGAAAAGACCATTGCCATAGGTCACGGATCGCCACTGGTTCGCCGCCGCTGCCGTGCGGCCTGTCCAAGTCTCGCCAGGCGTGGGGCAGGATAAGGGGACAGTTGTCGCAATTTCATTGAGCGCAACTTGCCCGAAGGTGCGTTGTTGATGGCCTAATGCACCTGTATCGAGCCTGCCGTTGGGCAGGGTAGCATCCGCAGCAGGGGCTGTTTTCGCCATTGATAGGTGTGTTAGGCAAAAAAACAAAAGACACCACAATGGGTAAAATTTTGGCCTTCGGAAAAAAGGCACCGATAAATTCATCTTGTTCGCCTCAGATTGAAGCGTCATGCATAAAGGTCGTTTCATTTTGCAAAGATTTTTCACGAGCGTTGTAGCCAAAATGATTATTTTATTAGCATGATGTAAAATTCGTTTTATTCATATCTGAAGCCAAAATTAGGGGGTGGACAAAAAGGTGGACAATTGCTAGATGGCTTTGAATCAGCCAATCACATCCGTATTTTTGCACCAGTTTCAGCCAACTTTTAGCATGTCATGACCATACGCTGTTTACAAATCACAATTTTGCTCTGGATCAACTCCAGTATACCAATGGTGGCACAAGCCCTGATGCACATTGGCATTGAGCAAGGTCTTCCGCAAGGTTTTGTGACTCATCTCATGCAGGACAGAGAAGGATTCATTTGGATGGGGTCGCCCGGTACTGGCCTGAACCGCTTTGATGGTCACCGCTTTTTGAATTTCATGACCAATCCTTTTGACCCCAATTCCATTACGGGCGGAAACGTCTATTCCATTACTGATTTAGGCGACTACCTTTTCGTTGGTACGCTGGGCGAGGGTGCCAATCTTTACCACAAAAAAACAGGGCGTTTTTTTCACTTGCCTTTTTTAGATCAGCGATATGGCCTAAACCTCAAAATCAAAAACAAATTACCTGCATCTACCTCGGCACTGCTGGCTAAAACGAAGGATGGTACGCTTTGGATCAGATCGCATCATCATTCAATTGATGTCTTTGTGCTGAGCCGGGTAAAATTTCCAAGAGGGTTTTGGGAAAACCTAGCCTTTTCCACCCCCAAAGACCAGCACAAGTGGCTTTCCCAAATGGAGGTAAGCAACTGGCGCATGGACAATGTATTTTCTGCACCGCTGGAAAATGGCGAAACCCTATGCCGAATGGATGCGGACAAGCTCGTTGCCTGGGAAAAAAATACGTGGAAGCCTTTGCCTGTTCCCAGAGGCTTATTGCAGAGGCCATTTTTTCAAATTTCGGAAGCAATAGCTACTCAGGTTGATTATTGGCAAACTGCGGATGGCGAAATTTGGCGCTCCTCCAGCAAGGGTAGTCATTGGAAAAAAGTGGGCAAAGCCCCCAAGGGGATTGACGTAATACAGTTTACCCAAAACTTTGCCCTCATTAGGAATGGCAATCGCTACGAGGCTTTTCCACTGCAATGGTCTCCCTTTTTCATTAATTGGTCGAAACCCAAGTGGACAGTGGACACCAAAGAGGAAAGGTACATCCAATTGATCGATTCCTCGGGAAATCTTTGGTTGGCCAATCGAGAACTGGGGCTTTTAAAATTCAGCCCGATTAGTCCTGCATTTAATACCCTATCGACCGAAAAATCAGCTTTTCTTTACCCTCTTCTCCACAATGGCTGGGGAAAATTGTCCTGCCACAATCTTTCAAATAGGGGCTTGACCATCATTGGATCGCCCAAAAAATTGGTTGATTTTGTGCAAACGATTTGTGATGGCGACAAGGATCAATTGAGTCTTGCCAAATCGGATCACCAGCACACCTTATGGCTAGGTGGAAAAGGACACCTGGTCTGGCTTGATCTTGTGAAACAAACAAGTAAATCCTTTCGTTTGCCCTACCCCTACCCTATCGAACATCCTGCCAACGAGTTCTTTTTGGAACCTGATGGCTCCATACAAGCACCCATAAGAGGAGTACTTGTTCACCTTCATCCCGCATCAGACTCCGCAACAGCATTGGATTTTCGCCAGCTTGGCCTCAGTGACCTGCGCATATATGCCGTCGAAAAAACAGCTGACCAGTCCTTTTGGCTGGCCACCGAAAAAGGGTTGCTCCGGATTTTTCCGAAAAGCAAAACCCGCATTAGGACAGATTCGCTGTGGGTTTCCTCTCTTGCTCAAGCACGCTCCTTGCCCGTTTTTAAGGCCAGGACCAAACTTTACCAGCCCAATCCCAACAACCGCAATAGCCTCAACAACAAGTTTGTGCTTAGCCTTTTAGCTGATCCCAAAGACCCTTATGTGCTCTGGATCGGCACTAGAGGTGGAGGAATCAACCGACTTGACTTACGCAGCAACCAGTTTGTACATCTCAACACCGCCAATGGATTGCCCGATAATGTCATTTATGGCATTCTGTCCGATCAAAGCGGCAACCTATGGCTGAGTTCCAATAAAGGATTAATTGTCTACCACCCCCAATCGGGTAAAATCAAAAATTACCGAAAAGTGGATGGGTTACAAGATGACGAGTTCAATACTGCCTCTTTTGCCAAAGATAGCCGGGGCTTTTTCTATTTTGGTGGCGTCAGAGGAATGAATGTTTTTCATCCTGCCACAATCAAGGAAAATCCCCACCGTCCGAAAGTTAGGTTGACCGGACTAAAAATCAACGATAAGGTAGTGAACGTTGGCGACGGCACGGGAATACTTAAAGAAGCAATCGACCATTGTCATACCATTACACTCCCGCATCACCAAAATACCGTCACCCTGGAATTTGCAGCCCTGGAATTTACAGCTAGTTCCAAAAATCAATACCGCTATTGGCTAAAAGGGCTAGAAGGAAAAAAAGAGAGCCACCTAAGCCATGTCCCCCAGATTACCTACTTCAGCATCCCTCCAGGCAAGTATACTTTTTTTGTTCATGGGGCCAATAACGATGGAGTATGGTCTGAAGAACCTGCCTCTATTCAAATCTGCATATTGCCTCCCTGGTACAAGCATTGGCTAGCCTACCTAAGTTATGTTGCGGTATGCTGTGCACTGCTTGGCTGGTTTTGGAAGCAGTACAAAAACAAGCAGAAACTGAAATTCAACCTCGCAATGGCGCAAAAAGAATTTGAATTTCAAAATGAAATACATAGGTATGAATTAATGGACATTGGAAAAAAATTAGAATTGGAGCGTCAGGAAGCAGAACATGAACAAAAAATTTATCAACTAAAACTACAAGAAATCACGACGCGACTGCTGGAAAAAACGCAAATATTGCAAAATATTCAAATGCAAAAAACACTCCATGAGGGGAATGATGTGAAGGGCCAATTGCTTCGATCTTCTATACTCACCCGGGAAGATTGGGAGCTATTTCAAGAAAATTTTTCCAACGCGTACCCCCATTTTGTGGAACGATTGATGGAGCGTTTTCCTGCTGTAACCCCCTCAGAACTTCGGTTAATTCTGCTGATGAAGCTTAATCTTGATACGCCTCGCATTGCTACTATCCTTGGTATATCACCAGACTCGGTAAAAAAAACGCGCCATCGGCTACGCAAAAAGCTTCAAGATCAGGAAATTTCGCTGGAAGACATGTTGAAAGAACAATAAAATGAGGCTTTTTGCTTTCTGCCAATGAGGCCAACCTCAGCACTAAATTTGAGTACCTGACTACACTGCTGGTATTTTTCACCACCTTAGAAACCTCAGACACCTTAGACTCACCTAAGTCAAATACAGATCGGCTTAGGTGGTTCTTAGGTGTCTGAGGTTTCTAAGGTGGTGAAAAAATAACACCGCAGCGAAGCTGCCCAATATAACTTACTCCAGTATCACCATCTTCTTCGTCGCTGTGAAGTCACTTGTCTCCAAAGTGTAGTACAAGACCCCACGGGCCCCCAATTGGCTCTTCTTTAAGCTCACTTGGTTGTTGCCCTTGGCGTAATTGCCCTCTACTTTGTACAGCAAAGCACCTTTCACATCCCGAATACTCAGGGTAGCCTTGGTCGCCTTTGGCAAACTAAACCCAATCACCGTTTCATCACTGAAAGGGTTGGGAGTGTTCTGCTTCAACTCGTAGGCTTCAGCAGTGCTGATGCCCTCGTAGTTCAAGGCAATCCCCAGGTTTTCGTTGTTTTGGTTGTATGCTTCAGGAGATAAGGTGCGGTTCAG